>JABLWX010000070.1 GCA_013178315.1 Candidatus Aminicenantota bacterium
CCGCCTTGCCCTTTGCAGCTCGCAGGGCCGCGGTCAGGCTCTTGAAATCATCCCTAACCTGCCTTAAAGCCACCAGCTCGGCCGGGCTGGTTTCAAGCAGAGCTTCAAGAATTATGGAATTGGAATCATAGATTTTTCCCGGGAGAAGTTTTTCCCCCGGCCGGCAGAGCTCATTCCCGGTTATGAGCACGGCCACCTTCGGCCTGCGGTAGACCTTGACCCGGCTGACCCCGCAGGCGGCCAGGAGCCCGAGGTGGGGAGCTCGAAGGACCGTGCCCGCAGTAATTATCACCTGGCCCTTTTTTACATCCTCCCCCGCTTCCCGGACATTTTCACCGGCCTTGAATTCACGCTTTATAAAAATAACTCCATCTTTTTCTTCAGCTTCTTCCACCGGCACGACCGAATCGGCCCCGGCCGGCACTGGCGCCCCGGTCATGACCTTGACCGTCTGCCCCGGGCCAAGTCTTTTCCTGAAATACTCTCCGGCCGGCTGTTCGGCCCTGAGTTTTAACCTGGCCGGCCCGGCCTGGCCCGCGGTGTCTTCGCTTCTTATGGCATAACCATCAACCGCGGAATTACGGAAGGGCGGCACCGGTATCTTGGACCTGATTTCGGCCGCAGCCACCCTGCCCGGGGCCCCGGCCAGGGCCACCTCTTCTTTTCCCAGAACCCTGGCCCTTTCCATAACCAGATTTTTCGCCTGTTCATAGGAAATCATCTTTTCACTCCACGACTATTTTTCATTTTCAGGAAAACCTGTCTCTTGAAGACCCGGCCCGGTGGTCAGGGCCGTGGCCTTGATGCCAGCCCAGACCTTGCTCCCGGGCCTCAGCCCCAGTTCTTCAACCGAACTCCTGGAAACAAACGCCTTAAGCCTGAAACCGCAGTCCATAAGCACCAGCAGCATCCGGTCATAGGGCCTGATTTCACTGACTTCAGCCTCAAACCAGTTCCTGACGCTGCTGGCTGGCCTGGCCGGAGCCAGGATGACTTCTTCCGGCCGGAAGGTCAGGACCACCCGGTCGCCCGCTTTCTGCCCGCCAAAGGCATAGATGGTCTGGCCGTGCCCGCGGATCTCAAGAAGCCCGTTGTCCGCTTTCTCCACCACCCCTTCCACCAGGGCTTCCTGGCCCATGAGCCGGGAGACTTCAGGGCTGTCCGGGGCGGAGGAAATTTCTTCCGGTGTCCCAACCCTGACAATCCGCCCACCGAGCATCACCGCCATCCTGTCGGCCAGGTAGACGGCTTCCTGGCGAATGTGGGTTACGAGAACGGCGGTGACACCGGTGACCTTCCTTATTCTATGAAAATCCGACATGAGCTCTTCCCGGAAGCGAACATCCAGCCCGTTGAAGGGCTCGTCCAGGTACAGGAACTCCGGCTCCAGGATGAAGGCCCGGGCCAGGTGCACCCGCTGCCTTTCCCCGCCAGATAGCTCGTCAGGAGAGCTGTTCAGCAGTGAATGCAGGTTGAAGAGCCCGGCTATTTTTTCCAGCCGGGCCTGCTGCGTTTCCCGGTCAAGCCGCCTGAATCTTAAACCCAGCAGCAGGTTATCCCGGACCGTTCCCCGGAAGAAAACCGGCTTCTGGAGAAGGTAGACAATTTTCTGTTGGAGTCGCTTACGGTCCCCTGGACCGACGGCCTGGCCCTGGTAATAAATTTCACCGGACTCGGGCTTCTGCAGCAGTGAAATGGTTCTCAAGAAGGAGCTTTTTCCCGAGCCGTTGGGCCCGAACAGGGTCAGGCACTCCCCTTTTCGCAGGTCAAAATAGGAGACCTCAAGTATCTTTCGTCCGGCAACCTGAACAACCAGGTCTCTTACTTCCAGCTCGGGCCTTGCCACCTGCTCGCTCCTTTGCGCTGGAGTGAAGTTAAAAATAGATTAATCAAAAAGCTCAGGGCCAGGAGAATCAGGGCCAGGTACATCGCCGACCGGAGGTTGCCCATTCTCGTTTCCTGGACGATGGCCGTGGTCAGCACCCGGGTGTAGCCTTTAAGGTTGCCGCCGACCATCATCACCGCCCCGACTTCAGAAATGACCCCGCCGAAGGCCGCGATGATGGCCGCTAACTGGCCCAGCCTCGATTCCCTGAACAAAACCCTGACCGTCTGTAACCCGCTGGCTCCGAGAGCCCTGGCCTGAAGCAGGACCTCGGGGTCAACCTGCTCGAAGGCGGCCAGGGATAAGCCGACAACCAGCGGCAGGGCGATAATGAACTGGGCAATGACCATGGCCACCGGGGTGTACATCATCCCCAGGAAGCCGAGCGGCCCCGTGCGCCAGAAGAGCACGGCCACCAGCAGCCCGACCACCACCGGAGGCAGTCCCATCCCGGTATTGACCAGGGCAGTGATCAGCTTCTTGCCAGGGAATTTCTTGAGATAAAGGAGAACCGCTGCCGGCAACCCGGCCAGCATGGCCAGCAGCACGGCCGAACCGGATACCAGCAGGCTCAGGCAGGTTACCTGGATGATTTCTCTAAGGCTCATCACTCCGATTCTCCGGTCTCGTTTCCGGGTCTCAGGGCCTGAAACAGGGGTTTACCCGTCCTTGAGTCCCGGTCAAACTCGTCTATTAAACTCTGTGCTTCTCTTGAGAACAGAAAATCAATAAAGGCCCCGGCCCCGGCTTCGTTTACCTGGCCGGATTTATTTTTTACCACGATGGCCGAGTAAACATTCTTGTATTTTTCATCCCGGCCCAGAACTTTAAGATTCAAGCGAGGCCCGAGCCGGTAAAAAGTGGGGTAATCAGTCAGGATGTAAGCCTGCTTCTCCGAGGCTATCCTCAGGCTTTCAGCCATTCCCTGGCCCGTTTCCAGGTACCAGCGGCCAGAAGGCCTGATTCCCGCTTCGGCCCAGATTTTCATTTCCAGGTCGTGGGTTCCGGAATTATCAGCCCGGCTGACAAAAGGAAAGTGCCCGGAAGCAATCCTGGAAAAAGCCTCAACAAAACCCAGACCTCTAATCTGGGCGGCGTCAGAAGACGGTCCGGCTAAAACGAAATCACCGGTCATGAATTCTTTCCGGCTCTGTCCATAACCTTCTTCCATGAACTTTCTCTCGGGCTCCGGGGCATGAACGAGGAGCAGGTCAGCCGCCTGGCGCCGGCCCAGGGCCAGGGCTTCCCCGGTGCCCACAGCCAGTACCTTGACCCTGAACCCGCTTTTCTTTTCAAAAAGGGGCACCAGTGCCTCCAGCAAACCGCTGTCGTAGAGGCTGGTGGTGGTGGCCAGAACAATCTCCGGCTTGAATCCATCTAATTTCGGGCTGCTTTCAATAACCGACCCGGCCTGATTGTCCCTGCCCGGTTTCAACCTGGAAACGGCCGTCCAGGCCAGAAAAAGAACCAGGACAACCAGCAAAAAATAAAAAGCTCTCTTTTCTGGGCTTCGCGCCTCTGAATTTCCCTGGCTTCTATTTCCAGTCATCATCCTGCCTTACTCAACGCCCATTTCCTTTTCCGGCTCCTGGCCATCGGGCAATCTTTTTCAAGCCGCAAGCCCGGTCAACTCCGCGCTCCAGATTTTCATTTTAGATTCATCTTTATATTCATCATTTGTTCTTAAAATTGCTGCTCGTTGTCCTGGAGCCACAACCAGATCTTTTCCTTCTAGTTATGCTTTTTCTCCACCCCTGAAATTTCTTTACCGAACCCTCCCACAGCAACTCTGGTTTTGGCCAGGCCAATCGGTCGGCATGGCACGATAGACCAAAAAAAAGGGCATGCCTTCCACCAGGAAAGCATGCCCTGAAAATTCAGTCCGGACTCCTTTCCTGAGCGGGAGGCAGTGGCCGTTTCCAGCCATACCCTGTCGGCCGGCGTCCATACCTTCTGGCTCCAGGCCCGCCGGCTCGGAGTCTTAAAAATTTATCAAAGAACCTTAAATCCCGAGATATTTTTATACCCTGATATCGCTTCCCGGTCAAGCTTTAATAATTTCGCCCGACCGGCGGGCGGGAACCGAACATCCGATGTCCCTAAGCCGGGAATTATTTGACAGGAAACCATCAATAATATTTAATTTAAGGGCCTACTTAAGTCAGCAAGGAGAGAGAGATGAAAACTTTCAGAAAATTCTCCCGGGTGGGGCTGTCCTGTCTGGCCATCTCGATTTTTCTGGGTATGCTGGCCAGCCTGCCCGCGGCGGCCGAAGAAACCAAGGAAAAGGCAGGGCTGCTGGGTCCCTGGAAAGCCACGGCCGAGCTGAGCTACGTGGTTACCGGCGGCAACACGGCCACCTCAGCCTTCAGCCTGGGAACGAACCTGACCCGGAAATGGACCAGGGACAGCCTGACCTTTAAGAGTTTTATCCTGCGCAGCACGGCCACCACCTACGACCGCTGGGCGGTGGGAACTGAAACTGATTATTATGTCGTGGAAGAAACCACCAAGAACCTGGTAGCCGAGAATTATTTGCTTTCCGGCGCCTACGAGCGAAAGTTCTCCAGCAAGCTGCTCGGCCAGCTGGGGGCGAGCTGGGACCGCAACAAGTTTGCCGGCGTTGACCGGCGCTACATGGTTATTGCCGGGCTGGGTTATGCCTGGATAGAAAAAGAAAGAACCAATGTTAAGATGAATGCCGGCCTGACCTACTCTTCCAGAAAATACATCGGGCAGGAAGCCACTTCCTTTGCCGGTTTCCGCTTTGACCTTCTGGGTGAACAGAAATTTTCTGATAAATCATCATTTTCCACACTTTTTGTCTTTGACGAGAACCTGAAGGAAATGAAGGACTGGCGCTTTGACTGGACCAACTCCCTGACCGCCTCAATCTCCCGGGCCATGGCCCTCAAGGCCAGCTACAAGATGCTTTATGCCAATCTTCCGGCCACCGCCTTTCTGCCCCTGTTTGATGACCTGGGCCTGCCCACCGGTCTAACCGTTCCCTACTCGCTGAAAAAGCTGGATTCTTTCTTCACCACCTCCCTGGTCATAAATTTTTGACAATAGAAGAAATCGGCATAAACCGGCGACGGCATTTGATATTAATTAAGGATAAAATATATAATCCAAACTGAAGGAGGGAGAAAATGCATATCATCTGGACCATTCTTCTGGGCCTGGTCGCCGGCATAATCGCCAAGTTCATTTTTCCCGGCAAAGAAAACATGGGCTGGATCATGACCACCCTGCTCGGCATAGCCGGGTCGTTTGTGGCCACCTACCTGGGCAAAGCCCTGGGCATTTATCAGCCCGGCCAAACAGCCGGCTTCATCGGGGCTATCGTCGGTGCGCTGATAATCCTCTTTATTATCAGCCTGTTCAGGAAAAAAGCTCGCTAATTCCTTTTGCTGATTTTCCTGCGCCAGCGGACAAACAGGTAGAGAATTACTATAAAGATTACCAGGATAAGGGCGGGGATAATTATAGCTACCAGGGTGGTTATCCCTGAGACGGTATCTTCAACCGCGCTGACCACCGGGTTTCCCAGGCCAGCCGTGGTGGCCGTAACCCCAGGCCTGACCGTGGCCTTGGCGGCGTGAACTCCCCCGGCCACCAGCAGGCCACAGACCATGGCCAGGACCGGGCTCATATCACTGATAACGTTGCTGCTGGCCGCAAACAGAACGGCTCCGGCCGCCGGCCGGATAAAGGTCTGGATAACATCGTTGATGGTGTCAACCGCAGGAATTTTATCAACCGTTATCTCTATTATCAGTAGGACCACCAGGACTGCCAGCACCACCGGATGAGTCAGGGCGCTCCAGGGAGATTTTAAGGTGATCAGGTCAGTATAACGGGCCAGGGCCCCCACGATTAATAAGGGCAGGTAGGCATTCAGCCCGGTAGCCGCGGCCAGGCCAAAAGCTGCCAGGAGTCCGGTCATTTGAGTCTTGGGATTTTCAGCTTCTGCCCGACCTTTATCAGGTCCGGGTTGGTCAGGACGTCCCGGTTGGCTTCAAAGATTTTGGGGTAAAGACTGGCCTTGCCGTAGAAGCGCTGGGCGATGTGGCCCAGGGTGTCGCCCGGTTTGACCTCGTAAATTTCATAATCGGTGGCCGCGGCCGGCCCCGGAAGAGTTGCACCTGGCGGGGTCGGAGCCTTGGCTTCAGCCTTAACCTGAATCCGGTTTATGGTATTTTCCGTGTTGACCATCTTGTTGAACTCCAGCATGGCCCTGCCCTTGGCTTCCATGCTATCGGCCAGCCCTTCCAGGGTTACCACCTTGCCCTCAATTTTTGCTCTCAGGTTCTCAACTCCGAGGCCTGACTTGTTGATGATATCAACCGCCTCCTGCACCTTCTCGCTGAACGATTTGCCAAAGATGCCCATTCCTCTCTCCTTTCCTGGTCAGAATAAACTATTTGAGAAAAAGATTATCTCGGTTTTGGAAATGATCTTTTCCTTCCCTCTGCTCCATAATCAAGCATAAATTCCGGCCCGGGCAAAGTCAAGAAAAATCGGAGATTGGTGGCCTATTAGAAATTAGAAAAAGGAATGTTGTTTGGCTTGTCAATATCGATTCTAATATTCAGAGCCAGAGCTGGGCCACCTCGGGCACAGACTGGCGGTCGACCAGGCTGATGGCTTCAGCCGGGCAGACACCTCGGCAGATTCCGCAGCCATAGCATTTTCTTATATTGACCGCCGCCTTATCTCCATTTTTGCCGGGAAGATAAGCCTCAAACGGACAGATTTTCTGGCACTCACCACAGGCGATGCATTTCTCCTGGTCAACGACGGCCAGGTATTCTCCCCTGAACATAACCGGGGTCTTGTGCAACACGGTAGTCCTCAGGGCCATGCACCCGGGCAAAGAGCAATTACATAGCCCGCCGATAAACGGGGTGATAAAAGTCCAGAGGCTGTGGCATAATCCGTCCAGTTCACATTGCCGCATGTGCTCCAGGGCTTCTTCTTTTGTCAGGTACTCCAGGCCTCCGGTCTGCGGACCTATCAGGTAAGAGGCGTCAATTTCTTTCAAGATGCTGGACATCCCGTTCCCCTGGGGAGAAATGGTCAGGCCGTAGCAGAAACGTTGCTCGGAACCCAGGAGAGAGTGGCGACAGATGCAGGCCAGGCGAACTACAGAAGTGGTCATTTCCAGAATTTTTTCCACGTCCTCGATCGGGATGACCTGGCCGAAGTGGTAGGGCATCTGCCTTTTAGTAACTTTCTTGCGGATGAATCCCCTCAGCAGGGCGGGAAGCCGGTCCAGGAGCTGGAGCTGCTGCTCACTCTTCTTCAAGCTGTCCGGCCCGTAAGCGAAAAAATTCTCGATGAACCGGCGCCTCTTGAGGTCGCTCAGGAGGTCTTCAGAGTAGTTCCTGGCTTCCAGGTACCACTTCTTCCCTTCCCCGTGCTGGTGACAGAAATTGCACATTAATTCCCTCCGCCGCCCCATGGTTTCACTTATAGCGGCCAAAGTCAACCGCTATTTTCTTTCCGGCCATGAGATAGTATCCGGGCAATGAGGAATTTGGGGAAGCAACGCGGCGGAGATTCAGGTCCGATTCAGGAGACCATCTCCGGATTTTGATCCGCGGCTTCTATTCTGCCCGCCTCATTTTCTGGTCCCATTCCCTTATCAATCTTTCTTTTTTCTCCAGGTCATCCAGATGGAGCCGGAGGTTGATAATTTCATCGCGTATGGCCGTGGCCAGCAGCAGCATGTTTTCCGACCTCTCGGCTCTCCAGTCTTCAGTCAGGACCTCGCGGATAAAATCTTCAACCACCTGGTCGATGACCGGGGTCAGAATCTTTTCAGGGTCCGGGTCAAGGGTAAGCTTGATCAGGCCGAGAAGCCGGTGATACCGGGCGAAGAACACCCTGTCGATGAGATTCTTGTCCCGGGCCCGGCGGGCCTCAACCATCAGGCCAGTGATAAGCTGGTTGACTTTCTGGAGATAATCCCGGTCAGTAGAAATGACATCGAAGACCTGGCTTAGAGAATCCAGCAGGGCATACCCATCTTTCGGTGGCGCCTGCTGGGCCATGGCTTCAGTTACAGGAATCATGGCAATTAATAGAAGAAAGATAGAGAGCCACCATTCCATGATTTTTCTTTTACACATAGAAACCCTCCCTTTTTATAATGTAAATTAAAACTGATCCTGTCTCAATTAGCTTCAGGCCCATTCAGGCAAAGCAAGGCCTCGGGAACCATCCTATTTCTTAATACGACGCAGACCGGGTAATTGTTATTTTATGGCAAAAATATCTATGGATAAAAAAGGAGAACCGGGCTAAAATTTAATTTCAAAGGACATTGATCCCCAAAGCTATGGCCAGCAACGAACCCGAAAGAAAGTATATTGGCCTCCCGGCCCTGTTCCTGCTTTTTCTATTTGCTTTTTCTTTTGCCTGTTCTAAAGGAGAGGAAGACATGATTAGAGCTGACAGCATCAGCCTGCCGGAAATAATAGGCAGCTGGAAACTGGAAGGTCCCCCGCAGACGATAACCCGGGAGACTATTTTTGATTACATGGACGGCGGTGGCGAACTCTACCTGGCCTATAAATTTGAGAGGCTCCTTGTTTATAAATACCTGGATGGGGCTGAAAACGAAATCCTGGTTGAAATCTATGAGATGAAGCACCCGGACGAGGCCTTTGGTCTGCTGTCTCTCGATTGGTCGGGCGAGCCAGCCAACCTGAGTCCCGGGACCGGTCCCCTTCCTGAGAACCCCGTTTGCCCTGCATATACAGCGCTTTATGGTGAGGGCCTGCTGCGGGCCCGCGTAGATAACCTTTATCTACGCGTCCTGGCCCTGCGTGAAACTCCCGGGGTTAAAGAAATCATCCTGAAACTGGGCAAAACCATCGCCGGCCACGCTTCTCAAGCCACATTTCCCGCGCTCCTCGATGTCATCAGGCCCAAAGCAGATAGCATCTGGCAGATTAAAAAAGACAGAACCAGCTACTTCCATTCCCACCTGATATTGAATTCTTTATACTATCTCAGCCACGAGAACATTCTGCATCTTGACCCGACCCGCGAGGCCATTTACACGGAATGGACCCAGCGTGATCTTGCTAATAAAAAGTCGGCCCGCATGATAATAATCAAGTACCCGGAAGTACAGAAGGCCGGGGCGGCCCTGGCCGATTTCCTGGGAGCTTATCTACAGGAAAAAGCGGAAAGGCTGGCAGAAATCTCTCTCTCTGAGAAAGAAAAAGCCATCCAGGTAGAAGACGGCTGGCTGGGCTGGAAGCTCGCCGGTAACTACCTGGTCCTGGTCTTTGAGGCGCCGGAAGAAGCCGCGGTTAAGAAATTGTTTGTCCAGCTGGAGCTGAGATGATAAAATCAAAAATAGTAAGAAATTAATAAGAGGAGGGTTCAATGAAAGAGAAAAGAACAATTACCCGGCGGGATTTTATAAGGGGAACCGTCGGCACCACCCTGGGGCTCACCCTGGTTACACCTGACTGGGTGAAAAAATCGCTGGCCGCAGAAGCCGTCCAGAAGGCCGGAGGCAAGAGCCTGGTCCTGCTGGTCCGTGATGAAAATGTCCTGGATGACCAGATGAATGTCAACAAGAAAATTCTGGCCGGGATGGTGGACAGGATTCTGCTGGAAATAACGGGCAAAAAAGATGTCAAGCAGGCCTGGCTGTCGCTGGTCAGCCCGAAGGATGTTGTGGGCCTGGTCCCGACCCCCATGATGAACCCGACTCACCAGGAACTCCTGGATGTAATCAAAGAATCGCTGGTGGCCGCCGGCCTACCGGAAGAAAATATCCGAAACGCCCAGGGCCGAAAGGTCGACCTGGAGCCAATTACCGCCCTGATTTCTGTCCCGGGCCTCAAAGCTCACTGGCTGACCGGAATCGGGACGGTCATAAAGAATTACATCATGTTCTCCGGTGCTCCCAGGAATTACCATTACGAAGACAGCGCCAAGCTGGGAGAAATCTGGCACCTGCCCCAGGTCAAAGGAAAAACCAGGCTGATAATTGTCGACGCCCTGCGCCCGGTCTGCGACAAGGGACCGCAGTTCGACCCGCGCTACCGCTGGCCCTATAAGGGACTGCTGGCCAGCACCGACCCGGTAGCCCTCGACGCCGTTGGTTTGAAAATCATCCAGGCGAAAAGGGACGAACTTCGCGGTGAGCCCTGGCCCATCTCTCCCCCACCCATCTGCATCGAAGCAGCCGACACCGTTTACAAGCTGGGCCAGAGCAAGCTGGAAAACATAGAAATTAAGAAGCTGGGCTGGGCCAAAGAAATCCTGGTTTAGGCTGGCAAGACCGAGATAATTACTGTTGAATTATTATTTCACAAGGGTCCTGATGAAAAAGAAGGTCATGACGCCCGAAGCGACCAGTTTTAACAGCATGGAAACAAAGTAGCCGATAAATACGCCCCAGCCGGCCCTGAGCGCTTCCCTGTTTTCTTTGCCGGCCAGGAGCTCTCCAACAACCGCGCCCAAAAAAGCACCGATTATAAGACCCACGGGGGGGAAGAAAAATACTCCAACCAGCATGCCCAGAAAAGCACCCCAGGTGCCCCATTTCGTTGAGCCATACTTTCTGGCCCCGCCAATGGGTAGCAAATAATCAAGAATCACGGTAATAAGAGTGATACCGACAAGTATCAGCCACAATGACGGGCTGAACATTTTCCAGCCCCTGGCCAGGCCCAGCAACAGGAGACCGACAAAATTCAGAGGCGGTCCGGCCAGCACGGGCAACACGCATCCGGCCAGCCCCAGGAGCTGCAATATCGCCCCGGCTATAATTAAAATTACGTTCAACATTCAGTCCCCTCCTCTAAGATGGAGACAGAATATATGAATAACCATTCATATATTACCGCCTTTACCAGCACCCTGCCCTTAATATCTTCTTCCTTTGCCGGGCGCTTTCCCGGCCAGGAAGATGTCACCCAGCCTTAAAGCGAGGCCGGAAGCCTCAATATCTTCGCGGTTGCAGAGCACGATGACTGTCAGCCCGGTTTCAAGAAAGCGATGAATGGCTGTCCGAAAACCGGCGGTTTCGCCGTAATGCCAGGCGCGCTGGTATCCCTTCCAGGGATTCAGGAACCAGCCGAAGCCATAGGCAGCCGGCTGGCTATAAGGATCAACCGGTCCCTTTTGCGGAACTTCAACCGGGGTCAGGGCCAGAGCCATTTCTTCCCTGCTCAGCAAAGTCCCTTCCTTCCAGGCTTTATCCCAGAGAATTAAGTCGTCAACCGATGAATAAATGCAGCCGTCGCCTCTGGTGGCCGAGGTCAGGCTCTGGTCCCTGACTATCCAATTTCCATCCTTGGGGACATGCCCGAAGGCCCTGTTTTCAACTTCAGAAATTCCTTTTTCATACAGGACCGTCGCCTTCATTCCCAGGGGTTTGAATATTTTTTCGCTCAGAAAGATCCCGAAGGCCATTCCAGAGACTTTTTCCACTATCAGCCCGAGAACCACGTAACCCGAGTTGCTGTAATCCCAGTTTGTCCCGGGCCTGAATTTGCCCTGCTTCTCCCCTTTCAGGAGTTCAAGCACCTGGTAATCATTGATTTGCTGGTCTTCAACCGGAAGGTTCGGCTTAGCTTCCGGCATGAGATTTTCATAATCCGGGAGTCCGGAAGTATGGGTCAGCAGATGCCTGATGGTTATTTCCTTTCCATATTCCGGAAAATCGGGGAAAATATCTGTCAGGTGCGTTTCATAATCGAGCTTTCCTTCCCTTACCAGCAGCATGATAGCCGTGGCCGTGAATTGCTTGGTCAGCGAGGCCAGGCGGAAATTGGTCCCGGTATCTATGGGACGTCCGCTTCTGATATCGGCTACCCCCCGCCCTGCCCTGAACAAGACCCGGCCATCCTGTACCAGGGCCAGGGCCAGTCCGGGTTCATCAGCACCTACCGTTTTCCTTACCAGGGCCTCAACCGCGTCCATTTCAACTCCATTCTTTTGCCGACAGGAAGCAGCTGTCAGCGATGCAGCGATGAGTACCAAGATGAGCGTTGAATATTTTTTCAACTTACCATTTACCATTCCTGCTTTCCGGATCCTAAATTATAAAATTATCGGCTTTGTTAAAAAAGATCATCCTTAAGGTTCACCTTCGGCGCCTGCCAGCAAAGAGCTCCTTCGTCTTTCTAATTTCCAAATTATAGGTTTAAGCAGCCGTTGTTATTTTAGATCGGTGATTAAATAATGGCCTAAAATATTCTTCCAACCTAGAATGATCTCTTCCTTTAGTTTTGTTTATTTATTTTTTTCTGCTCTTCAGAATTTTTACTTCTACTTCTCCTGGTAAAGGGCATAGACAAAAGGTTCGGTGGTGGTCTGCCAGCCTGAAGACACCCGGCGGCCGTCGCCCAGCAACCAGGTCACCTGGTACTGGTAATTCAGGTCATTTTCGGCATGGACATACTCATATTTTCCGAGGAGTGTTTCTCCTGGCATCAGCTTCACCTCGCCGGTCTTCTCCCGGTCGGCAAACTTGTTCTTGAAGGTAACCGTGATCAGCTTGATGTTGTAGGTCCTGACGTTTTCTTCGTCGGCGATTATGTCGATCTGGCGATAGCGGTGTGTCGGGAAGAGGTTTATGGCCGCTTCCTCGCTTTTGGTCCAGGGGGTTTCCACTTTAATCCCGCCGACAAAGCTCCAGACCGTCTTGTATTCGTAGCTCAGCCAGGTGGCTCCCTCTCCCAGCCTGGGGTAGACAAAGGACAGCATGTTGCCCCGCTCGGCAAAGGTCTGGGCATTGAAGATGACGTCCCGGGTGGTGGGCTCGCCGGTCTTATGAACCTTCTTGAAGCTGACGGTGACGAAGTTTATGTACTTCCTGAAAGTCTCAAAATCCTCGCCGTCCAGGATGGCATAGACCACGCGGTCCTGGAGGTCGGGGTCATCGAGGTTAATTATGTCATAGACCTTCTTATTATTCTTGAATTTTCTAAGCACGTCGCCGATGCTGGCATCCATCGGGCCGGTGTCGCGTTCCTGCCGCAGGCGCTTGGTCAGGTTTATGGTCCAGTCATCGGTCCGGCTGACCTTTTTCCTGGTGGTGCTGACGCCGTAGGGCCGGTCCTGGGGTTTTGATGATTCCTCGCCCTCCTTGGCCGGTTCCTCTTCGGGCAGGTCCAGCTTGGTGTCGAACATCTCCCTCATGATGGTATCGACCAGGCTCTGCATCAGGGCATCCAGGTTCTGATCCTCGCCGGTAATATCCACCTTGACTCCGCCTATCGAGGTCATCTCATCTTTTATTTCACGAAGTTCCCCGGTTCCCTTCTGCACATACCAGGTCCAGATTCCGAGCTTCTTTTTCTTGTAAATTCTCCACTTGCTGTACTGGTCAAAATACTCCCGCACCTTGGACCAGTGAATGGTGGCCGTGGCCTGGTACTTGGGAGTCAACCCCTCGTAGGTCATCTCGAACCTGACGCTCACCGGGTAGGTCGGCTGGCGCAGGGCTTCTTCCAGGAAGGTGGCTCCCTCGGGAGTGACGGCAATGGAAACGGAAACTTCCGACCCGGAAATCAGTGGGGCTTTGCCCTCGCCGATTATCTTCCGGGTGAAAGCTCCCCCCTCGCCCACGGCCGCAGAAACGACCATGAACGAACCCTTCTTGAAGACCAGCGGCCCCTTGATGCTGGCCCTGGGATTTATCTTCAGCAGCTCCTGCCTGACCCTGTTCAGCTCCTGTTCATCCAGTCCGTACTTCACGAAGAAATGCAGGATTCCACCCTTGGCTTCTTCCTTCCCGGCCTTGGTGTACTTTAAGAACGTAAGCTTGGGCGTACCGTCCGGCCAGTAGGCCAGGCGCGGTTGGTTCGGCATGTAATAGTACAGGTTCGGGTCAGCGTGGTCCTTGAAGAGTATGGCATTGGCCACCTGGAGGGGCGCTGAATCAAGTTCCACGTCGGCCACTGCATATGCGGTAAAACCGGCCATCCAGAAGACTGCCAGTAATAAACCGAGTATTTTTTTCCGAAACATCTTAGCCTCCTCGCTATTCGCTTGTTTTCAATTTTTCAATCTATCGCATTCTATTTATTGAAGACGGCATAGATGAAGGGGCCCTCGCGGTTGACCCAGGAGGTTTCCACTTCCTTTCCATCCAGGGTCAGCCAGATTACCCGGTAGCTGTAGCCCGGCTTGCCCTCTTCGTGCATGTAAGTGTAGTTAACCACCAGCGGGTCGCCCTTGTCATAATTAATAACCACTTCCTTCAGGACATCCTTGCCGAAAACATTATGCTTCACCTGTATGGCCGCTGCCTTGATCTTGTTCTGAAGGATGTTGTCCTCGTCCAGTGAGATCTCTATCGTCCGGCGACGAACCGGAGGCGTGAGCGTCAGCACCGAGTCATCCGTCTTCACCCAGTCGCTCTCCCATTCCACCCCGCCATAAAGCGCCCATTTCGTCCTGTACTCGTAATTCAACCATTCGGTCGAGGCCTCGTTGACCCGGCTGTACTTGAAGCTCAGCCGATTTCCCTTCTCGGCAAACTGCTGTTCAAAAAACTTAACCTCACCGGTCTGCACCGGCCCGCCCATTCGCTGCTTGCGGAAAATCACCGATACGCTGTTGACGTAGTTCTTAAAATCATCGGCATCCTGACCGTCCAGTATCACTTCCACCGACCTCTCCTGGAAGGTCGGGTCGTCCAGGCTGACCACGGTGAAAAATCTCCTGTCTTCCCCGTACTTCTGGTAAATCCCGCTGATGTTGCCGCTCATCACTATTTCCCGGTCCTCGCGCAGGCGGCGCCTCATATCCACCTCGTACTTGCCGCTCAGCTTGGTCCGTTTGAAGCTATACCCGAGCTGGACACTGACAATGGGCTTGACTTCAGGGGCGGCCGGAGTGGTGGCCTGCGCCGGTTTTCCAGACTGTCCGGAAGTCGAAGCCGGCGGAGTCGTGGTCTGCGTGGCTGTAGTTCCGGTTGTGGTCTGTCCGGAAGCAGCCTGCTGAGTGCCGCTGGCCTGGCCCGATGAGGTGGCCTGCTGTCCCAGGGCACCCCGCACATCTCCGGCCTGCGTCCCGGCAGTAGCCCTCTCCGCCCCGGCTGTGGCCTGCTGAGCTCCAGTGGCTGTAGCTCCCCCTGTTTGTGCCTGCTGGGCCTGTTCGGGTTTTGCGGGTGGAACATACCCGGGAAGAGAGGCAATCTTCTGATTAAGCTCGGCCACCACGTTCAGGGCATTATTCTTTAATCCGTCCAGGTCGGCCTCAGGCGAGGCTTCCCCGAAATTCTGGAGAAACTCATTCAGGTAGACAACTGCGGTGGAATAGTTGGCTCTCCGATTTTCTTCAAACTTGTCCCCGAGGTCCCGATAACACAACCCGGCGCTGTAGATGGCTCTCGGGTTCTTGATCAGCTCATAGCACCTGAGAAATTCCCCGGAAGCCTCGGTAAACTTCCCTTCTTCCCTCAGCGCCTTCCCCCGGTTGAAGAGTTCACGGGCTTCATCGATGGCCGCAACTATGCGAGCAGCCCCTTCCCTTTCAGCGCTGTAAAGATTTTTTTGTTCGGCCAGCTCGACAAACTTTTTCAGATGGCTGGATCCCATATTATAATCATAAAGGTAATCCAGATAATAGGTTCCGACATGAAGATAATATTTCGGGTCGGGACAGGCAGCATAAGCCTTTTTGAACTGGTCGATGGCCTCCAGGTACTTTTTCTCCGCAGCCAGGGCCAGACCTTTCTGATAAAGCTGGTCCGCTCTTCTCCTGTCTGCCGCACTGCAATCAAGCTGCTGGCCCGAGACCTGCTGTTCCTGCCGGGCCCAGGCATTTGGTCCTCGATAGGTATTATCAAGATCATCCGGAGTTGCCAGAACTCCGGGATTCAGCCGCTCATAACTGAGGTGTTCAGACCAGGGATGCTTAAGGTCAGCAGGATTCCTTAACCTGAAGAAAGCACTACTTCTCGAAGCTGCCGTGCTCCCCACAGGAACCTTGTCGCACATCAGCTGCAGGATGTGGTTGTAGGCCGTTTCCAGAAGCTTCTGCATGTTCTCGTTCTCACCTACAACATCCAGCTGGATTGCCCCTTTCTGCCTCAGCTCCTCCAGCGTCGCCCCCAGGTCAGCCCGCAGCTTCACCACCTTCACTGTCCCTTCCACCGCCGCCTTGATGTCATGCTGGGTGTAAACCTTGTCCCAGTCCACCTTCAGCTTGGCCTGGAAGGCCGGCGTTATCCCCGAAAACTTAAGCACATACTGCACCGATACGTCGGAAGTCGGGTTCTTGAATGACTCCCAGAGCAACGATGCCCCTTCCTCGGTCAGCGCTATCGATACCGCAGCCTTCTGGCCAGGCAGAACCGGAGCCTTACCCTCCCCAACTATACGACGATTGAATATCCCGTCCTTCCCGGCAGTGGCCGAAATAACCTGGAAAGTCGCTTCCTTGAATGGCACCGGCCCGGCCAGTTTAGCCTGAGGGTCTAT
>JABLWX010000071.1 GCA_013178315.1 Candidatus Aminicenantota bacterium
GAAAGCAAGCCAAGAACTTCGTCTCCAGTGGTCACGCTTTTCAAGGGGTTCATTGAAGAAGAAAAAGAAGAAAAGAAAGAAAAATCCCGCGGTGGAGCCGGAAAATACATAGGGCTGGCCGCGGCTATCCTGGCCGTGGCCGGGGCGGTGGCCCTTTTGACCCTCAAGAAAAAGGAGGCCCCGGCCTTCAGTGGACAGACCAGCAACCAGGTGGCTGCCCTCCAGACCGGCAGTACCGAACCCGTCAATAACCAGTCCTCGGAAACAGAGATACAGCAAGAAATCGAAAAGCAGATGGATGCCTACCGGGCCCAGAAAACCCAGGGCGAAACCAAGACCCAGTCCAGACAGACTCAGGGTGGCGGCAAGCAGAATTCCAGAAACGCTGAACCGGCCACAGTCGCGCCTTACATCCCGGAGCAAAAGACAAAATTGGCCGCCATGAGCAACCCGCAGCCGGCCGAGCAATCGAGCACCACCGCACCGGCTCAGGCTGAAACGCCGGCCCAGGCTACCGGGACCGAAACAGCCGGTGGAACCGAAGAAAAGGCTGCCGACCAGAACCAGGCTGTCTCCGAACCCCAGGTGATAATTCCTGCCCAGGAAGTCAAGGTTGGTGACCTCGTTCCGCTCAACACGGTTGATGTGGAGCCGAAGGTGGTTAAGACCGTCGAACCGGTTTACCCCGAAGCCGACCGCAGGATGGGTATTAAAGGACAGGTTCTGCTCAACGTCCTGATCTCAGAAAATGGAGATGTCCTGGAGGCAGCTGTTATCCGGGGCATCAGGGGGTCCGTGGCCCTGGAAAAAGAAGCCATCAACGCCGTAAAAAAATGGAAGTTCTTGCCAGCTGAAAAGAATGGTGTTAAAGTAAAGGTCTGGAAGCCAGTGACAATCGGCTTCGGCCTGAATAAATAAAGAGGGTTAAAAAGGAGTCAAGAAGATGAGCATCTCCAAGGAACAAGAAGAGCTTTACAAAAAGACTCTGGAGGATGTTCGGGCCCAGCTGGCAGCTATCGACGGCGAGGTGGAGAAGGAGCTGCAGAGAGTCAGACAGACCCTGGCTCAGCTCCAGGAACAGAAAAAATCCCTGAAGATGGTCTACGAGGGTATCGCCAAGTTGCTGGGTATCGAAAGCGACCTGGAAGAAGAATCAGCGGATACCACCATTCCCAAGATGTAACAGACCTGGATTAGATAGCAACCTGGCCAGGGCCTCAACTGTCTCGGTAGATAAGGGAACCAAGCAGGACACAAATCAGGAAAAAATTCTGGTTATTCATTCTTTTCTCTTGAATGACTTTCTTTTTTCAGGTATTTTATTAGCCTATTTTACAGTCCTGGTAACTGGATGTTTATTCTGATCGGTTTCCTGATAGGTTTCATGGCAGCCGTCCCGGTAGGACCGGTCAATATCTATATCATCTCCCAGACCCTGAAAAGGGACTTCTTCCACGGAATGATGGCCGGATTGACCACGGCCCTGCTGGACCTGACCTATTGCCTGGTGGCCCTGGTCGGGTTTTTTCACATCTCCGTCAACATCACCAACTACGGCTACTGGCTCAAGATAGCGGCCGGAGTGGTTCTGTTATTTCTCGGCTTAAAACTTTTCCATGATGCCAAGGTCTTCAAGTTCGGGGTCAGGGAAAAAGACGCGGTCATAATCAAGAGCCCGAGACCGCTGCTGGGTGTTTTTCTCCTGTATATTTCCAATCCCTCGCTGTATGCCTTCTGGATTGCCGTGGCCGGCTTTGTCACCGCCCATGGGCTGCTGCGGGAAGGCTTCTGGCCGGCAGTGTTCTTTGCCCTGTCCTGCGGGCTGGGAGCCATGGTCTGGTATTTCTTCCTGGTGCGGATCGTTTCCCATTACCAGGCAAAAATCCAGGAAAATACCTTCAAGAAGCTGCTCTGGGTGCTGGGCATCATGCTGGTCGGGTTCTCACTATTTACCTTTTTCAAGGTTCTGACCGGCAAGTAAGACAAGCAAGACAGCTTTCGGTATCGGCTTTCCTGAACAGTCTTCCCCCGGTCGCTTTTTTGAGTAAAATATTAGCGCATGCAGAAGGAAGAAATTTTAACCAGGGACAAGGATATCGGGTTCCCCGAATTTGTTATCCTCAAGGCTTCAGCTGGCACCGGCAAGACCAGGGCTCTAACCCTCCGCTTTACCCAGTTTCTGCTCTCCCCGCATATCAGGCATAACGCCCCCAACCAGATACTGGCCATCACCTTTACCAGAAATGCCACCAAGGAAATGAAGGAGAGAATTATCGGCTGGTTGAAGAAATGTTATTTCCTGTCTGCCGGCGGCCAGCCAGACCGCGACCTGGAAGAAATCAGGAGCCTGGTTACCATTGACCGGGACCGGCTCCGGTCCAGGGCCGGGGAAATCCTGGATAAGATCCTGAGGAATTACAGCGATTTCCAGGTAACCACCATCGATAGTTTCATGTCCAGCGTCTTCAAGGCGGCGGCGGTGGAACTGGGAGTCAGTCCGGACACGGAAATTATCATAGATTCCAGTCCGGTCGTTTCCTACGCCTTCTCCCGCCTGCTTAATAACATCCGCCCCGGTTCATCTGAATTCAACCAGTTCCTGGAAGTCTGCTATCACCTCAAAGAAATGCAGGCTTCGGACAGCACTTTCGCCTGGGACCCGGCCCGCGAGCTGGAGAAAGTATTTATAGACCTTAATAGGAAGCTGGCCGGGGCCAACCGTCGACCCGTCCAGATGGACCTGGCCGAAACCAGGAAGAAACTGGTTCCCCTGGAACAGGAATTCCAGGTGGTCCGGGAAAGAGTCGCTAAGCTCGTGACTGACTGGGGCGGCTGCTCGACGCGGTCAAGACTCTTGAGATATCTGCCCAAGAACAGGCTGAGCGACTGGGAAGATTATGATTTTTCCATATTAGAAGAGAAGAGGGTACAACTGCCCGACCGCCTCGCCCGGGAGCTTCGCAAGCTGGAGTGCATAGTTGATAAATACCGGGAAATCCAGGCCACTGTATTCTACCAGCAGCACATCAGGGTCTATAACATGTTCCTGGAAGTTCTCGAACGAACCAGGAAGGAACGGGGGATGGTCTTCCTGGAAGACGTCCATTCGCGACTGGCCCGTTACCTTGAAACGGGTATTGTCCCCGACATCTACTTCAGCCTGGGCACAGAAATCTACCACTATCTAATTGACGAGTTCCAGGACACCTCTCCCCTTCAATGGCAGAATCTTTATCCCCTGATAGAAAACGCCCTGTCCCAGGGGGGCAGCCTGTTCATAGTCGGTGACACCAAGCAGGCCATCTACGGCTTTCGTGAGGCTGACTACCAGATTATGGTCAACCTGATCAATGGCCAGGAAGGTTTCGCTTCGGTTCGACCCAGGATAGCCGAGCTCCGCCATAACTGGCGCAGCCGAAAGGAGCTGCTGGAATGGGTGAAAAAGATTTTCCCCGATGGTATCAAGAACAAAATTGTTCGGGAAGACGATAAGCCCTGGAAGGAGGCCGCCGCCGCGAGCCTTTTGGATAATTTTGACTGCCTGCCCGCAGCCCCGGATAAATCAGCCCCGGGCTATGCTGAACTCAAATTAATAAGGCCGAAAGACAAGAAAAACCAGGACGGCTATAACCCAGAAAATGGACACGGAGAAGAAAACGGCGAAGAGCAGGACTCACCGGAAAAGACCGAAGTCCAGAATCTCATCCAGGAACTACTGGATCGCGGCTACCGTCATTCGGACCTGGCCATCCTGGCTTACGAAAATGAAAAGGTCAAACAAGTCGCAACCTGGCTCAACGAGAAAGGCATTCCCTTCATCCCCTACTCGGCCCTGGACATCAGAAGCCGGCCGATAATCAGGGAAATCCTGTCCTTCCTGCAATTTCTGGATTATCCCCTGGATGACTTTAACTTTTCTGCCTTTCTATTCGGACATCTCTTCCAACACAGGTTGCGGGCAGACGGCCTCTCTCTTCAAACGGAAGATCTCAGAGAATTCATCCTGGAAAACAGGCAGAAAAAACGGGGCCCGCTCTACACCTCAATCAGGGAAAATTTCCCGGAAATTTGGAACGCATATTTTGAAGACTTTTTCAGGACAACCGGCTACCTGCCCCTTTATGACCTGGTCACCCAGGTTTACGGGGTATTCAGGCCGCTGGACCTCTTTCCCGCAGAAGCCGGTTCCCTGATCAAGCTGCTTGAGGTCATCAAGAACTTCGAGGGGCAGGGCAAGAGCAACCTGCGTGATTTCATCAAGTTTTCAGCCGAAGCCACCGATGATAAGAACGTTTGGACCATAGACGTTCCGGAAAACCTGGAAGCAGTGAAAATTATGACCATTCATAAGGCCAAGGGGCTCGGCTTCCCTGTGGTCATTCTCCTACTGTACAGAGAGCAATGGAAAGGCGAGGCTTTTTACCTCATGGACTTTCCAAAGGATATCTTTCCCGACTGGGATGGTTACCAACCGGTCCGTGTGCTGAAAATAAATTCCAAAGCAGCAAAGTCCAGCTCCTACCTGAAAAGGACCTACGAGCGATACCGGCAAAGGGATAGGGTCAACAAATTGAATACCCTTTACGTGGCCCTGACCAGGGCCAGGGAAGAGCTCTATGTGATCGGCGTAAAGAAGAGGAATGAATATCCCTTTCCGCTGCTGGAGTCTATCCTCGACCTTAAAATTAACGACCGTAACGCCTCCGCTGAAAGCAGGCCTACCTTCAAGAAAAAGAAAACAAAAAACGGAGGTCAGGGCCCAGGAAAAGCAATCATTAAGATAATCCAGGCCGGAAAATTCCCGGAGGCCGCGACCCTACCCCGCCTCAATTACTACGAGAAAAAGCGCGGCGAGTTGATGCACCGGCTCCTGGCCTCGGTCGAATACCTCGAAGGTGACCCTGAGACCATTATTTCCGAAGCCATGAGCCAGGTCGGCCCTGGAGAATTGACACCCGCCGAGTTGCAGGATGTTAAAAGAACCCTGCAGGAATTCCTGGCCCGGCCCGAAGTGGCCACCTGGTTCCAAGGCCGCCCGGGCCGGACCGTCCACCGGGAAATTGAACTGGCCGACAGCCAGGGCCGGCTGTTCCGGGCCGACCGGGTGGTGGTGGACGGGGAAGTTGTCACCGTCATCGATTTCAAGAGCGGCCGTTCTGAAGAACCGGAACTGGTCCAGGCCTATCGCGGGCAGCTTAAAGGATACATGTCGATGCTGTCCGATATCTTTCCGGGCAAGAGAGTGAGCGGAGTCCTGATGTATCCCGACCTGAAGAAAGTGGAGGCAATCTGATGTCCCTGGTCTTGGTCTCTCCCGGACACGACCTGCCAGAGCTCCTGGCTGCCAGGCTGCTGGAATCCGGCCGGGACCTGACCCGCATCCAGGTGGTCTTCCCCGAAAAGCGTCCCGGCCATTACCTCAGGAAAGCTCTGGCCCGCAGGCTCGGCCGAAGCTTCCTGCCGCCGGCCATCCTGTCCTTTGATGAATTTGTCGACAACCTGTACCTGGAAATCGGCCAGGACCAGGACCGGCCGGCCGAGCCGATCGACGCGGTTTCCATACTTTACGAACTCCATCGACGGCACCCGGAACCTCTCGGCGGGCAATCCTTCCTGTCGCTGGACGAGTTTTTTCCCCTGGGAACGAAACTCTACCAGGACCTGGAAGAACTGAAAGCTGGGCTGGTCTCCCGCGAAAATTTCCTGATGATTGACTCCCTGGCCGGGCAAAAACTTCCTGACAGGACCAGGAACAGGCTGCAGAAGGTATCCTTTTTCTTTGAGAATTTTTACCAGACCCTGGCCCAGGAAAGGCTTTCCACCCCGGCCACCAGGCTGAGCAAGGTGCTGGAAGGGCTGAAACCTGAACACCTGAACCGGTTTGAACAAACCATCCTGGCCGGCTTCTTCCTTCTTAACCGGGGCGAAATAGAACTGGTAAAAAGGGTCCTGGAATCAGACCGGGCTACCCTCTATCTTCTGGAGGGCCCGGGCCTCGAGGACATGGTTCAGGGATTTGGCCTTGACCCGAAAGAAGCCGAAACCATAAGCGACCCGGCTGAAAACTGCCACCAGCCGGAAGTCCAGTTCTACCTAAGTCCGGACTCCCACGGGCAACTGTTCATCCTGAACAACCTGATGGAGGACAGGTTTCAAAACCCGGCCCTGCTCGATGAAAAACAGGTCATCGTCCTGCCGGCCCTGGAGAGCCTGATCCCGCTTCACCAGCAGACCCTCACCGCCATTCCCGAAGAGGCTTACAACATTTCCCTCGGTTATCCCCTGACCAGAACTCCCCTTTATAACTTTTTTGATTGCCTGTTCAATCTGATCCAGGCCGCCGACGACCGGAACCGATTTTATGCCAATTATTACCTGGATTTTGTCCTGCATCCTTACACCAAGAACATCTATTTTGAAGGCCCTGGAAGGAGTGCCGAGCTCACCAGGATTCTCTTTCACACCATCCAGGAAATCTTTACCCAAAAGAAGGGCCGGTCATTCTGGACACTGGAAGAAATCGCCTCCGACCGGGACCTGAGCCAGATGCTTGATGACTATTCGGAAACGGCCGGGACGCCCAGGGCCCCGGAGTTCCTGAAGCATTTAAGGTCCATTCACCGGCGGACCATAGAGCCTTTCCTTAAAATAGACAGCCTCGAGGATTTTGCCGGCAAGCTGATCGACCTGCTTCACTACCTGGCCAACCAGAGCACCGCACCGCTCCATCTTTTCTTTCAGCCTTACGCTGAGGCCTTTTTCGAGCTGTTCGAAAAACTTAAGGGCTCCCTGCTGGCCCGGCATTCCTTCGAGCACCGCAACAGTTACTTCAACCTATTCCGCAAGCTCATCTCCGAGGCCAGGGTCAGCTTCCCGGGCACCCCCCTTCACGGCCTCCAGGTCCTGGGCTTCTGGGAAACCCGCTGTCTGCAATTTGATGAGGTTTACCTCCTGGACATGAACGAAGAAGTCATCCCGGGCACGGGCAAGGTTGACTCTCTCCTGCCGCAACTGGTGCGACAGGCCCTTAAACTCCCGACCTACCGGGACCTGGAAAAAAGATACCGATATTACTTCCACCAGCTGGTATCCGGGGCCAGGAAGGTCCATGTTTTCTTCGTGGAAAATAGCGAGAAGGAAAAGAGCCGGTTTGTGGAAGAGCTCCTCTGGGAAAAGCAGAAGAAGGACGGAAGGCTGGAAACCGCTGGCTACATCCAGTCGGCCAGCTACCCGATCGACCTCCGCCTGCCCACGGTCGAACCGGTGGCCAAGACTGCAACCATGGTCCGGGCCCTCGAAGAAATGGAAATTTCCGCCACCCAGCTCGACGCCTACCTGAAATGCCCTCTCCAGTTTTTCTATGCCCACGTTCTCGGGCTGGCCGAAAGAGAGGAGCTTTCAGACACGCCGGAAAGGGCTGATATTGGCACCCTGGTCCATTCTATTCTTCAGGAATATTTCCAGGGCTATCAAAAGCGGCCCCTGCCGGCCGAGCCCGACGTAGACCGCCTGCTTCGGATCATAGACCAGACCTTTGGCCAGAAATTCTCCGACCCGGATTCAGGACTTTTCCTTCTGATAAAAGAACAGGTCAAACAGCATCTCCTGGAATTCCTGGAAAGTTACCAGAAACCCGCAGTCATAAAACTGAAGGAAGCCAGGAAGGTGCTGGTCATCCTCGGCCTGGAGAAAAAATACCGGCTTGATTACACTGTCAATCGCAGAACCTTCAGGCTCAAAGGAAAAATCGACCGGATAGAAAAGCGCGGAGCCCGGCTCTGCCTTCTGGATTACAAGACTTCTTCGAGCGAAAAGTACCAGGCCATCAAGTTCAAAAAACTGGAGCCCGGCGACAGGTCAACCTGGGCCGCGGCCATCGGCAGTCTGCAGCTGCCCTTTTACCAGCTTCTGGCCTCGGCGGAGTTCGGGGTGCCGCCGGAGGACATATACTCGGGATTGCTCTTCCTTGGTCGGAATCATCTGAACCTGGCCATAGAATTTTCTCCCCTGACCGAAAAGAGCAGGTCCGGAGGGGAACGCGACCAAAAGGAACCCACGATCTATCCCCTCAACGAAACTGATGCGGCCGGGGAAATGAGAAAGGAAAAATTCCTGCTGGTCAAAGATATTCTGGACCGGCTGCTTCTGGAAATAGTCGACCCGAACGTGCCCTTCACCCCCGACGGCCTGGACAACGGCCATTGCCAGCGGTGTCCTTTTGTGAATTTCTGCGGGCAGCAATAAAAGCCGGCCCGAGCGGTGATCCATTTTTGCCGGTATTTCGTATTTTATAGTATGAAGAAGCCAAAGAGTGGAAAGGCGTAAGCGATGATAAAATTTTTGCTGTGGTTGATTTTATTTATCCTCTGCTGGCCGCTGGCCCTGCTGGCCCTGATCCTCTATCCCCTGGTCTGGCTTATATCCCTGCCCTTCAGGCTGGTGGGCATAACCGTCACGGCCGTCTTTGACCTGCTGAAGGCCATCCTGACCCTGCCGGCCAGGATGCTCAACAGCCTGGCCAGGTAGGAGCCTCGGCATACAACCGGCTTGACAAATCGCCGTCCGGCGTTTACAACGAACTCATGCAGCTCCGCATCGAGAAGATAGTCTATCCCGGCCGGTCCCTGGCCAGGGCCGGGGGCAAGATAGTTTTCACCGACGAGGGGTTGCCGGGAGAGCTGGTCGAGGTTGAACTCTTAAAGGACAAAAAGAACTACGCCGAAGCCAGGACCCTGCGGGTATTAGAGGCCTCCCCCGATCGACAGGTTCCCGTCTGCAATCATTACCCGGCCTGTTCACCGTACCAGGTCATGAGTTACGAGCTGGAACAAGAAACCAAGCGGGCCCAGCTCCTGGAAATATTCTCCCATCTTCCCGGTTACAACCTGGAAGAAATAGAGTTCGTACCCTCACCCACAATTCGTGGCTACCGGAACAAGATCCGGCTGCGATTCAACTGGCAGTCGCGGCCGCCCTTCCTGGCCTACCACGAGCCGGGTTCCATGGTCAGTTTCCTGCCGGTAGAGGCCTGCGACCTGGTCAGCGACCGGGTCAACGCCGTAATTTCGCGGTTCCAGGTCTTGCTCAAGGGCGAGCCGCTGCCGGCCATCAGTCACCTGGAAATCAGGGAGAGTTTCTGGGCCGGTGAACTTCTCCTGGTTCTCGAATCCGAAGACCAGGACAGCCTGGAAAGGGCAGCCGAGCTCTGGGTGCCGGCCCTGGCCCTTGATTCTCGCCTGGCCGGGGCGGTGGGAGTGGTGGTCGAAGGACGGCGCAGGATATTCCTTAAGCTTTACGGGCGCGACTATCTTGAAGAGAAAATCGGCCAGACCGTTTTTCGGTACGGGGCCGGCAGTTTCTTCCAGGTCAACCCGCCCATGCTGGAAAGAGTGGTGGAAAGAATCAAAAAACACCTTGAACCCCGGGCCCCGGTCAAGCTCGTTGACCTCTATGCCGGGCTGGGGACCTTCGGCTTGCTGCTGGCCGGCTCAGCCTCGGAAATCCTGGCCATAGAATCTGACCCCGGCAATGTCTTTTTTCTAAAGAAGAACATGCGCCTCAACCGGGTCCAGCACCTGGCCGTGGCCGAGGGGCGGAGCGAAGACTGGATAGAGGACATCCTGGAATTCGGGCCCGGAGCCATGGTCATCGACCCGCCCCGCCGGGGAATGGCCGAGGAACTGGTCGAAGCCCTGAATACACACCCCGCGGGATTAATCTTCTACCTCTCCTGCAACCCGGCCACCCTGGCCCGGGACCTCAAGAAATTTCTGGCCGGCTACGAGCTCCTGGAAATAACCGGCTTTGATTTTTTCCCCAGGACACCCCACATAGAAACGCTGGCCGTGCTCCGGGCCAGGCCCCGGTCTCACTGAAATTTCCCGGCTAACTGGCCGCAGGCTGCGGCGATGTCTACGCCCTTGGACTGCCGGATGGTCACCTTGACTTTCCTTTCTTCCAGCCAGCGCTGGAACCGGACCACCTCCGTTTCTTCCGGCCGGCGGTAAGCAAGCTGTGGAACCGGGCTGTAGGCGATCAGGTTGACCTTGGCCTTCAGCCTCCGGGCAATAGCCGCCAGCCCCTCGGCTTCATACAGGCTGTCGTTGAGGTCCCTGATCAGGATATATTCCAGGGTAAGTTGTCGGCCGCCGGAACGGATGTAATCTTCGGCCGCTTCTACCAGCTCCGGGAGTGGATACTTCTTGTTGATGGGCATCAACCGGCTTCTCAGCTGGTCGGTAGCGCTGTGGATGGAAATCGAAAGGTTTATCTGAAGTTCAAAATCCTTGAGCTTCTTTATCCCGGGGATCACCCCGGCCGTGGAAACAGTCATCCGCCTGGCCCCGAAGTTAAGCCCGTGCTCATCATTGAGAATTCTTATGGACTTAAGCACGTTCTCCAGGTTATCCAGCGGCTCGCCCATGCCCATGAAGACCAGGTTGGTCAGGTTGTGTCCCAAACGAAATTTCAGGCTGAGCACCTGGCTGACAATTTCCCCGGCGGCCAGATTTCTCTTGAAACCATTAAGCCCGCTGGCGCAAAAGGCGCAGCGAAACTTGCAGCCGACCTGGGTAGACAGGCAGGCGGTCTTCCGGTCGCCAGATGGAATGAGCACCGTTTCCACGAAGAAACCGTCCGGCAGCCGGAACAGGTATTTTACCGTGCCGTCGGTGGAACTGGCCGTCTGTTCCAGTTCCAGGGGATTGATGAGGAACTCCCCGGCCAGTTTTTCTCTCAGGGCAAGCGGCAGGTCGGTAAAAGCGGAAAAATCAGATAACCCCCGTTGATAAACTCCCTGAAAGACCTGCCTGGCCCGGTAGGCTGGCTCTCCGACCGATTTAAAATAATCTTCCAGCTCCGACAGGCTGAAAGAGGTCAGGCATCGCGGTTTGCTCATCTATCGATTTCTCTGTTCTTAATTATACCTGAATTAGAAAGCAAGATAACTCAAAGAACAAGAATGGGCTCGCCGCCGGACCTGTCGCCAGGCCACGGCCAGCTTTAGAGCCTGCCGCTGCCTGTCTCCCCATAAAAAGGGGAACCTCAAACCTCGTTACTTCTGTTCAAATTTCTTCAGCAGCTCAGCCACTGCCTCTTTATGCACGGTAAAGGCCAGGACTTTCAGCCTGACAAAATCGTCGCGGTACAGGATGTAACCTTTGTACGGTCCACGATGGGCCCCGGCGCCCGAATCCTTGATCAGGAACCAGGTATGGTCGCCTTTCCGGGCCAGGCCGACACAGTGAATGGCATGGTCATCCTGAGAAGTCCTGTTGTAAAACCTGAATTCACGGCTGTCCTGGTCAACCAGGGCTGGCAGGATATCAAAGGAGGGAACAATGGCCAGCCCCTCGTCTCCGCTGATACCCGGTTCAGAGACATCGCTGCTGAGAGCCACGGAATAACCGTTCCCCAGGGCATTTATTATCGCCTGATAGAACTCGTCCAGCGGAACGTTGTAATAGTCCTGGGAATGCCACCAGTTATCGGGCACCTTGAATTCTCCCCTGGTGTAAAACGGAAGGTACTTGAATGACATGAAGCTGACATAATCGTCGAGCGGCAGCTGAAGCACTCTGTCCAGGAATTCTCTGGGAGTCATTTTCTGGCCGTTGTATTCGAACTCCGCGGGCGGCTCTCCCAGATGTTTGTTAAGTATGAGCCTGACGTAGGCAATGGCCTTCTCTTCATCCCAGTACTGGTTCTTCTGGCAGAAATCCAGGTAATCCCTGACCTCCTGGAAAAGGGCCGAGTGGTCATGCTCGGTTTTCCCCGGTAGCAGTCCGGTGTAGACACTGGCCGGAACCGTGCCGTATTGCTTCATCCGGAGGAAAACGGCGTTGTGTTCCGAACCCTCCCCCAGGAATGAATTCCCTTTCTCCCGGATGAAGCGGCGGGCCTTTTCCACGTACTCCCAGTAAACGGTATAGAGCTCGGACAGCTTGAACTCGCCCCGGCCGAGGCGTTTCAGTTCCGACTCCAGGAAGGAAGTGGTGGAAAAAGACCAGCAGGTGCCTGTATTGTACTGCCTGATGGGCGGCAGGTGGAATATCTTTTGAAATTCATCCAGCGAGGCCGGCCGCTCGATGCGGCTGAAATCAAGGGAAAGGTATTCATACTTGCGGCCGTTATACTCTCTCGTCTTGTAAATGGCTTCATCCTTGGCCTGGACTTCTTTGTCCCCGATTTGAATCACGGCCGGCTTGACCTGGCCGGCTTCCGGCTTTTGCTGCTTGCAGGCCAGTGACCAGCCCAGAGTAAGAGCGACGGCCAAGATGGCCAGAAATCTTATTAATCTTTTATCCATGAGAACCTCCGCAGATAATAATAGCCTATTAAGATACTCTAATTCCTCCGGCATATTCAACCCGATTTTCCTCCGGCCTATAAAGATTTCTTGCTTCCGGAATTCCGGGAGAACCGGGCCCTCAAGCCCTCGCCAGGTGGTCCGCACGGGATCAGTCAATCTGTCCAGCCGTCCGGAAACCCCCTTGGCCCGTCTGCCATCGCCCGGCGTCAAGGAGCCGGTGTTTGACGAAGGGTCGGTCTTCTGGTATAAAGCCTTTTAAGTTTCCCGCGGGAAACCTGATTTCTGCTGGTTAAAAAACCCGGTACTTCTGATGGAAAACATTATATATTCAGGAGAATGGCTGGCCCTGGCCTCGGCCGCGGTCTGGGCCGTGGCCGTCATTCTTTTCAGGATAAGCGGCTTCAGCCTGCATCCCCTGGGAATCAACCTCGGCAAGAACCTTTTTGCCCTGGTCCTGATTGTTCTGACCACCGTCATCACCGGTGCCAGCTTCTGGCCCCAGGCCGGGTTGAGGCCCACCCTTCTCCTCCTGCTGAGCGGCTTCCTGGGCATCGCCGTTTCCGACACCCTGTTCCTGTGGACCCTGAAACTGATCGGGGCCAGCCTGACGGCCATCGTCGACTGTGTCTATGCCCCCTTCGTCATCGGCCTTTCCTACCTGTTCCTGGGTGAAAGGTTAACCTGGGTCCAACTTCTTGGAGTGGTGATGATAGTTTCCGCCGTGGTCACCATTTCTGCCAGCGATACCGATAACGGCCGCGGCCCGCTTACCAGGAGAAACCTCGTCCTGGGCATCATCCTCGGGATAACGGCCATGGCCTTTGTGGCCGTGGGCATAGTCATCATCAAGCCCATCCTTAAAGATGTCCCGGTGGTCTGGGCCACCGGGGTCCGCCTGGTGGGCGGGACCCTGCCCCTGATTTTCCTGCCCCTGGCCCCGGCCCGGCGCCAGGATTTCCGTCCGCTCCTCAAGCTATCAACCTGGAAAGCCCTGGCCCCGGCTTCCTTCCTCGGAACCTACCTGTCGCTGATGTTCTGGATAGGCGGGATGAAGTATACCTTTGCCTCGGTGGCCTCGGCCCTCAACCAGCTAAGCACCATTTTCATCTTCATCCTGGCCACCGTTTTCCTGAAAGAAAGGGCAACCACCTGGAGAGTCCTGGCCGTGGCCCTGGCTTTTGCCGGTGCCTTCCTGGCCACCTTCTGATTCAAGGCCATGGTCGTTCATATCACCCGGGTAATCCCAGAGTTGCGGTCTTTCTGAATACTTGCCTCGATACTCCCTCCGGCTTGATGGACCTGAGATGAAGAAGAATATTTCTGCCCCACAGGTGCCAGAGAAACCAGAATCTTCCTCCTTTTAAAATCATGTGCTTTCTACTGTCAGAAATTATTATCTCAGGAAAATTCTTATAGCGAGAAATGCTGACAAGAAATAATCATTGATTTGCATGTTATACCCAGAAGCCCTTATCCCTCACTATGGCGGGCCATTTCCACCGCAAGGCCAGGTGGCAAGCGACAATTTTTCTCCGATGCGGGTAATTTTTTTCCTGCCTCGCAGGCTAACATCCCCGTCGCAAAAAACAAAAAGATACCACCAAAATTTACGTAGTAAACTGGAAAAACCGGATTAAATAGGCCGGGTGGAGAAATCCCCCTTGCCGGGACGAAATTATCCCAAACTCTATTCCAGGCAGTTCTTACTCGGAACCCAGCAACAGGCCAAACCAGAAATTGAACTTCTTGGGCAGGGCTTTCCTGTCGAGTTCGCCGCCGCCACGGTCAAAGCCGCCCTCAGAGGGGTCATCCCCGGACACCACCATGCGGGAATCGGTGGCCGTGGCCCTGGTAGCGGACTCTGCCCTCCTGGTCATGATTTCTTTTTTCATCTGCTCGGTCAAACCGCCCCACTCAATACCCAGGTTAATGGGTTTACCCGGCTCCACCAGGGGCGGTAGCCCGGGAGATGGCTGCAGCGGAATCTTGAATTCAAAAACTGCTTTCTGGAATCCACCCTGACCCGGGGCACCGGGACCTCTTCTGGCCTGTTCAACGCGGCCGCGGAAAATGGCCGGCTCGAACCTCTGGCCTTTTACCTTCTGCAGGTCAGCCTTGAATTTCTTTCCGACCGGCTCGCCCTCATAGAGGTTGTACATTTTTCTCTCTTTTATCTGGGCTTTTCTTTCTTCGCTCAACTTCTCTCCAAGAGCCTCCATGCGGGTAATGGCTTCCTCGGCAGTGATCACTTTTTTTATGAAATGAAAACCAACGTCCTTGTTTTTCTTTCCGGCCTGGCTCAGGTAGATGAAAACGCCGCCCTGGTCAGCCGTGCTCAGGCCCTCTTCGGTATTGAAAACCAGTATCAGGTACAGGTGCCCGCTATCATGGGCCACGGCATAATCAACCCCGGCTTTTTTGAAATTCACAAAATCGGCCCCTTCCCAGTCACCTGGCTGACCGTCGATCTGCTTCGGCTCGGTCACGGCCTGGCTCTTATAGGCCGGCTCCTGGGCCGAAGACGAAATGAACAGGCCGAGCATAAGGATACACAATGCGGGAAAGATCGCCTTCTTTTTCATCCTGGCCTCTCCTGAGAAAAATCTCACTCACTTCAGATTATACCCGAACCGGGATTAAAAAAGAAACAATTTTCCACTGGGGCCAGCCAGAACAAAACCATGGTTTGCCCCTCCCTTGATTTTGTCCTATAATCCAGGAGGGTCTCATAAATTCTTCCGGCCGAAGGCTTGACCTTCGCTCATTCTGCATTATTATATCTGGTTGAAATTTCAGGTATAACCTAAAAAAGGAGAACTGCCATGGCCAGAGAAATGAACCGGCCGGTTAAAGGCGTGATCGGCATCCTGACCGGGGGCGGCGATGTCCCCGGCCTCAACCCGGCTATCAGGGCCGTGACCATCAGGGCCATCAAGGAAGGCTACCGGGTCATCGGCATCCGCCGGGGCTGGGCCGGACTGGTGGAAATGACCAGGGACAAGGATGCACCCAACCACGAATTCTACACCGAGCTGACCGAAGAGGTGGTCAACAAGGCCGGACGGACAGGCGGCACCTTCCTTCATACTTCCCGCACCCGTCCCAGCAACATCCCCGCGGTCAATGTACCGGCGCATCTTCGCGACAAGTACAACCAGAAAATAAACGACCTGACCGACGAGGTCCTGAAGAACCTGGAATTCCTCGGAATAAACTACCTCATACCCATCGGCGGTGATGACACCCTGAGCTACGCCGTCCAGCTGCACAAGCTGGGAGTCAAGGTCATCGCCATACCCAAGACCATGGACAACGACGTCCCGGGCACCGATTACTGCATCGGCTTTTCCACCTGCGTCACCCGGACCATCAGCCTGACCCATTCCCTGCGGACCACGGCCGGCTCGCACGAACGGTTCCTGGTGATTGAAGTCTTCGGCCGCTACGCCGGCTACACCGCCCTGCTGCCGGCCATGGCCGGAGCCGCCGACCGCTGCGTCATCCCCGAATACAAGTTCAACATCGAAAGGCTGTGCGAACTGATGAGCGAGGACCGGGCCAACAATCCAAGCCATTACTCGGTGGTCCTGGTTTCTGAAGGAGCCGCCTTCGAAGGCGAAGACATGATCTTTGAAAGCGAGGAAACCGACATGTACGGCCACAAGAAGCTGGGCGGCATCGGCGACCGGGTGTCCAGCATGCTCAAGGAAGTCTCGCCCAAGTACAACCATGGCCGCCGGATCAATGTCATCAACCAGAAGCTCGGCTACCTGGTGCGCTGCGGCGACCCGGACGCCATGGACTCGCTGGTGCCGATGGCCTACGGCAACCTGGCCCTGGACCTGGTGCTCGAAAACCGGACCGGGCGCATGGTCTGCCTGCGAAACGGCGAATACGATCACGTCCCCCTGGATGTGGTCACCAGCTACAAGAAGCGCATCGACGTCGACAAGTACTACGACCGGGACCGGCTGCG
>JABLWX010000072.1 GCA_013178315.1 Candidatus Aminicenantota bacterium
TGCCGGGGTATTATCTCGATGAGTTCTTCCTGCTTAACTCCGGGAAGGTTCAAGGTTGTCTCCGAGGTCTTATAATCATTCAGGTCGACACTTATAATTTTGCTCTCAAAGGGCTCTGGCGTGTAAAGGAATTTCCGGTCAGAGGTAAAGCAGGAGCGGCTGTAGAGCATGTCTCCCGGGTAAATGTCTGTAGGAGTTGGTTCAAAATCTCCAACCCAGGCAACCTCGTCTTTTTCCGGATCATAAAGACAGACCGACTTCATGTCGCGGATGTAAAGGGCTAAAAGGCGTGAGTCAGGAGAAAAATCTGAGGGGTAGCCCGCGAGCTCTCTTTTTTCTCCGGTTTCCAGGTTGTAGAGTGTCTCGTCGCAGAAAAACCAGCGAGAGTCAGGGCTGAATTGTAAAGAGCTGACCGGTTTTTCGGGTGGAGAGCTCCAGAGTTTTCGGCCACCGGAATCAAAGATATCGACCACCTTCTTGAAGTAGATTTCTGTATCCACCAGCCTGGCGGCGATGACCCTGGTTTCATCGGGGCTGAAGCCAATATGACCCACTTCGGGAAAATCAAAGGCCTGACTCAGGTCGGAAGCTCTGACCACGTGCGCTTTTCTTCGGGTTGACCCGAGGGGACCGGTGTAATAAATCAGGTAGGTCCCTTTGGGAGACCAGCGGGCATAAGACACGCTTTCCATCTGCCTGATAAGCTTACCGTCGGGAGTAAAGAAAACAGTCCGGTACTGCTCGCTCTTATGGTCAGCGCCGCTGATGGAAACGGCCAGCTGCTGGCCGTCAGGAGACCAGCTGACGGTGTCGATGATTTCTTTTCCTTCTTCCAGTTTGATTATGGACTGAATTTTTCTTTTCTCGATGTTTACGGTCCAGAGGTTGAATCTGTCTCCCACAGCCAGAAGGTGAGTCCCCTGGGTTTCTTCCGCGGCGGAGGGGATAGGAGCTGACTGGCCGGGGTTCAGCCGGGAAGTTGCGAATGATGATAGTAAAAATAATGGCAATGATAAAAAGATAAAGATAAAGATAAAAATAAATCCCGGAATAGGTTTGAATCTGAGGGAAGCGGGTCTCAGGCGGAGCATTTCTCCCTCCCGTTATTGCCTGCTTAATTTTTTTTCTACCATATCCGGCAGAGCCGGTCAAGAAGGCGGCAGGAATGAGGGGGCAGGTAGTACCGGGGGAACCATCGGACGGGAATGAAGACAAATTTCAGGTAATTTTTGCTTGACAAAGCCCCTGTTCAGCATTATTTTATAAATGGTGAACAAAATGGTTAACAGGATTAAAAGAGCTTTAACCGGAAGGCAGAAGGAAATTCTGGAGAAAATCCAGGAATTCATCCTGGAGCACGGCTACGCGCCCACGGTGCGGGAGCTGGGACAGCTGGTCGGCCTCGCCAACCCCTCGGCTGTCTTCAAGCACCTGCTGAGCCTGGAGAAGAAAGGCTATATCAGGCGGGAAGGCGGCGAGGTCCGCCTGGCCCAGGCGCCTGATGCGGTAAGTGCCATGCGCCTGCCCCTGGTCGGCCTGGTTCCGGCCGGCACTCCACGGGAGATGTTTGACACCCTGGGCGAAACGGTGGAGGTTCCGAGCTGGTTTGCTGGCCGCAAGCGAGGCAACCTTTTCTGCCTGCGGGTTACGGGTAAGAGCATGATCGACGCTTACATAGATGACGGCGACTTCGTGGTCATCGAGCGGACCGACACGGCCAGCTCGGGTGAGATGGTGGTGGCCCTGCTCGAGGACGGTTCGGTTACCTTAAAGCGCCTGCGCCGGGAGAAGGACCGGGTGCTACTGGTTCCGGAAAACCCGGCTTTCCGGCCGATTGAAGTCCGGGAGCTCCGGATTGTCGGCCGGGTGGTCGGCGTCATCCGCAAGTACTGATTCTGCTTTTGAATTTTGGGGACGAAGCATGTGGAAGACGAAGGAAAATTTTCCCCTTTCCGGTGAGCGACGCTATGTCGTCCACATCGACCTGGACGCCTTTTTTGCCTCGGTGGAGGTTCTGCTCAACCCGGAGCTTAAGGGAAAGCCGCTGGTGGTCGGCGGGTTGCCGCACGAACGCGGGGTGGCTTCCACCTGCTCGTATGAAGCCCGGAAGTACGGCGTTCATTCCGGCATGCCGCTCCGCCAGTGCTACAAGCTCTGTCCCCAGGCTGTCTTTGTCCGCGGCAACTACCACCTCTACCAGGCTTTTTCCGAGAAGTTTTTCCGCATCCTGCATGAATACACCCCGGACGTGGAAGAGGCTTCGCTCGATGAAGCCTACCTGGAATTCACCCGCTGCCGGCACCTCTATTCTTCCTTCAGCGAGGCGGCCAAGGAAATCAAGCGCCGGGTGGAGAGGGAGCTGGGCCTGGGCGTTTCGGTGGGGACGGCCTTCAACAAAATCCTGGCCAAGCTGGCTACCAAAAAGGCCAAGCCCGGCGGGTTTTTTGAACTGAAGCCGGGCCAGGAGCAGGAGTTTCTGCGGGAACTGGACATCTCGGAGATTCCGGGCATCGGTCCAAAAGCCCAGGTCATGCTGCGGCTGCTCAACGTCCATAAAATAGCCGACCTGTGGCAGTTGCCACTCGGAACCCTGCGCTCGCTCTTTGGCGTTATGGGCGACGAGCTTTACCTTCTGTCGCGGGGAATGGATTGCCGGTCGCTGGCCGTTGAAGGCAAACCGAAATCCTTCTCCCGCGAAACCACCTTTCTTGAGGACATCTGGGACCGGGACCTGCTGCTGGCTCACTTAGCCTATCTCTGTGACCGGCTGGCTTTGAGCCTGCGGCAGGAAAAATATTACGCCCGGGTGATTGAGGTTAAAGCCCGCTATTCGGATTTTAAGACCGTGAGCCGGCGCCGGGTGCTGTCGCTTCCGGTCCAGGAAACCAACCGTATCTACCGCGTGGCTGAAGAGCTTTTCCTGGAGCTCTGGGAAGGTTCGCGCTTAGCCCTGCGGCTGGTTGGAGTAAAGGGCAGCGAGCTGGTCGAAGCCCGGCATCTTTCCCTTTTTGAGCTTTATTCCGAGCGCGAGGAGAGGCTCTGCCAGGCCCTGGACCGGGTGCGGGAGAAATACGGTTTTAACGCCCTGCTTACCGTGCGGGAGAAAATGCTGAGCGAGGTTTATGAGGAAGACCGCGGCCGCGGCTTTATCCTGAAAACCGCTTCGCTGACGAGATAAAATCATGTTCATTCCTTTGAGAGTTCATTCGGTATTCAGTCGCGGTGAGGGAAGTATCATCCTGGAAGAGCTGGCTCGGTGGGCTGAAAGAAACCGGCTTCCAGCTGCGGCCCTGACCGATATCAGCGCTTTCTACGGCTGGGGGAAGTGGAAGGCTCTGAGCGAAGGGCACAGTTTCAAGCCCGTGTTCGGCTGCGAGCTCGAGCTCGATTTTCCGGAGAAGGGCAGCCGCTATGTTTTTCTGGTCAGGGAGAAAAGGGGCTATCACCGGCTGCTTGAGATTTTTAACCGCCGGCAGTTTCTCGAACCTGAAGGACTTATCACCATTTTAATACTTTCGGAAAACCTGCCCGTTTCTGAAGCGGAGCTGGAAGAGCGGGTGAGGTCGGTAAAAAAGATTCAGGAACATATCCCGGAAGACTTTTATCTGGGCTGCGGGCTGGAAAATTTTGAAGCCGCCTCGTGGCTTTCGCGGCGCTCGGGTATTCCGCTTCTCTGGTTCGCACCGCTCAAGTACCTGTCCGGTCCGCAGCGCCTGGTGCTGCTCCGGGCCATAGAACAGAAGATTCCTTACCCGCCGGAGCTGAAAAAACTTTCTCCGCTGCTCAGAAATTACGGGCCCGAACAGGAGAAAATCGCCCTCAAAAAATACGGGGACCGGCTCCAGGAGGTCTTCCACCGGCACCTGGAAGTGGTGGAGAAGATAGATTTCTCTTTTGAAAACATCGTCCCGCCGCTTCCTCCGGACCTTTTCCCCTTCACCCTGCGCCAGGTGATAAACGAAAAGCTCTCCCGGCTTAAAAACCTTAGCTGGAAAGAAAGGGAAAGAGCCGTGCGGGAGCTCCAGGTGGTGGAAGAAAGCGGCTTTGCCCCGTATTTCCTGGTGGTCCACGACGTGGTGGAGTTTGCCCGGCGCCGGGGCATCTACCACAACCTGCGCGGTTCGGGTGCCTCTTCCTACCTGGCCTACCTTCTGGGCATTTCCCGACTCAACCCGGTAAAATACAACCTCTATTTCGAGCGGTTCTTAAACCGCGGCCGGCCCGACCCGCCCGACTTTGACCTGGATTTTGACTCCAGCCGCCGCGATGAAGTCCTGGATTATGTCCTCAAGCGCTATGGTTCGGGTAAGACCGGAGCGGCTTATGTCTGCAGCCTGAAGAATTACCGGGCCCGTTCGGCCCTTTACGAAACGGCCAGGGCCTTCGGGGTCCCGCCGGAAGAAGCCCGGGCCATGAGCAAGAAGGTGCCGATGTTTGCCGAGCCGGATTATCTCCGGGAGATGCTGCCCCAGGCGGGTTATCTTGAAGTCTGGAAGTTAGCCTCAGAGCTTTCGGGAGTTTTTGCCGAAATTTCGCTTCACGTGGGCGGGGTGATACTGACGCCGGCGCCGGTCGACCGCTTCCTTCCGCTTGAAGAATCGGCCAAGGGCCTTCTGATGTGCCATTACGACCGCGACACGGTGGAAGAGCTCGGGCTCATCAAGCTGGACCTTCTTTCCACCCGTGGCCTTACGGCCATCTCCGAAACCAGGAAGGCGCTGCGGCTCGAACACATCCCGCTGGATGACCCCAAAACCTACGCCCTTCTCAGGGAGGCCCGTACCATCGGCTGCTTCCAGGTGGAAAGCCCGGCCATGATGAACCTGCTCCGCCGGATGAAGCCGGAAAACCTCGGCGATTTAATCCATGCCCTGGCCCTGATCAGACCCGGTCCCACGGAGAGCGGGATGAAGGAAGCCTACCTCAGGCGCCGCGAGGGTCGGCCGCTTCCGGCAGACCCTCTTCTTTCCCGGGTGCTTCCGGAAACCGGCGGCCTTATTTTCTACGAAGAGCAGGTGATGCAGGTGGCCGAACGGGTTGCTGGTTTTCCGCCGGAAGAAGGGGAGATGCTGCGCCGCCAGCTTAAAAAGCGCCGGGTGGAGGAGAGCCTGCGCCGCAGGTTTTTCGGGCAGGCTCAAAGCCGCGGTTATTCGGAAGATGAAGTTAAAAACCTCTGGCAGAAGATGGAGAAATTTTCCGCCTATTCCTTCAACCGGGCCCACAGCGCCTCCTACGCGTTTATGGCTTATGAAGCGGTTTACTTAAAGGCCCATTATCCGCTGGTTTACATGACGGCCGTGCTCAACGCCGGCGGCGGTTACTACCAGCTTCCAGAATACGTGGAAGAAGCCAGGAGGCTGGGGATTACCATCCTGGGACCGGATGTCAACCGGAGCGGTTACAGGTTCCGGGTGGAAAGACGGGGGATAAGGGTTGGGCTCGGATTGATAAAAAATCTCACGGTAAAAACCATAGAAAAAATTATTAAGGAGCGGGAAGCTAACGGCCCTTATCTTTCGGTGGAAGATTTTTTGAGCCGTGTCAGAGCGGGGCAGAGTGACCTGCTGGCCCTCATCCAGGCCGGGGCGCTGGACTCTCTGGAGCCAAACCGCAGCCAGCAGGTCCTGCGCTACTTTCAGGGGGTGGCGGAGCTCAAGGTGGCCGATATCGCTGATGAAGAGAAGCGCCGGTTCCAGCTGGAGAGGCTGGGCTTTCTGCCGGTGGGAGACCCGCTGGAGTTTCTGGATGGGAGAAGGCCGCCTCTGAGGATAGCTCAGCTTAAGGATTTAGCCGGGCAGATGGTGGAGCTGGCGGTGCGTATCATTGATGCCCGGGAGATCAGAACCGCCAGAGGGCTCACCTATTTTTACCTTTTTGAAGATGAAACCGGGCTGGTAGAAGGAGTGGGGCAGAGGAAAGCCCTGGCCTTCGGTTCACCGCCGGTGTGTTTTCTCCGGGCCGAAGTCCGCCTTCAGGATGGCAGCCACCCCCGCCTCCTGAACTGCACCTTCCTGAGGACGTTTTAATAGAACTTGACACCCACGGGGTAAATTGCTTTTTTTCCGTTCCTTCCACCGGAATGAAAAAAGACTTGACAGCATGTTTTTTTTTTTAACATTTATATCAGCAAATAAGGGTGAACTGAAAATGAGAGCGAGGAGGCGCTCTTCAATAAAAAGTGCCAAAGCTTTTTAGTATAATCGTGTCTATAGAAATAGAGGGGAAAAATATGAAACGACTATTGACGATAGGGTGTCTATTGATTTTATTACCCGGGTTGATTTCGGCCGAAGAAGAGAACTCTGCCAGGAGAGTATTTTCAATGACCATCAAGGGCGGCTGGGGAAAGGCTCGTGTGGGTGATATAAACGCCTATTTTAAGGCGCGCTGTGCAGACCAAATATTTAATATTCCCGAAAACGAGGGTAATAAGATTCCCCGGCTGAACTCAAATTATGCTGATGTAGAAATAGAAGGACAGTATGATTTGGGCCAGCATCTAAGCCTTGGATTAGCCGTCGGGATTCCGATCATCAAATCTGATCAGGCTATATGGTATTTTGGGTCTGGCAGTGAAATCCAATCAATTGAGATGAAAGCGCGATCTACTGTTTATCTCCCGGTGAGGTTGAACCTGTACTATAAGCTGCAAGTTTCACCGAAGATAGAATTATTCGTTGGCGGAGGTCTTGGGATATATCCGGCCAGTATGACCTATTCCTACTTAGGCAGGGTTGACGTAAACAGTCATCTTCCGCTTGGCCTTCATGCCGGTGGAGGAGTTAAGATAAACTTAAATAATAGAATATCTCTGGTTCTTGATGGGGAATACCGGCTGGCGAGAATTACGAATTTTAAGGGTCAGAAGGTCATAGGTAATATTGTCTACAAAGGAACTCTCTGGTATTTCAAGGTTAGGTACCTGGGTAGCGACATCTGGTGGGATGATCTGGAAATTGCGGAAGAAGCCCCGCAGGAAGACCCTTTTGGCGAGCGGTTCTATAAAGACCAGAGAAGGGCGATATTAGATTTGAGTGGGTTCTCTATAAGGGCCGGCCTCAGTTTTAGGATTTAACCATTTGTTTCGGGTGGAGATGTTATTGCACGTTTGAAAATTAGAGCCAGGGACCAGCTCGAGCCGGGGAAGGTAATGGCCCAGAGGCTGGCCACCCAGATCATCCAGTGCCAGTACATCTGGAGGGCAATGAACGGCAGCAAGAGCCCGTTGGCCAGGAGAAACCATCGAGCCGTTCTTTCTACTCCTTTGCCTACGAAAACGAAGGCCAAAAACAGAGTAGCCAGGCTCATAAAACTGTAACCGAGAATGTCGACTGCGTAAAGGAACGAATCGAAGGGGACAAAAACAAACGGCTCCAGGCCCTGGGTGCGACCTGCGGCCAGGCGGGGGCCAACCCAGGTGAGCTGCACGTAATAGTTAATGCTGATGAGGGCGGCGTAAATCGTGGCAAAGGCCACGGCCGACCGGCTGAATATCTTGAGGTCGGGTGGGGCCAGGCGGTCAACACTGATTACCATGACCAGGAAGGCTGACCCCAGGAATAGAGATGGCGTTAAAAGTATGGCTATCCCGAGTGGTGTGCTCAGGCTCTCTGGACCACCTTTGGAACCCAACCAGCCCAGCCACTCGGCCAGCTGTCCTAAAACATAGATAAGACTAAAGATGGTGGCCAGGACGGCCGACCATGATCCTGCCGTCCTGGTTGCGGGCGATATTTTTTCCAACATGAGATGTTTCCTTCAATTAATTTTAAGTATAACTAGGCAAAAAGTAAGCCTAGCAAGACCCCTAACAATTTTAGGACAAGATGAGTGGTCCCGTTTATTTTTTAAATATGGCGGGCACAGGTTATATCAGGGATGTCCAGATGTCAATTTATTAATACCAGGCCAAAGTTATCGCGTTTGGCCTGGCGCTTCAGCAGGGCCCCGGTCATAGCAAAATTTCCCGGGGAATGGTCCGGAGGTTGAAATTGGAGGCCATGCTGCGGCAGTAGGCCCCGGCCATCAGCACGGCCAGGATATCCCCGCGCTTGGGCAGAGGAAGCAACCTCTCCGCTCCGAATACATCGCCGGTTTCGCAGAGGTGCCCGGCAATCGTCACCTTTTCTTTTTTGCCTCCGTTCACCCGGCTGGCGTTGACTATTTCATGGTAGGCTTCTTCATAGATGGCCGGTCGCGGAACCGTGTTGTAAGTCCCGGCATTGACGCAGGCAAAGAAGTTTCTGTAGCTTTGCTTGGTATATTCGACTCTGATCAGCACCACCCCGGCCCCGGCCAGCAGGTGTTTTCCCGGCTCGACCACTATGGCTTTAAGGCCCAGTTTGGCGGTCTCGACCCTGTCGAGAATGTAGGCGGCGTATTCAGCCAGCGGGAAAAGTCTCTGTTCTTCCCTGTATCTGGGCCCAAAGCCGCCCCCGAAATCCAGGAACTCCAGCTTAAATCCCGCTTTCTTCAGCTCCCGGGCCTTCATTATCATCCGGTCAACAGCCTTGATGGTCACGGGGAAGTCCTCTTCCGTCCAGCCCGAGCCCAGGTGCTGGTGGAGGCCAACCGGTTTGAAGCCGCGTCTTTTAAGCCGCCGGAAAGTCTCGAGCACCCTGGAATCTTCCACGCCAAACTTGATCGGGGTTCCGTCGGAACTTCGGTCCCCGGCCGTAACCGTCTTGCTGCAGAAACCCCGGCCGAGTCCCGGGTTCCAGCGCACCGAAATCCGCACCGGTCTTTTAATTCGCAATTTCTTCCTGGCCGCCTCCAGCAGGTCGACCTGTTCGTAGGCATCGATGTTGACGGTTACACCTGGATGCTGCAGCACCCGCTCGAAGTCCTCCTGGCTGATGGAGGTGCCCGTGAACATTATCCTGTTTTCCGGGAACCCGGATTTGAGGGCAGTCTCCACTTCCCCCGGGGAAACGGCGTCAATCCAGCAGCACTCTTTGAGCAATGTTTTGAGGATTCCCGGGTGGGGGTTGGCTTTCATGGCGTAAGCCACCCGAACCTCAAGTTCGGCCAGCGCCGGGTTGAAGGCTTCCCGGAGAGACCGCAGGTTTCTCAGCACCTCGTTCCGGCTGTAGACATAGAGCGGCGTGCCGTATTTTTCAGCCAGTTGTTCGGCCGGCTGGCCTTCGAGATAAAGCTGGTTGTTCTTTACCCTGAGGAATTCGCCTTCCCACCAGTTCATATTATGATTCCTTTTTTATGATTTTATGAATATTAAGCCTTAATTATTATCCCTTTGCTGGAAAATTTCCAGATTTTCTGAAGAAATAGCGGGTGCCAGCAGGTGCCGAAAAATAGCCGTTAGCCAGGTTAACAGGGTTTTTTATCCTTATCTTTTGCACCGGCTCTTTGTTTTTCCACATCCGAACCCCCGGCTTCGACTTTTTCTTCGAACAGATCGATCTGGCCCTTTTCCAGCTTCCTGGCAATTTCCTTTAAGACCGGGTATTTTTCCAGCATGGTGGCTGGGACCTGGAGCTTTTCGCCGGTGAGCATGTTTTTTATCTGCAGGGCGTTGGCCAGGGCCTGCCCGCGGTAATGGTTATTGGTGATGATAAAGACCCGGTCGCTGCCCTCGGCCAGCTTCTTTATTCTTTTTATCCAGTCCTCGAGCTCATCGGTGGTGTAAAGGTAATTGTAACGGTCGTCCCGCCCTGCTTCCTCCCTGAACCAGTCCTTGTAATTTCTCCCGTGCAGCCGGACGTAAGAAAACAGGGGATTGGTGACGATGGCCGAGGGCTTGATGGAGTTGCTGAAAACCGGTTGGTCTATGTTGCAGTAGCAGACTCTATGCTCTTTCAGGAATTCATGAAAGTCGGGCCGGTCCCAGGAGCCGTGGCGGACTTCCAGGGCCAGCGGGAATTCGGCAAACAGCTTGAACAGCCTTTCCAGGTATTCCCGGTTTTCGGCCGTGTCATGAAAGGACCAGGGAAACTGGATCAGGATGGCAGCCAGCCGCTGCTTGACAGCCAGAGGCTCTATGCCCTTCTTGAAGTCATCAACCTCTTTCAGGGAAAAATCCTTCCTCTGGTGGGTGAAGACCTGGAGCAGCTTCACGGTAAAAAGGAACCGGGCAAAGGCCTGGACCCGGCGCAGCCAGGAATAGGCCATTCCCGGCGAAGCCGGCCGGTAAAAGGTCGAGTTAATTTCAACAATATCAATGAAATGGGCCAGGTATTCCAGGGGATGGAAGCTGCGGCCCTTGACAGGCGGATAGACTATTCCTTCCCAGTCTTCATAGCTCCAGCCGGCCGTCCCCACGTAGTATTTGTTCATTGAATCAATTTTATTCTCTTTTCTCGGGCCCTTCAACCACGGGCTTCTCCCCGGTAACCTTAAGAAAACGCTGATAATCCGCCGCCGGGATGTGCTATAATCAAGCCATGCTGGACCTTAAATACATACAGGAAAACTTTGAAGAAGTAAAAAAACGAATGGCCACCCGCGGCCAGCCCCAGGCCCTGGCCGACCTGGATGAACTCTACCATCTATCAGATGAACTGAGGAGCCAGGTCCAGCGGGTCCAGGCCCTGCGGGAGAAGCGCAACCGGATTTCGGAAGAAGTTAAGAAGCTCAAACCGCAGGGGAAGGATGTCTCGGCCCTGATTGAAGACTCGAGAAAAGTGGGCGAGGAAATCTCGACCCTGGAAAAAGAATCACGAGAGCTGGAGGAACAGCTTAATTCCCTGTTGTTGCGGATTCCCAACCTGCCCCATGAATCGGTGCCGGTCGGGAAGAGCTCGGAAGATAACGTGGTGGTCAGGTCGGTGGGGGAGCCGCCCGTTTTTAATTTCGGACCTCAGCCCCACTGGGACATAGGGAAGAACCTGGGCATCCTGGATTTCGAGCGGGCGGCCAAGATAACCGGCTCCAGGTTTGCGGTCTATTTCGGGGCCGGTGCCCGGCTGGAAAGGGCCCTGATCAACTTCATGCTGGACCTGCACACCCGGGAAAAGGGCTTCAGGGAAGTCATCCCGCCCTTCATCGCCAACGCCGCCAGCCTGACCGGAACCGGCAACCTGCCCAAGTTTGCCGAGGACCTGTTCAAGCTGGAAGGCTACGACTGGTACCTGATTCCGACGGCCGAGGTGCCGCTGACCAACATCTACCGCAATGAAATCCTCGAGGCCGAAATGCTGCCCCAGCGCCTGGTGGCTTACACCCCCTGCTTCCGCAGCGAGGCCGGCTCCTACGGAAAGGATATCCGCGGGCTCATCCGGCAGCACCAGTTCAACAAGGTGGAGATGATGATATTCTCGCTGCCCGAGAAGTCTCTGGGAGAGCTGGAATACATGACTTCTTGCGCCGAGGAGGTGCTCAAACGCCTGGGCCTGGCCTACCGGGTGGTGGCCCTGTGCACGGGCGACATGGGTTTTGCCAGCGGCAAGACCTACGACCTGGAAGTCTGGATGCCCTCAAAGCAAGCTTACATGGAAATCTCTTCCTGTTCCGACTGTTTTGACTTCCAGGCCCGCCGGGCCCAGATCAAGTTCAAGCGGGGAGCCAAGGCCAAGCCGGAGTTCGTCCACACCCTCAATGGCTCGGGCCTGGCCGTCGGGCGGACGGTCAGCGCCATCCTGGAGAATTACCAGCAGGCGGACGGCTCGGTGCTGGTGCCCGCAGCCCTGCGGCCTTATATGAACGGCCTGGAAATTATCAAGGCCTGAACTCTGTAAGCCGGGACCATCTCAGAATTTTTAAGCCCCGTCCAGATTTGTCTTTATTATTATGCTGCATCTCGGCATCAGCCGGCTGGAATCCTGAAACTCTTGCTTAATATTCTGGTTCCAGGCTTTAGGGCTGAAAACCTGGGGGCCAAAAAGCGGACAACAGAAAATGAGCTACAAAAAAATGTGTGCTGCCGCGGCCCGTAGCTTCGCCTGCTTGTAGTTGTTGATAATCCATTCGCGATTTTTTTCCCGATGTTAATCGGGCTTTAATTGCCGGTCTTGAAAGAAAGGGCGGGATTAAAATTGATAGCTCAGGCCGAAGGCCACGAAGCGGTGGCCGAGGTTAAAGGACAGGGCTGCCCCATTTGCTTTCTTTTCAGGTGATTCGGGCTTACTCAGCTTGCGGGCGATAAAGTAACCGAGCAGGGCGGAACCGACAACATCCGAAGCGAAGTGCTTATCAAGAAAAATTCTGGAAAGGGAGATGCCCGAGGCGATGGCAAAAAATGTAGCCCGCAGGTAGGGGCTTTTGACCCGGGAAGCCAGGCTGGTGGCCACGGCCCAGGCTGCGGCCGAATGTCCGGAAGGAAAGGACTGCCACTGGCCCTGGAGGGTGATGGGATTAAAGACAAAAGGGCCTTCCAGGGTATAGGGCCTGGCCCGCCCGATACCTATCTTGCCTGCCTGGACAAAAAGCTCGGTGATGAGGAGACTCTCTCCGGCCAGAAGGAAGGTGGCCCTGACCGAGTCTGAATGCTTGAAGTGCCCGATAAGGTACCCGGCCGAAAGCATCCCCAGCAGAGAAACCGGTGCCCCGGCGAAAGAAAAAGCCCTGGAGACTGAAGTCAGGGTGGGGGATTCGTTCTCGTAAACCTGGCGGTGAATTGAGTTGTCCAGCGGAAAGAAGGCCGAAGTGGCCGCCAGGCTCAGGCCGAATCTAAACCAGTCTTTCTTTTCCCAGCTCCCTGGTGAAGTCAGTATAGTCCCGGTATCTTTTAAGATTTTCTTGAAGTATTTGCCGTTAAGTTCAGAAATGGAGTCGGACGGCCGGGCCAGCAGCGCTTGGGACAGAAAGTTAACGGCCAGGAATAGAAGCAGCAACTTCACAGGCAATTTATTTAAGGATCGGTTCCTGGCTATTTGATGATTCATCCCGTTTTATCCATTCAAGCAAATATTAATAATATTGTGATTTTATTTCGCTGCCTGGCCCGGCTTATTGAAGCTTTGTAATTTTTCATCAAGGCGCAAATCTTACGATTCTCAATTCAGCTTATTCCAATAGTAAAGAGGTTTCAAGTTTGCTCTGATGATCTATCGGGATTCTTAACTAAAAGGTCAAAAAATTTAAGACCGCGTGCCTGACTATTTGCTGGTCCAGTTCAGGCCTGTTTGCTGATCGGCTTCAGGGAAAATAACGGGAAGAGGCTTCCTTTTGCCATTTTCTGCCAGCCTTCCTTGATAAAAAGACCGGAATCCGGGCTTCCAGGTGATATTTTCAGCGAAGAGCAGTCCAGATTTGTCAACATTTTATAAATATGGCCGGGCACAGTGGCCCTTGTCATATGTCGGGTCTGAGATTAAAATACTTACCATCCCGGAGGGATGGCCGAGTGGTTTAAGGCGGCGGTCTTGAAAACCGCTTTCCGGTATCCCGGAACGGGGGTTCGAATCCCTCTCCCTCCGCCATTAATTTCCCCGAATTTTTTTCTTCAGGAGCTATAGCTGGGCTTGGCTTCAGCTTTTTGGTTATCCAGATGTTTCTATAAAATGGCAAAACTGCTTTTTGGCGACTGATGAAAGATACGGCCTGGAAAATTCCGGATCGGGTGAAGGAGATATACAGTAGGTCAACCTAGCCGTATGATTGACCGCAAAATGAGTTTTGGCAATTTAAGGGTTCACGATATCGTGGCCGAAATTTTTCTGGCCATAAAATAATCCGGTTGCTTCTATCAACTGGTGGCAGTTTGTCCGTCTGGATTGACTTTGAATGGAATTAAAAATTAAAATAGCCGCGGATTTTGTTCTTTAATTCTATTGACCCGAGAAGGAGGTAGCATGAAATCCCCGAATCTCAGCCGACGCGAATTCCTGCGGACAGCCGGAGCGGCCGGAGCCGTGGCCTTCAGCTGGAACCTGGCCAACCTGGAAAGGGTGGAAGCGGCCACCCAGGCCGTGGCCAGCAAGACCCCGGAAGAAGTGGCTAAGGATGAATTCTACTGGCGAGAAGTTCAGTTAGGTTTCAAGCTGGACCGCTCGCTCATCAACCTCAACAACGGCTTTACCTGTCCCTGCCCCCGGGTGGTTCTGGAATCGGCCTTTCGCTACACCGAAATGATAAACATGCTGCCGGTCCACTACCAGGGCATGGTGGCCGGAAACATCGAGACCATCCGTCGCCGCATGGCCAGGGAGTTCGGCTGCGACCCGGAAGAGCTGGCCTTAACCAGAGGCGCCAGCGAAGCCCTGCAGATTGCCCAGAACGGAATCGACCTCCAGCCGGGCGATGAAGTCCTGACCACCGAGCAGGACTACCCGCGGATGCTGACCACCTGGGACCAGAGGATGCGCCGCCAGGGCATCAAGGTCACCAGGCTGCAGTTCCCGGTGCCGGCTACCCAGGATTACCTCTATAAAATGTTCGAGCAGGCCATCACCCCGAAGACAAAGGTGATTCATTTCTGCCACATTACCAACCTAACCGGGCAGCTTTTCCCGGTGCAGAGAATTTGCCGGATGGCCCGTTCTAAGGGTATCGTGACCATAGTTGACGGGGCCCACGCCCTCGGGCACTTCCCCTTCAAGCTGCGCGACCTGGAATGCGACGCCTACGGCGTCAGCTTGCACAAGTGGCTGCTGGCTCCCATCGGCAACGGTTGCCTTTACGTCCGGCGCGAGATGATTCCAAAGTTCTGGCCCCTCCAGGCTGCGCCCGAGCAGCAGGATAACGACATCCGCAAGTTTGAGGCCATCGGCACCCATCCCTGGGGAATCAGGGCGGCCCTGGGCGAAGCCCTGGCCTACCACCAGGCCATCGGGGCCGAACGCAAGGCGGCCCGGATGCGCTACCTGACCCTGCGCTACGTCAATGCCCTGAAGAAGTACCCGCGCTTCAAGATGCTGACCGACATGTCAGAACCGGCCCAGGCCTGGGGTGTGGCTGCCTGCTACATCGAGGGGATTGATGTCCGGGCCCTGTCCAACTTCCTGAGAAAAAAGTACCGGATCATCACCGTGCCCCTGGTCGGCGGGGCACCGCCCAACCAGGTTTTCGACTACCAGGCCCTGCGGATTTCACCCAACATCTATACCACCCTGGAGGAAATCGATACCTTCATCGAGGCCATGGAAGATGCCATCAAGAACGGGGTGGAGGAGGACGTGTTCATGCCGGTGGCTAGCGGCTCCGGGGCCGGTGAAGTCCTGGTTTGAGATGCCTGATATATGAATGAGTATTCATATATTAGCCTGAAGAAAAATTAAAAGGAGGCCTCGACCATGAGAAAAGTTAACTTAGCTGCTCCTTTGTTGATAATGGCGGCGATTATGATAGCTTTACCTCTAATCCTGGCGGCAGGGACCCGGGCCGGCCAGTCCTCGGGTCAGGCCGCCCTGTTCAAGGTACCTTTTGAGTTCCGGGCGGCCGGCAAGAAAATCCCGGCCGGAGAATACTGGTTCGGTTTCAACCAGGCCGGAAAGCTCATCCTGCGCCAGACGGCTACCGGCAAGGAGCTCGAGCTCCAGGTCCTGGAAAAGTTGACGCCACCAGAACAGCCGGCGGCCGAGCCGCGCCTGGTATTTGATGAAGTGGGCGATTTTGCACCTTCTTACACCGAGTATTTTACGGTCTATGTCCTGTCGGAAATCTGGCTTTCAGGCCAGGACGGCTTTCTAATCCAAATCACCAAGAGCCAGCACAAGGAGAAAACAGTTAACGGGACGGCCGCGAAGTAACCAGCAGCGGGGTTTTTTTTAGGGCAAAAACGTGTTAAAATAACGCTGCTTTCAGGCGCGGAGAGGTGCTGGAGTGGTCGATCAGGGTCGCCTGCTAAGCGATTGTACCAGTGAAAGCTGGTACCGCGGGTTCGAATCCCGCCCTCTCCGCCATTGCTCCTAATCCTGCCCTTCCTTTTCCAGCGAGCAGAATTGTGTGAAATCCTGCCAGTTTAAGAAATTTGATTACTCTTGATATCTATGGAAAACCTGGTTTTTCAGACCACTCGGAAAGCAAGCCTGCCGGTCTGGGATGGCAATTAGGATAGCGATTCCCTGAATAAACTTATATATGGGCTGTCTCCAATAAATAGGAATCAGCCTTTTTTCCCTTTTGCATTAAATTGGCCGCCAGCCGAACCAGAAAACTTCCGGCACCGGGTGTCAAGCTCCCGCTCTGCTTGGCCACACTAAATTCTATATGTGGCCGCCCTCAATTACTTCCAGCCTCTGGTCACTCGATAAAACCGCGCTTTTTGAGCAGAGGTTCTTTCCTCGGTTCGCGGCCGCGGAACTTTATGTACTGGCTGAGGTAATCGGCCGAGCCGTACTTTTCCAGGACTTCCTGCCGGAACTTCAGGGCGGTTTTCTGGTCGAACAGCCCGCGCTCCTTGAAAGCTTCAAAGGCGTCGCTGTCCAGCACCTCGGCCCAGATATAAACGTAATAACCGGCTGAATAGCCGCCGGAGAAAATATGCTGGAAGTAGGTGCTGCGGTAGCGGGGGGCGATGGCGTCAATCAGGCCCAGCTTATTCAAGACATCGCGCTCAAAATCATCGACTTCGTAGTCCTCGGTAAAAATGGTCTTGTGCCAGTAGATATCCAGCAGCGAAGCGGCCAGGTATTCTGTGGAAGCAAAGCCCTGGTTGAAGAGAGAGCTGTTATTAATTTTCTTGATCAAGGCCTCGGGGATTACTTCCCCGGTGGCATAGTGTTTCGCGTACATCTTCAGGAATTCCGGCTCGGTCACCCAGTTTTCCATGATCTGCGAGGGCAGTTCCACCCCGTCCCTGGGAACGAAGCGGTTGTTGTACTTGCCGTTGGCCAGCAGGGTGGCCAGCGAGTGCCCGAATTCATGGAAGGCGGTCTGGACTTCATCCAGCGACAGCAGGGCCGGAAGCTTTTCGGTCGGACGGGTGAAATTGCAGGTTATGGTGGACAGGGGAGCCACGCGCTTGCCGTTCTCGTAGCTCTGGCGGCGCAGGGCCCCGGACCAGGCCCCGCTCCTCTTGGAAGCCCGGGGGAAGAAATCAAGGTAGAGCAGCCCGACGTGCTGGCCGTTCTTTTCCTTGACCTCGTAGACCTCAACTTCCGGGTGGTAGACGGAAACGTTGTTCAGCTTCTCGAATTTCAGGCCGTAAAGCAGCCCGGCCAGGGTGAACATGCCTTTTCGGACGTTATCTATGGAAAAATATGGCCGGACTTCCTCGTCTTTAAGGTCGTACTTTCTCTGGCGAAGCTTTTCGGCATAGTACCACCAGTCCCAGGGGGCAATCTTGAAGTCGGCGCCTTCCTCGTCGGCAATCTTCTGCATTTCGCTGAGCTCGGCTTTGGCCCGCTTCAGGGAATATCCCCAGAGTTCCATCAGGAACTCTTCCACCTTTTCGGGTGTCCTGGCCATGTTGGTTTCTATGGCATAGTGGGCAAAGGTTGGGTAGCCCAGTAACTTGGCCCGCTCGGTGCGCAGGGCGATGATTTTCTTGATGATTTCCTTGTTGTCGTACTCGTTGTAGCGGTCGCCCCGGCTGAGGTAGGCTTCAAACAGGCGCCGGCGGAGCTCGCGGTTCTTGGCATACTGCAGGAAGGGAGTCATGCTGGGAACCTGGGTGGTAAAAACCCACTTGCCCTCCAGGCCCATTTTCCTGGCGGTCTCGGCCGCGCTGTCGATGACATTCTGGGGCAGCCCGGCCAGGTGCCTGGGGTTTTCGATGACCAGGCGGGAAGAGTTGGTCTCCTGGAGGACGTTGTTTCCAAACTTAAGCGACAGCATCGACAGCTGGCTGTTTATCTGGCGAAGCTTCTCCTTCTCCTGCGGCCCGAGCAGGGCTCCGGCCCGGACAAAGTCCTGGTAGATTTTTTCCAGCAGGAATTTTTCTTCGGGTCCCAGCCTGAGCCTGGCCCTCCGGTCGTAAACCGCCTTGATGCGGGCGAAAAGCTTTTCGTTCAGGTAGATGCTGGAGCGATGCTGGCTGGTGAGTGGAGTGGACTGCTCGGCAATCTTCTGGAGCTCGGGCGAGGTGTTGGCACTCTGCAGGGTGCCGAAGACGGCCTGGACTCTTTCCAGGAATTTACCGCTGCGGTCAAAGGCCAGGATGGTATTCTCAAAGGTCGGTGGCTGCGGGTTGTTGGCGATGGCTTCAATTTCAGCCTGGTGCAGTTCAATTCCTTTTTTTATGGCCGGCAGAAAATGCTCATTCTTGATCAGGTCGAAGGGTGGAGTCTCGAACGGGGTGTTGAAAGCCGTAAAGAAGGGGTTGTTCTGTTCCTGGGCTGAGAGGGGAACCAGGAGAACGGTGGCCAACAGGGCCAGCGGCACCAGGGCCAGCCCCGTCCTTAAAATTTTTCCGGGTTTAAGATTTCCTGACATGGCACGCTCCTTGGTAGTAATTATCGAGTTTAATAAGATAATGATTATAACTTGCCGGGCCTCGGCCAAGTCAAGCAGAAGCTTCTGGACCACGGGCCGGGCCCCGGTAAGAATTGAGCACCCGGGCCGGGCGATTAAACTGGCCAGATCAGCTTTCTGATTATCTAAAAAGGATCATCATAGACCACAGAACTCGCTGATTGACAACAGTGAAGCCGGTTATATAAATTGAGCTTAACGACTCAGAATGAGGTGTGCCGATGTCATGTTTATCGCTCCGCAATAATTATCCCAGGAATATTTTGAAACTGCTTTTTTTGGTTTCGGTTCTTATGGCCGGCCTCCTGGCCACTTCCTGTCGCCAGCCTTCAGCCGGCAGTGGCTCACTGGCTGAAACCTCTAAGCTGTTTTCCGACCCGCCGCCTGAGTTCCGCCCGGCTCCCCTCTGGGTCTGGAACGAGGACATGACCTCGGAAAAAATAAGCACCCAGCTCCGGGACCTGAAGGAGAAAGGTTTCGGCGGGGTCTTCGTCCATCCCAGGCCAGGCCTCATCACCCCCTATCTTTCGGAGGAATGGCTGTCGCTTTTCAAACAAACGGTCAGTCTGGGCCGGGAGCTGGGGATGAAAGTCTGGATCTACGACGAGAATTCCTATCCTTCCGGCTTTGCCGGCGGCCTGGTGCCGGCGGCCCGGCCGGAATTTGCCCGCTCGGGCCTGAAGGCCACGGTCTTGAAATCACCGTCCCTGGCCGGGGTGAAGGCCCCGGTCTGCCTCCTCCAGCAGCAGAGCCAGGAATTCCTTGATATCACCGACCGGGTCAGGGCCGGCGAGAAGGGCTGGCCCGAGGGCCGTTACTGGTTGTTCGAGGTGGTTCAGCAGGAGCCATCGCCCTGGTACGGGGGCTTCACCTACGTGGACCTGATGCGGCCAGGGGTGACCGAAGTTTTTCTGCACCTGACGCTTGATGCCTATAAAAAGGTGGCCGGGGAGGAGTTCGGCCTGACCGTTCCCGGAACCTTCCAGGACGAGGCCGAGATTGCTCCGGCCGGCGGGGCCTGGGCCGTAAATTACACCCCGGCTTTATTGAGCGAGTTCAGCCGCCGCCGCGGCTATGACCTTTTGCCGGAACTGCCTTCGCTTTTGGAGGAAGTGGGGGATTTCCAGCGGGTTCGCCACGATTTCTACCTGACCTGCCTGGAGCTTTTTGTCGAGAACTGGGCCAGGCCCTATTATGATTATTGTTCCCGAAACAACCTCCAGCTAACCGGCCATTACTGGGAGCATGACTGGCCGGTCCCCAGGATAAACCCTGACAACATGGCCCTGGGGGCCTACGCCCACCTGCCCGGGATTGACATCCTGATGAACGAGTGGAACCTGGATGTCCACGCCCAGTTCGGAAATGCCCGGGCCGTCCGGGAGCTGGGCAGCCTGGCCAACCAGCTCGGCCGGAAAAGGACCCTGTCGGAAACCTACGGGGCCAGCGGCTGGGACCTGACCTTTTTTGACCAGAAAAGAATAGGGGACTGGGAATATGCCCTGGGAGTTAATTTCCTGAACCAGCACCTGGTTTATTCCACCATTGCCGGTGCCCGCAAGCGCGACCATCCGCTGTCGTTTTCTTACCATGAACCCTGGTGGCCGGCCTACCGCCTGATGAATGACTACTTCGGCCGGCTGTCGGTGGCCCTGAGTGCCGGCCAACAGGTTAATAAAATCCTGGTCATCGAGCCCACCAGCACGGCCTGGATGTACTATTCGCCGGCGGTTAAGAACGAAAACCTGGCCAGGGTCGGCCAGGGTTTCCAGGACTTCGTTCATGCCCTGGAACGGCTACAGGTCGAATACGACCTGGGCAGCGAGTTCGTGCTCAAGGAGAACGGAGGGCTCGAAGGCAAGAAACTCAGAGTGGGGCAGAGAGCTTATGAACTGGTCGTTCTCCCGCCGGGAACTGAAAACCTGGAAGAATCAACCGCCGCCCTGCTCAAGGATTACCTTAAAAACGGCGGTCGCGTCCTGTCCTGGGCCGGAAGCCAGATCTATACCGGGGGGAGGCCATCTTCCCTGGCCGAGGAGCTGGCTGCTTTTAGGGGATTTAAGACGATGACCGGCCAGCCGCCCGATGAGAAAACTTTTTCCGGTTTCCTGAAGAATGAAATAGAATTTAGGAACCTCACCGGCCAGGACCGGCTCTTCCATCACCGCCGCCAGCTTCAGGACGGCCAGCTTCTGTTCCTGGCTAACATCAGTCCTGATCAGCTCGCCTCCGGCCAGGTGATTCTTAAAGGAAAATCCGTCGAAAAATTAGACGCCTTCACCGGCCGGGCGGTTGCTCATCCGGCCCGAATAAAAAGGGGGCGGGCCATTATTGATTTTGCGCTTAAACCCGGAGAGAGCCTGCTCCTGGCAGTTCATAAGGGCCGCCTGCCCGGCCGGAAGCCAGGAGTGGAAGAAAAGCTGGCCCCGGCTGAAGTTCGCGAAATTAAGCCGCTCAGGGTAAGAAGGCTCGACCCCAACCTGCTGACCCTCGATTACTGCGACCTGAGTGCGGCCGGGCGAAGCGAGAAAGACCTTTATTTTTACCGGGCCCAGCAGAAGACCTATCAATGGCACGGCTGGGAGAAAAAACCCTGGGACTCCGGCGTCCAGTACCAGGATGGAATTATTTCTAAGAACCGCTTTTCCCAGGGAACCGGGTTCAGGGCTGATTTTCATTTCCAGGTGGCCCCGGGGGTGGACCTGAAATCACTTAAACTGGCGGTGGAGAGGCCAGAAATTTTCCGGGTCATGGTGAACGGACGGCGACTGGAGCCTGTGCCCGGTGAGTTCTGGCTCGACCGCAATTTTGGAGTCTATTCTCTGTCGGAGGCAGTTAAGACGGGGCTGAACACGGTCAACCTGGTGGTCAATCCCTTTAACCTGCTGGCCGAGTTAGAACCCATCTACGTGCTGGGGAATTTTGCCCTGGAGCCGCAGGGTCGCGGCTTCCTGCTGACCCCGGCCCGGGAGCTGACCACCGGTTCCTGGAAAAACCAGGGACTCATTTTTTATGGCCATAGGGTGGCCTACGAGGCAGCGCTTGAAGTCAGCCCAAAGGAGCTCGAGGAAAACGATTTCATGTTCAGGACGGGCCGCTTTGAGGGAGCGTTGGTCGAGCTCCTGGTCAACGGCCAGCCGGCTGGTTACCTGCTCAGCCCGCAGGACACCTTAAACATCACTTCCTGGCTCCGTCCCGGTGTTAACGAACTCAGCCTTGTGGTTTACGGCACCCTGAAGAACACCCTCGGACCGCATCACCTCAACCCGCCGACCGGCCGGGCCTGGCCCGGGTCGTTTCAGCGGGCTCCCGAGGGTGGACAACCTGCCGGAAGCGAGTATAATGTTCTGGATTACGGACTGTACGATTTCCTGATCATAGAAAAAAACCACAAAGGACTGAAGCAGTGAATAGGACCGGTTTTGACAGCCAGATTTATTTGAGAGAACAGACAGAGGCCATCAGACGGCGCCTGTCGCTTTTCCCTGACAAACTCTACCTGGAATTCGGGGGCAAAATCCTCAATGATTTCCACGCGGCCCGGGTGCTGCCCGGCTATGACCCCAACATCAAGATCAAGTTGCTGCAGGAACTGCGCGACCGCATCGACATCATCCTCTGCATCTACGCCGGCGATATAGAAAGAAGACAGCAGCGGTCCGATTACGGGATTACCTACGATGCCGACACCCTGAAATTGATTGACGAGCTGGGCGACCGCGGTCTCAAGGTAACGGCCGTGGTCATCACCAGGTACGAGGAGCAGGCCTCGGCCCGGGTTTTCAAGAACAAGCTGGAACGCCAGGGAATCAGGGTCTATACCCACCGCTTTACCCGCGGCTATCCCACCGATGTCGAGGTTATCGTCAGCGAGGAAGGCTACGGGGCCAACCAGTTCATCGAGACCACCAGGCCCCTGGTCATAGTCAGCGGACCCGGCCCGGGCAGCGGCAAGCTGGCCACCTGCCTGTCGCAGCTCTACCATGAACACAAGAGGGGAATCAGGGCCGGCTATGCCAAGTTCGAGACTTTCCCCATCTGGGACCTGCCGCTCAAGCACCCGGTCAACGTGGCTTACGAAGCGGCCACGGCCGACCTGGGGGATTTCAACCTGGTCGACCCCTTTCACCTGGAAGCCTACAACCAGCGGGCCATCAATTATAACCGCGATGTCGAAGCCTTTCCTTTGCTGAAGCGAATCCTGAGCCGGATAGCCGGCAACGGCTTCGTCTATAAGTCGCCCACTGACATGGGCGTTAACGTGGTCAGCCGGGGCATAACCGACGACGAGGTGGTCAAGGAAGCAGCCCGGCAGGAAATCATCCGGCGCTATTTTCGCTATCACTGCGAGTACGTGCTGGGGTTTACCGAGCAGGCCACCCTGGAAAAGGCCGAGCTTCTGATGAAGGAACTCAACCTGAGACCCGAGGACCGGGTGGTGGTGCCGCTGGCCCGGGCGGCGGCGGTTGAAGCCCAGCAGAAGGGAAAGGGAAATAATGGAGTTTATGTCGGGGCCGCCCTGGAACTGAGGGACGGCCGGACGGTCAAGGGTTATAACTCGCCGCTGATGCATGCCGCTTCCAGTGCCGTCCTCAACGCCCTTAAACAGCTGGCCGGAATTCCGGAGTACATCCACCTGCTTTCACCCTCGGTCCTGGAACAAGCTGCTTATCTCAAGCAGAACATTTTTGGCGGCAAGGCCCTGAGCCTGGACTTAACCGAGGTCCTGACCTGCCTGGCCATCACCGCGCCCAACAGCCCGGCCACCCAGCTGGCCCTGGATAAATTAAAGGAGCTCAAGGGTTGCGAGATGCACCTGACCCACATGCCAACCCCGGGCGACGAGACCGGCCTGCGACGGCTGGGAATTAACCTGACCAGCGACCCGGTCTTTGCCTCCAAGAACCTTTTTCCTGGCTGATCAATCCGCGGAGAAAAAAGATAATGGGAAGCCTGAGGAAGTTTCTGATAACAGCCATTTTGAAACCATGGCGGCACTCCGGGCTCTACGATGGGTCCAGGACAAGAGGACTGGGATTCAGGACCGGGTTGCTCCTGGTTGTCCTGGGCCTGGCCTTCAGCCTGACTTCCATCGCCCAGGCGGCCTGCGGCCATTTCCCGTCTGTTCCCGTCATCCTGCCTTTGAGGCTCGAGAACTATTTTGTCTGGCAGGCCCTTCTGGTTGTGCCCTGGATAGTCCTGAGCTGGTTCCTGGTCGGCCTGCTGGCCAGGGTTCTACTCGGACTTATGGGCGCTGCGGTCAGCCTGCGCCAGGTCCTGGTGCTGCTTGGGCTTGGTTTTTCTTCATTTCTGTTCCTGCTCTGGATTCCTCATCTGCTTACGGCCATTTTTTACCTTCTCGGCATGTCACAGAAAGAATGGGTTGACCTGCTGTCGCAACCGGGCTGGTTCCAGACCCTGTACCTGGTTTTAATAGCCCTGGCCATCCTGGCCGGCTGGCTGTCCCTGAATCTCAGCCTGGGGAGAATTAGCAAAAAGAGAAGGCCGGCCGGTTATCTGGTGGCCAATCTTGGTTTTTTAACCTGGCTTCTGCTGCTGGTAGTTTTCCTGCGGTAAGGAGGGGGCATGGCAATTGTCATCAGGAAATTCAGGCTCGATGATTACGAGCGGGTGATGGAGCTCTGGCATCAGTGCCACCTGCCGCTCAAGCCGGAAGGCCGGGATAGCCGGGAGGAAATCAGGCGGCAGCTGGAGCTTTCCCAGGTAATTTTTCTGGTGGCGGAAGAAGGTGGAAAGGTGATAGCGACTGTCCTGGCCACCCACGACGGCCGCAAGGGCTGGATCAACCGCCTGGCCGTGGACCCAGCCTTCAGGGGACGGGGACTGGCCCAGCAGCTGGTAAGAATGGCCGAGCAGGAACTGGAAGCGGCCGGGTTGCAGATGTTCGCGGCCCTGATCGAGGAGGACAACCTGCCTTCTATCAAGCTTTTTGAAAAGCTGGGCTATACCTTCCATCCCGATATCAAGTATTTCACCCGCAAAAAGTCACCGCAGGTCTGAATGTCCTGGCAGAATAATCCGGGCCCGGGCGCCCCGCAGACTGAAACCGCCTGCATTGGTTTACGTGGCCAAGAGCCTTGAGTCAGAGCCAGCTTAAGGCCAGCCCGGTTTTAGAAAGGTCGGCCCGGGCCGGACTTTAACCGGCGACTGAATTCCAGGACCGCTTCCAGGACTTCCCCGTGGTTGAGGGCCGGTCCGTCCTGGGGTGAGTCAATAATCCGGTAATCGAAGAAGGGGCAATTGCCTTCATACCAGCGCTCCGAGACCGGCCGCCCGAGCCTTTCCCGCTTTTCTTTTTCCCGCTGGTTGAGCAGGCTGCCCAGTCCCCGGAGGTTGACCCCGGCTTCCGGGTCCACTCCGATTATGAAGCGGCGGTGGCCGAGGTTGGTCAGCAGAAAGGAAAAGCCCCGGCCCAGGGGAGAATTGAAGACATCGCGGCGGGCCCATTCCTTGAGCAGGAAGCTTTTCGGATTCTGCACCACCAGCCCGTCCACCAGTTCCGGGCCCGGGCCCTGGCTCCGTGGAAGGTAAAGCTGAACCCGTTCAGCTCTTTCCAGGTCTTCCAGGTAGTTAAAATAATCATCTTCCACCCGATGGAGGGCTTTAAGGTAGCGGTCGATGCCCTGGAAAAGTTGGCGGCAATCCATGAGGTCCCGGCCCAGGCTGGCCTGCTCGTAAAGCAATCTCAGCATTCGCAGGCCTTCTTGGATCCTGTCCAGGTTGGCTTCCTCCTCCGGTTTCTGGATGGCCACAAACAGGGCCCGGAGCAGGGCGTACGGGGTGGAACTGAGTTCGACATTTTTTGGTATGGTGGCCGAGTCAACCAGGCGGGCGTAGGCGGCAATTTTCTGCATGGCCGGGTCGACCTTCCTCAGCTCCAGGAGCTTAAGGCTAAGAAAGATGGAACTCACGGCATCGAAGTCGGGCAGGCGGTGGGTGATGATGGTCAGTGTATCAACCGGTCCCGGCAGGTGCTCCAGGACAAGCGTCGGGTGCTTGACCACCAGGGAGGCGGCGCATTCGGCCTCGGCTTCTGGCTGGTGGTGGTCAATGACCCCCGGCACGGTCTTCAGGCCGACATCCAGAACCAGCCTTTCAGGCCCGGGTTCAAATTCCTGGCCGTACGGGGCGAACTGGAAAATGACTTCCATCTTTCCGGTCGCTCTTTAAGTTCAATTTGAGGCACCGGGTCAGGGTTTCGGTACCCCGTTCACTTGGGCCCGGAGAACAGGCTGCTCAGGATGTTTTCCTCCAGCTCCTCCCCGGGCGTTGGATATTTCCGCCGCATATGCTTTCTGTTAACCTGGCTGAGGCAGGTGCTGACCTCCGAAACCTTGGACAGGGCCTGGACCGTTTGCCCGCTTTCCGAATAGACATCGATGGTCACGGTATAGGGAATGCCTGTGGCCCGCAGGTTCTGGCTTTCGAGTATTTTAATTATTCTTTCGCGGAGCTTTTCGGCCCCGGCCCGGTTGGTGTTGGGCAGCATGATCATGAATTCGAATTCACCTATCCGGGCTACCAGGTCCACCTTCCGGGTGGTCTTTCTCAGGATGAAGGACAGGTTGGTGATGACCCTGGCCGCAGCTTCCTGGCCGAAGGTCTGGATGATCTTCTCGTAGTAATCAATGTCTACCTTGAGCAACGACAGGTCAATGCCGTAGCGTTCGCAGCGGGCCACCTCCCGCTGGAAATAGTTGACGAAGGCCCTGGTGTTGTAGGCGTCGGTCAGCGGGTCGAATTCTTCCAGCTCGCTGATGTGCTTCAGCAGCACCAGCCGTTCCAGGAGCATTTCGAAAAAGGTGACCAGGCTCAGCAGCAGCTTGAATTCATCCAGGCTGAACTGTTTTCGGTTCTTCTTGTTAAACAGTCCAACCAGGCCAAAGACCTTCTTTTCTACTCTCACCGGCACCGCCATCAGGCTGTAGACTTCCAGTCCTGGCAGGTGGTCAACCTTGGGATTAAATCGCGGGTCGCGGGTGCAATCGGAGATGATGATATTCTGGTTGGTTTCGGCGGCCAGGCCACAGATCCCTTCTCCGCGCCGGATCATGCGGTCCTGCAGGCTGGCCGCGATTTCACCGATTACCCTGGCATACCTGAGGTCGTGCGAGGCCTGGTCTCTCAGCAGAAAAGCCGTCACCACCGGCCCGAACAATTCGTCGATTTTCTTCAGAAGCCGTTCAAGAAGGTCATCGCTGCTCCTGGCCAGTGTCAGTTCCCTGGTGGCTTCAAAAAACTTGGCCGTGGGAAATGACTGGAGCTGCTCAGAACCGGTCCCACCCTTTAACTCTTCCATTGGCTATATATTTAGCAAATTTAAGTGGCAATTTCAACAGGATGTTATCTTCCAGGGCCGGGAATTTTCAGCCAGTTTCCGCTACCTGGTCGACTTCTCAACCTGCCCGTGCCTGCCCGGACCCGGTCTGCCGCCTATTTTTTGCCGGTTGAGCCCGTTTGCCAGTCCTCAACTTTAGTCGGTATTTCTTTCAAAAAGTCAGAATTTACCCGGAAAAGGTAGGGCAGGTCCCGGTTCTTGACCACCACCTGCTGCTTTTCGGTGTTCTCTGTCCCCACCAGGAGCTGGACTTCCTTTTCTTCTTTGTCAGCCGGTTTGACCCTGATGGAGATCTCCAGCGATGGCCGGTCCAGTCCGTATTCCTTGAGGTCGGCCGGATTATCGATGAATTCAGCAGCCTCT
>JABLWX010000073.1 GCA_013178315.1 Candidatus Aminicenantota bacterium
TTTCCGAATCAAATTGTCCGTACAACAGGGGAAGGTTGGGGTTAAAAACTTTATCGTCCCGGCTGACCACCCGGACCAGGTAGGTCTCGAAGCCAGCCGCTCGGGCCAGGGCGGCAAAGGTCCTGGCAATATCAATCTCTCCTCCATAATTCCTTTTCAGAACGTCGGCCACGTCTTTATTCTCTTTTAATTTTTCCCTTTCTTTGGTCGACATCTCTCGAGCATAGTCCAGGTTATTTATACCCTGGACGCGTTCATAAATTTTCTCCAACCTGGCCGAGGGATCGCTCTCCTCCCCGACCAGGTTCTGAACCTCTCTATCCAGCGCCTTTCCCCCTCTCATGTACTCTTCATAATCTTTCTTCCAGGCCCGGGCCGATTTTTCCCAGTAGGTCTGAATATTCTTTATCGAGGGGTCCAGGTAATAAACCTTGAAGGCCATCCTCTCATTGCTTTCCGGAGCCATGAATTCTTCTTTCTCGAAAGGCAGGAGATCGTTCAGCTCCAGTTCCAGCCCTTTATCGCCAAGTGAGGGCTGGACGTTTTTCAGTTGATGCGACACCCAGGCCAGGTTATATCTTCTCTTGAGGGCTACTGCGACCGCCGGATCCGGCACAAACCGGTACCTGGCCTTGCGGGTATAGATTGAATCCTGCAGGCTCCAGCTTACCCCCAGCGCAGAATAGAGGTCAGGTACGGATAGGTTGAGCAGATACAGTTTTATCCTTTGATAAAATAAAGTGCCCAATATCGTAATCAAGGAACTATCCTCTTTGGGCTTGATCTTGTATTCATACTCAATTATCTGCCCTGGAGAAACATCCGGAATGGCCAGGGTCTTGATTCGGTACTCGGATTCGCCCCGCTTGGCGGCGATCTTTTCCAGGATCTCCGGTTTTACCTCGCGAGTCTTTCCGCTGGTTTCATATACGTTGACTTTTATATCCTTGACCTCGTCCATGAAAGCATAATAAGGGATCTCAAGGTTAGCGTAGTCTCGCCCAGAAGGTGTCAGAATCTTTATCCTCTTAAAAACGGATAGCTCCATTTTCTCCCGGTCGTCTATTCTTTCATAATACAGGCAGACGGCCGGGGCCCCGGAGAGTTCCGGCAGGTCGGTCATGGCCAGGTCTTCGGGAGTTATCGGAGGCCTGGTCGCTTCCTTGGTCTGAGCGGAAAGGCCGCAATCAAGGAGTGCAACCAACAAAATCAGCTGAAGGAGCATCTGGCCTAAATGGTAACCGGATTTATCCTGTCGGAATGAAAACCAAATTTCCATCCACGCCTCCTTCAGTCAGGGTTGCCCGTCTTCTTGAGGAGCAACCGACGCCGTTCTTCGCCGGAGAGCAACCTGAACATCTCCAGGACTTCCTGGAATCGGTCGGGTGGCAGATAATCCTGCTTGATTTTGAATAACCGCTTCAGCCGCAGTGTCCCCCCATCGAGTTCCAGACGGCTGTAATAGTCGGCAAATCCGTTACTGAGTTCAACCGGCCCCGGGAGGACTTCCACGGTGTAACCTGTCGGGAGCTTGATTTCAAACTCGTCCTGGCTGGTGCCGACCCCGGGCAACAGGACCGGATATTTCCGGTCGTCTTTCTGTTTTAAGACGTCATAGTTCTCAACCATGGCCAGGATATTCGGCCTGAAGCTGAAAACGTCGCCGGTCTTGCCAAGGTAAGAAGCAGCCCGGAAGCTGTACTGAAGGACAACTTCCCTGTCCGGCTCGTTAAGGTTGAGGTACTGATAATTTTCGAGGATGAAGGGACCAACGCTCCTGGCCAGGAAATCTTCCATATCCTTCCGCCTCTCCTGCTCGTGAACATCCCGGAGCCTCAACCGGGCCACCTGCGCCTGGGTACCGGCCAGGGTTTCCGATACATTTCCTTTGAGCGTGCCATCTGCCGAAAGCACAAACTGCCCCCGGCGAATTGATTCCAACCTGTCCGGGGATGAGCCTGGAAAGTGGAGTAACCGGCTGTGCTCGCCGGCCACCAGCAGCCCGTTGTTTTTCTGCAGGTAGAATGGCAATCGCCCGGGCGGGCTGTGGGGCATGGTCGGGTCAAAGATCAAAAGCCGGCCCAGGCCCGGAATTGAGACCACGGCCTCAGAACCTTGGTACAGCTTTTCGTCAGGCAATTTGATCCCAAGGACCGCATGATTAAACCAGAACAGCGAAACGGGGGAATTCTCTTTGACCACCTGGCGCTCGATATTGACAATGAGGTAATACGAATCGATGTTCAGGTAACTCAGCAGAGCGGCCAGCAGGGTGGCCTTATCCTTGCAGTCCCCGTAACGGTTGGCCAGGATCTCGGAAGCCCGGTGCGGTTGATAACCGCCGATGCCTATCTGGATGGAAACGTACCTGATTTCCTGCTGGACGAAGGCAGCCACTTTCTCTATCTGGGTCCTCTGGTCGGTTATCCCGGAAACCAGCTCGCTGGCTTTTGCCCTGACGCTTTCATCCGGCTGGCGCCGCTCCCTTGAGAGCTGCTCATACCAGAGTCCCATATCTTTCCAGTCGGAGAAAAAATGGCCGTACCTCGGGGCGTTTTCAGTCTTGAAACGAACCAGCAGGCGCCCGGAGATGGCTTCATCCGGGGGTTTGAGCGGTTCATCTTTTATAGCGGGGACATCTGACAGCTTGACTGAAAATGACCGTGGTCCAATGGTCACCGAGGATTCAGGCCAGTTTATCCAGTCCAGCCGGGGCTGGCAGCCCGAGGGATACTCGGCCTGGTAGATGGCCTGAAGGACAGGAAAGCGAAGCTGAAAAATGAAGAGGTCTTCCAGCGAAAGGGGCTTGACTTCCTCTTCCCATTCATAACCGATCAGGCTGCCTTTGGTTACTTCCGACATGACCAGGAACAGCGTCTTGACATCCCAGTAAAGCGTATCCGGCGCCAGCGAGGTGGAAATAGCTGATTTTATGTTATAATCCTGCTTGCTGCCGTCCGGGTTGATAACCCAGGCGCTCATCTTGCGGACCCGGGTATTAAAGGTGTTGGCCCTGACCAGAAATTTCAGCCGTTCTATGCCTTCCGACCTCAGGATCTTGATAGCCTGCCGGCCGTAGCGAACCATGTTCCCGGATGAGCTGTAGGTTAGCTTCTGCTCGTTTAGAAGGTAAACAGCCTCTGTTTCGGGCGCCAACTCAGGCAGCGGTGTTTCTGCCATTTCGGTCAGCCAGCGCGGCGGCCTGGAACCCCCCGGAACTGCCCGGGCCTGAATCCCGAAAAGTATCGTGATTAAAACAATCCCCAATAATGTCTGCTGACCTATGTGGTATAAAAATCGCTTGCGAGATAATCTGGCCCGACTCTTAAGAAGGAAATTAAGAGGGTTTACCTGATATGGACATCCTTTCATTATTTAATACCCCGAGCTTCTGATGCATGACATTTTTATCTTAAAAAGGCAGACTATTTGAGTCAAGAAATTTCTTTCTGAAAAGGGTAGCGCAATCATGCGCACCCGGTGTCAAGAAGATTTTATTAGACTTTCATGACATTGCGCCCAGCTTTATTTTTTCCTGAGGGTAATTTCGGTTGCCCCCCAGCCGCCGGCGGTCAGGTCGGCCTCCCTGAAGCTCAGCACCGCCGGGTGCTTCTTTAAGACGCCGTGGACAATGGCCCTTAAGGTTCCAGTCCCCTTGCCATGGATTATCCGCAGGTCATAAATGCCCCGCTTGAGGCACTCCTCAATATAATCACCTATCAGCTCTTTTACTTCCTTCGGCCGAAAGGCATGTAAATCCAGCACCCCGTCTATCGGCATTTCTACCAGTTCTTCCACTCTCTCGGCTCCCGGTAACTCCGCCATTTCGGCGGCCTTTTTCTTTTCTGTCTTGTCTGTCTTTTCGGTTTGATACTTTTTCATGATATTTTATTATTCACCCATTTCACCGGCAAATTCAAACCTGAAACTTTGCCTTTTTGATGTCGATTATGAGTTCATGAACATCAAACCGGGAGTTTACCGGATTTCAGTCAAAGGACCATATCAACCCCCGGACGAGCCTCCGCTGGAATTTGTGGTTGACCTGAAAGGCCCGGTCTCAGGGACGTTCTGCGTCCCCCGGAAAAAGTACCCCTGGGGATTGTAAAAAATTTAAGCCAGTCCCTCAACCGAGTCTCGAAGCGAAATTGAAGATTCTCTTCAAGACTGATCAGCCGGAAGCCCGGCGCAGCATCTCGGCATATTCCACCGGAAGCCCGCTCTGTTCCACGGCCCGGGCCATGGCTTCCACCTCGTAGGGCACCCGCACGATTTCATATTTTATGGCCCCGTCCTGGAAATCTAAAAGGGCATATGCGGCCCGCGGGTCTCCGTCCTTGGGCTTGCCCACGCTTCCGGTGTTCACCAGAATATGGCGGCCGCCTGGCTTTCTTCTGGTGACCGGCCGGCCGTCAGTGTCTGTGACCGTCTCCAGGCCCTCCTCGACCATCAGGTCATGGATGTAGGGCAGATGGGTATGGCCGCAGGTGATGATGTCCACCTTCTCCGCTTCAAACATTCTGATTATGGAAGTGGTCGGGCGGTCCTCGAACAGATACTCATTGATCCTGCGAGGACTTCCGTGAACCATCAAAATCTTTTTTCCGTCTATGGTCAGGCTTATTCTCTCGGGAAGATGGCGCAGGTAAAACTTGTTTTCGGGGGTGACCCTGTCTCTGGTCCAGGCTATCGAACGCCTGCCCAGCGCCCTGGATAACTCGTCCCGGTAGGCGCAGCCGCAGTCGTCCGAGTCATTTCCGATACCCTGGTCGTAATTGCCCATGATGGTCGGAATATGATTTTCCCTGATTAGAGAAATTACCTCGTTGGGAAAGGCCCCGTAGCCGACCAGGTCTCCCCCGCAAAAGACCATGTCCACCCCGCGACTCTGGATATCGGCCAGCACTGCCCGCAGGGCCAGAAGGTTCCCATGGATGTCAGAAAATATGGCTATTTTCATTTATCTCCCTCCAACCTGGCCAAAATCATCATACCAGGAATACAGCCCACATCTAAAAACTCTGATAAATTTTTCCTGAAAGACAATGGTTAATAATCATGAGAACCATAATTCTGGCTGAATTAAATAAACAACTGCCAGGCCATCTGCATTCGGGTTTCTGACCAAGCAATTCATCGTGATTCATCATCACTTTATATTTTACCCCCTGATTAAAGCGGACGCTTTCGCTTAACAGAAATTTAACTTAAAAAATGATCCGGGGAAGCCCTGAACCTGAAATCCTAACCTTGCTCCTCGGGCGGCAGGTCGCCAGCTTCCTGCTGCTCACGGCGTTCATCCTTCTTAATCTGCACCACGTATTTTTTGGATGGCTCCAGCAACTGCTGGACCTCCAGGCAGGCATTGCTCAGGGCGCTGGAACTCGGTTTCTTCTTCCGGTAATAAATCCAGCCCCTTCCCTCCATATAAAGAAAAAGGCGGTCCAGCAGAAGTAAAACAGCAATTCCGCAAGCTATCCAGATAATCACTTTCGACATTTCTTCTCTCCATGGCTATTTTCTCTCAAATGTCGAGGGCAGGCAACTGAATCTATCCCCGGGGAAAAAGGCCTCGCTTTATGAAAGGGTTTTTTGCCACTAAAAAATGGCGATCTGCTCGGGCCCGGTCAAGTTCCTCGGCCCCGACCAGGCGGCTGGCCTGAAGCCAGCAGCTTCTACCCGGTTTATAAAATACGGTCCCGAATCTAAGCCTTTTCCGAAAATTTGACGGGATTCCAGGGAGCAGAAAAGACGGTGGAGCTTGTTCCCTCAGGCCGTTTTGGAGACGTTGAACCGGATGCTGAGGATGTCTCCGTCCCTGACCGGATAATCCCGGCCCACCAGCTTGAAATGCCCGTTGCCCCTGACCGCTTTATCAGAGCCGGCGGCCATCAGGTCATCATAGTGGAAGCATTCGGCGGCGATGAAGCCCCGGGCCAGGTCGGTATGGATGGCGGCCGCAGCTTCCAGGGCCGTGGCTCCTCGACGGATGTTCCAGGCCCGGACCTCGTCCTCGCCGACGGTAAAGAAACTGATATAACCGAGGGTCTCATAGGCCAGCCCGGTCAATCGGTCCCGGGCCGATTCTCTTATCCCCATGTCTTCCATGAAGGCTTGCGCCGACATTTCATCCAGCCGGGAGAGCTCCAGTTCAAACTGGCCCGCGAATTCAACGGCCGGGTACCGCTGGCTGATTCCAGAAAGGACTTCAGGATTTTTGCCGTATCTATCTTCACCAGAATTGAGTATCACAATGGCCGGTTTTCGCATTAGAAACTGGAAGCAGCGAATGGCCAGTTCCTGGTTCTGGTCAAGGTCAACTTCACGGGCGGGTCTGGACTTATTTAGAGATTCAGCTATCAGGCGGAGCGCGGACTCCTCAACTTTCTGGGCCGGGGCGACGTTTCCCTTTCTGGAATTAGCTTCGATTTTCTCCAGCCTTTTTTCAGCAATTATCAGGTCGGCCAGCAATAGCTCCTGTTCTATCCTGCTCAAATCGAGAAGTGGCTCAGGTTCCCCCTGCCAGTCGGTCCGGAAGTTTCTGAGGACGATGGCCAGGGCCTCGCAGTTTCGGGCCAGTTTCATCAGGTCACCGGAAAAGGCATCCGCCTTCCCGTCGCCCTCGCTCACACCGGCCAGGTCCACGATATCTATGGTTGGATACACCTTCCGCTTTGGATTGTATATTTCTGCCAGTTTCTCAACTCTCTCGTCTCCAATTTTAACCGCAGCCACGTTAGGCCCCGCCTTAACAGTGGAAAAAGCCGAGACCTCGGCCGAGGAGCAGGTCAGGACATTGAACAGGGTTGTCTTGCCTGATTTTGGAAGCCCGATAAAACCGATTTTCATAGGTAAAGCTCCAGATTTAAGCCATTGACGGATAAAAGTTCCAGGTGGGAAAAACCTGACTGTAACTTTTTAAGGCTAAAAATATAGCAGAAAGTCCGTCGCCTGTCGATATCCGGACCAGTTTAAATCGGCCGCTAATTTCAGGGTAGGATAAGATTTATCAGCTCAATAGACCTGCCTCGCTCGAATCACCTTATGAACAGGCGGCCAAACGTAGCCGGGCTGCCCGGGCCGAAACTTGACAGCATTTCAGGCCAGAGATAAATTTTTTATGTAAGGTATGGTTGGGGCTTATCATGAACATGGGGTAATTAAATTATCAGGCCGGAAGCTGATCATTCTGTTTTGCTGCCTTATATTCACCGCCCTTCCTGGCTGCCGGAGTCCTTTCTCTCCGATCGACGACCTGGAAAATATCCCGGAAGCTGTTGTGATCGAAGGTACAAAAATCACCATGAAGGCCTTCCTTTACCGGGATTTCATGCCGGGCGGCGAGCCGGGCGGCTCCGCACTCATCGCTGGAATCGAACTCACCGCTGAAGGTGCAGCTAACTTCCCCGATAACGTCGCGGCCGACAGGCTCTGGGTAACCAACAGGACCGATACCTGGGAAACCGGGTTCGAGTCAGAAATAAGGCCCAAGAGTCCGGGTGAGCCAAACAAGATTGAGGTTGTGGCCCGCGGCGGCCCGAAATGGGAAATCGGCACCAAAGCTGACGTGGTGGTCAGGCTCAAGGTTGACGGGAAGCTTTCCCTGTTCATCAAGTCGCTTAACAATGAGGTCGGGGCAGTTTATTAGCTTTAGCCGGGCAGAATAAACAGAAGCCTGGTCGGCGTCGTTATGATAGAGGTGAAAAAATTCAACTAAAAAACCTCGCCAGCTTAAATCTGATTTAATTCGGCGATGAAGCTTCATATCATATAAAGGGGGTAAAAGGCATGGACCATGGATTTATATCCAGGCACTGCTCTTCAGCTTATAAGGGCAGGTTCTACAGTCGGTTTCCGGGCTGGCCGGGTCTCATAACGACTTTAATGTTTCTTTTAATCCTTCTGACCGCGGGCCCGACTCCTCCCACCACCGCTGGCCAGAATGTTCGGTTGAAATTCATACCGGAGCTGACCATCGGCCAGGAAAGCGGCGACGAAAACTTTATGTTTGGCCACATAACTACATTGATGTCGATCCAGGTGGAAACATTTACGCCACTGACAGCAAGAACCGCCAGGTGAGGATATTCGACCGTGACGGCCGCTTCATAAGAAAGATTGCCGTCCCCGAGGGGCAGGGGCCTCAAGAACTTAACCAGATAAGTGGCATTGCCGTCACCCCGTCTGGCCTTCTTTTCATCAACGGCGACCGCAAAATCATAGTCTACGACGGGCAGGGAAATTACCTGCGCACCTTCAAGGTCGATTTCCATGTAAGCTGCATCAGGTCAGCCGGCTCGGAAGAGGTCATCGGCATCGGGCCGCACGAGGGTAAGATATTGCATGTCCTTGACTCCGAAGGCCGGCTGCTTTCCTCCTTCGGAGAAGTCCTCGAGGTGCCAAAGGATTTCGAGCCGATGAAGATGATGCCCATGTTCGGGGCACCGCTCCTGTTCTCAGCTTCCAAGGACGGCCGCGTCTTCGTCCTGAATCCTCACCGTTACCAGGTTCTGGTTTTCAGGGACAAGAAGCTTGAAGCCACCGTGGCCGGTTCCAATGAACTATACGAGCCACTTACCAGGATGGGCCGGGGCTTTGTCTCCACCGCGGCCATTATACTTCCGGCCGGGAAGTTCCTTCTCGTCTACTTTGAATCCTTTAAGAACCAGGAGCACGTGGCTGACCTTTTTATCGACGAAAAACAGGTCGGCAGCCTTAAACTTCCGGGAGAGCTTAAAGCCATCGATTACCAGGGCAAGCTGTATATGGTTATCCCGGGTGAATTTCCCAGGGTAACCCGTTATTCTGTAAGCGAATAACGGGGAAAATTTGGCTGGGTGGAATACAATGAGCCGGCCGGCCAGTACGAACTTCATATTTATTGATAGCAATGATTCTCTTGAAGATATAATTTGATTCACAGGTAGAAAATCGGGGAATAAGTATTGTGTCCCCCGTTTTCACTGCTTATAGATAATCACGGGGCCGAGGAGGCCGGAGGGGAGCAGCGGGTCACCCTGCCTGTAGAAACGGTGCGTGGTAAAAGTATAGCGTCGAGTAGGACGGGGTTCACCTTTTAAGAGCCACTCGGGCCATCTGCCATCGGCCACTCCATCCCAGGGTTCATTCTCATCGCCGATAAGCCGGTTGACCCAGAGGTTGGCCACTTCAATTTCCAGAAGGTTATTTTTCTTTTTAAGACCACCTTTAAGGAGAACGCGGCACGGTGCCGTCCAGACTATACCCAGCTCCTGTCCGTTAAGTTTCACCCGCGCCAGGCAGTTCACTTCACCCAGGTCAAGGTAAAGCCGGTCCTTCCGGGAAATTTCCGCACCAGCCGGCAAATCGAAGTCTATGCTATAGACCGCGGTCCCCGAATAATACCTGATACCCTCGGCCGGGTGTTTCGTCCAGTCGAGCAATTTTTCAAAAATGACTTCCCCGGGACCTCCCCATTTCGGGTCAAACCACACCTTCCAGGGACCGGTGATTTCTATCAGAGGCTGCACCTCAGGAAAATTTCTGGATAAGGATTCCAAATTTTTGATGCCCGCTCCTTTTTCTTCTACTTTTTTATATTCAAAATTTTTCTTTACTGACTCATCCGGCTCAAGTTCATTTCTTAATCCGATTTTATTTTCTAACCTGGATTTATTGTCTGATTCAGGGTTAACTCGAGGTTCAACCCCCTGCTTCCCTTTCTCAAAAACAACAAAGAAGCTCTGGTACGGTTCAAGCCTGACTCCGAGTTCAACGCCCGCTGGCCCGGTTTTCACTCCCTCAAGTTTCCGGATTTCTCCAGTCGCCGGGTCCCAGAGCTCAGCCCGCAACGAACCATCTCTAAACCGGCAGACATCTTCCACCCGCTCTGCCGTCCGGTTCGAAATAAAATAGACTTCGCGCTCCAGCTCAGGCAGCAAACGGTGGGTATAGCGAATCTTCCCCGTATGGCAGGTAAAATCGGGCCCGACACCCATCTTTTCGAGCACCGCCACCGTGTCTTCATAATCAGGATAAAGCCGGGCCTCAAGCGGGTTGGAATCACTTCTCACCGGCGCTGGGCTCAACTTTCCACCAAAGAATATTTTTCCCTTTCCATAATCGCGCGCGGTGGAATCTTTCGGCCATTCCAGGCTTCCCCAGACCTTTTCTGCCAATTCCTTAACCCGCCGATCGCACGCGGGATAATTTTCCAGAGAAGGCGACCTGCGGGGTGGACTGCCGACAACCACCGCTCCCTCCCTCACCAGCTCTTCAATCCTGGCCAGGAGCTCCGGGGTCATGGTTTCCAGGGCAGGAAGAATCAGAAGCCGGTAGGAAGCTCCTCCCGGAAAGACTATTCTCCCATCTTCCACCTTGGCCAGCTTCATCAGCGCCGTCGGAGAACAACCATCAAAAGCGTAACCGCGCTTATCAGGAAGGAACTCTGTACCGTCAGTGGCCCCGGCGGCTGGCCTGAAAACCTGCGGCGCTCCTTCAGGCGTCAGGTACAAAATATCAGCCACCGGCTTCCCCTGGCTCAGGAGAAACTGGCACCTGGCAATATATTCATGATACGGCCTGACCATTGACCACCAGGTCTGGCCGCGGTCCCAGTGCACACCGTAGGGGCCCATGGTCATTCCCGGCTTAAGCTCATCGTCAAATGGATTATGGACAAAGGTATGAAAAATCAGCCGGTTCAGTCCCTGGCAGAAAGCCCAGTCAGTCTGGTTTTTCATGTTTCCCGGGTATTTCTTCCAGGCTTCCTGGGGCATGGCCGTAAAGGATTCGGCCGCAATGATGGGACGCCCCATCACGTGTCCGATTGAAGTGGCTTCAATAACGCTGAAGGCCGAATTAAAACCGTAGCCATCGCTCCAGAACTCACCCATGGGCACATCGGCCACGGCTCCCAGGTCAAAATCAGCCGCCGGGTTCATATCGTAGGGCTCGATTGAAAGGGTAAACCCGTATCTCCGACCGAGCTCCTTGAATTTCTCGGCATGATTTTCCACGATGAGTTCGCTCGAGGTACGTCTCAGGTCCCAGAGAAAACGCTCGCTTCCTTCCAGGCTGCCGACAATATGGCCAGCATAAACTGGATAAAAGGGCAACGGATCATAGCCACGACGGCGCTTGAATTCTTCCCGGAAATTCTGCGTGAAGTTCTGGGCCCCCATTTCCCAGCTGTCGATGTGGATCATGACCAAGCCACCGCCGGTTGGTGACTTCTGTGGCCTGGCCCGGTTGATGAGCTTTCCGGCGTAAGCTTCAAAATGGGCCTCAAAGGCTTCCCGGCTGAACTTGTCGCACTCAAATCCCAGCCCCGGCACCGGAGCCGGCCTGGTCACCGCGCCGTTATTCCTGGCGACAAACCGCATCACCGTCCAGCGGCCGGGCGGGACTTCCCAGGACAGGCTGCCGTCGGGCTGCAGGCGGTCAGTCAGGTTCACGATGCGGTCTGGTGATATGGCGGCTGTCATCAGTTCCCGTTTCTCGCTCCCGTCCTTACCAATCACCCCAGCTTCAGACGGCGGCGGAAGATAAGGCCAGACACCCGGTTGCGAGGTATAAGGCGCGCGGTAATAAAGAGCCTTCTCATCTGTCAGCGAAATTCTTGCCTCGGCTTCAGGCGCCGGAAAAGCCAGCACGGCCACATCCCGGTACCATTCATCGCGCAGTTTCTTAAGTTCCGGAGTCAGGGACCCCTCGCCGAAAAAGGGTTTTTTAGGTTCGGGCAGGGGCAGCTTCAAATTCATGGCGCCCGGCCCCTTGACTGTAACTTCGGAAGCTACCAGGTGCTGCATCGATTGTTCTGGCCTGACCCAGGGCCCGCCGCTTCCGGCCCAGCCCGGACCGGAACCGAGGATGAGCCTTATTCCCAGCCTCTCTGCTTCCCTAACCGCATGGGTGAAAAGCTCCTGCCACTCCTCGCTCAGGAAATCAACCTTTCCCCTCGGCACACCCACGTTGACTTCCAGGAAAAGGGCCCACCTGATACCGGCTCTTTTCATGGCTTCGAGGTCGGCCGTCATTTTCTCCTGGCTCAGATTGCCATCCATGAAGTACCAGTAAACGCCCGGCCAGCAGTCGTCGGGTGGCGAGGTGAACCCCTTTTTCAGGGCGGATTCTTTTGAAGGCAGGCAGGCCTGGTTGAGCAGAGAAAGAACCGCTATTACAATGATAAATAAAGAGAACGATACCGGCCTGGCCACGTTTAAAGCAGGCCTGGCAGCTTTTGTATTCTTATCAGGCATATTAACCCTTGATCCCTCAGACGAAATTTAAGGACCTGACCCGACCAGAATAAAACTCCGGCAGAAATGGTGTCAAGAAATTCCTGGCTGAGAAACCAGATTAAAAGAGTTCCCTGGTTTGACAGCCGCGGAAGGCAAAACTTATAATCCGGCCGTAAGGCCTGAGGACCAGAGGAAAATGCGCTCCAGGCACGATCCTGTTCGATTCCTTTATCGGCGATGTTCAAAAAGTTGCGGGCCACATACTCCTGGCTTCCGGCTGGAACACCTGGACTCAATTTCCAGCCTGTTTGAAAACATTACACAAATAAATAGCGATGACTTATTGGCCGGAAAACATTAATTTATTTAACTTGCGGGCGACCGGAAAAGCCCGGCACTGAAAATGGCAGTAAAGGGAGGCAAGAATGACGCCCGGAACCAAAATCCATAATGGGTTCTTATCATCATTTATTTTAACAGCCATATTCATTTTTTTGATTCCAGGCCTGGCCCTGGCCGGCAACATGGGTGTGCCGAATGTTCAGGCCGCAAAAGCAGAACTCAATCCCGCGCCCGTGAAAATTGGCCTGTTCGGCATCGGGCTTAACACCTACTGGGGACAGTTTGCCGGCCTGCGCGACCGGCTGGAGGGCTATCTCAAGACCATAGAAACCAGGCTGTCTTCGGGCCAGGGTTGCCAGGTTATCTCTGCTGGCCTGGTGGACTCCGTGGATAAGGCCAGGGAAGCAGCCAGCCTGTTCAAGGCTCGTGAGGTGCGAATCATTTTCCTCTATGTCTCCACCTATGCCCTGTCCTCAACCGTTCTGCCGGTTGTCCAGGAAGTTAAGGTGCCGGTCGTTGTCCTCAACCTGCAGCCCGCACCGGCCATTGATTACAGGTGGTTTAACTCGCTCGGCGACCGGAGCAAGATGACCGGCGAATGGCTGGCCTTCTGCCAGGCCTGCTCGGTCCCGGAAATAGCCAACGTCTTCAGCCGGGCCGGAATTGATTTTCACCTGGTAACCGGAACGCTCGATGATCCCGAAGCCTGGAAAGAAATAAACGAATGGGTTGAAGCCGCCCGCGTGGCCGAAATCCTGGGCCGGACCACCCTCGGCATACTCGGGCATTATTATAGCGGTATGCTCGACGTCTATTCTGACCCGACCCAGCTGGCGGCCAGTCTTGGACTTCATGTCGAATTCCTGGAAATGGCTGAACTAAAAGTCATCAGGCAGAAAGTAACCAGGAAAGAAATCGAGGCGAAGATCAAGGAAATGCAGGCCACCTTCAAAATCCTGCCGGAATGTTCACCGGCAGAAATTGAGCGGGCAGCCAGGACCGCCTGTGCCCTGGACCGCCTGGTAGCCGAAAAGAACCTGGGCTGCGTGGCTTACTACTACGAAGGAACTCCTGGAAGCGAAGAGGAAGACATCGTTACTTCCATGATTGCCGGGAATTCCCTGCTGACCGCCAGGCATGTGCCCATGGCCGGGGAAGGCGAACTCAAGAATGCCGTGGCCATGAAAATAATGGATGCCTTCGGCGCCGGCGGTTCCTTTACCGAGTTCTATGCCATGGACTTTAACGAGGGCGTGGTGCTCATGGGCCACGATGGCCCGGGGCACGTTGGTATAGCCGAAGGCCAGCCGCTGCTCAAGCCGCTCGGCGTTTTCCACGGCAAGCCGGGTCGGGGCCTGAGCATTGAAATGAAGGTAAAAAACGGGCCGGTGACCCTGCTGTCGGTGGTGCAGACCAGGAACGGGGAACTCAAGCTGCTGGTGGCCGAAGGCGAATCGGTTCCGGGGCCCATCCTGGAAATCGGCAATACCAACAGCCGCTACAAGTTCCCGCTGGGCGTAAAGGGCTTCATAGAAGCCTGGAGCAAAGAAGGCCCGGCCCACCACTGCGCCGTTGGCCTCGGCCACATTGCCTCAAAGATTCAGAAACTGGCCGCCATAATGGGCCTGAAATTCGTCAGGGTCTGACAGGGGAGTGGTAGTTACAGCCTGTTGATTATCTACAACTCATTCAGGAAAAGACGGCTAATTTTTTAACATTCTGAACCAATAAGGGCTGAAATCGACGTGGCTATTTCTAACCCCACTGTTGATTCGATGATTACGATTTAAGAGCCTGATAAAGAATAAATTAAACCCCTACCCGAACATCTAAAAATCTTCTTGACACCCCCGCCGGAAATTATAATCATATTAATCAAGGAGGGCCAAAATGTTTACCAGGGTTAAAGGGAGTATTCTTTTCTTTTTTCTGGCGGGGCTGGCTGTCTCGCTGCTGGTTTTCTTCGCGCCGGCAGCCGGCCAGGAGCGCCTGGTAGCAAAAAAATCCACGCTCCGGACCAATTCCCTGCTGTTAGTCCCGAAAACGACACTGCTGGCCGTGGGCGACAGCCTGACCCAGGGTACCAGGGACGCCACTAACAACCAGTACCATCTGCAGAATGCTTACCTGCAGAAGGTGGCCAATAAGCTGAGCCTGGTTCTGCCGTTGAAATTCAGCCAGGCCTGGCTCGATGTCAACGGCACCCGGCTCAACCCCCTGACCGTTCCCAGCAACCTCGGCGTCGACGGAGAGGACATCTTTTCGGTGGAAGGGTACGAATACTACAAGCGGGCCGGCACCAGTTCCAATTATATTTCATCGGATTACCTCTGCGACCGGCTTCAGCCCTACCTTTTCACCGACATGCACGACAAGGTGCTCTACCCGATCAACATCCTGGCCGGAAAACCGGTCAGCCAGATCGATGCCCTGATCTGGCACCTGAACAACCGGACCGGACCGGCCATCGTCATTTTCTGGGTGGGAAACAACGATGCCGCTCTGTCGACGCTGGGCCTCGGGGGGCAGAACCCGCAGTACCTGCCCATTCCGTTTGACCAGATCAAGGACAGGTTGAAACCGGTGGTAAGTTACCTCCTGAGCTACGGGCTAAGCCAGGGAGCCATCGCTTTTGAGCCATACACCCCGGCCCAGATCGAGCACAACCTGACGGATATTGCCGATTTCCAGGCCCAGCTCACCCGCCTGGTCACCCGGATTAACCTCAACCGCTCCGGAGTCAAGTATTTCTTCCTGACCTATCCTTACTACCCGGAAATCGGCTACCTCATGGGCAAAGAGGACCTGGAATTCTATTTGACCAATAAGCTCAGCTACGTTGTCCCCGACAGCTTCACAGGCCGGATTCCGCTTCTAACCTTCCTCTGCCTTTATGAGCTGGCCAGGGAAGGCGAGTTTGGCCGGATTGGCACCGTTCTGGCCAACGACCGGCTGGTCATGAGCCCGGATGAAGCCTTGCTTATCAAAAACCGCATCGATCTGTTCAACTCCGCAGTCAAGTCGCTGAGCGGCCGGCCCAATTCTTACATTGTGGATATTGGTGACAGGCTCAACCAGACCTTCTCCACCGGCCTGCCGGTTGGCAGCTATACTCTGACCAGGAACTGGGGGCGCGGTGGCTCTTTCTCCCTGGACGGCGTGCACGCCGGGCATACTGTCCACGCTCATATTGCCAATATTGTTCTTGAGGCCATAAATAATGCCACCGGCCTGAACGCTCCGCTCTGGGACCTGGCCTCGGTCCTGCCATCTGACCCCTACTTTGATTTCGACGGCGACGGCTGGGTGCCCGGGCCCAACCTGGCGGCTTCGGGCCGGACCAAAATTCTCTACCTGTTAAAGGACTACCAGGAAGGCGTTTACGGCCCGGCAGTAATTGGACACCATGAACCCTGCTGACGTGTGGTCGCTTATCTCCGATGCCCTGCTGGAAGAGATCCTCGGGATTTCACTGATCAGGGCTGAAGCTGAAAGAATTGGCGTGGTTCAGCTCAAAAAATAATTGCCGGTATCGAGAACGGAATTTCCTGTAAAACGGAGCCATCTCAATTGTCCAGAGAGGACCTCCTTTTTAAGGCTTAAGAGCTTGCAGGGAAGACGTTCATCATCAAAATCAAAAGAATGATTACTTTTGCCTTGGAGAGAAACATCGATAATCTTCCCGACATGACGCTTTTCTTGTTTCTGGATAAAGGTGATGAAGTTGCTAAAAGTTAGAGATGTTTGTGCCAGTTATGACAGAGAGTTTAGAATTTTATTCACAAGTGAAGCGGGAAAAACAGACGGGAAAACGGAGGCAAGCTACATCGGGGCTCAGATGCCCATATTTGCTATCCGCCAGAAGCGCAATCACGATCAACGCTGGAATAAGAACTGGAAATAAATAAAATAATTATAAAAACCCTGATATTTCCTGGCAGGAAGGGAGAAACAAATGGAAGAAAATCAGGCCTTTCTCAGGGGGCAAAGACCCGAAATCAGGAAGCGAACGGCCGGCAACTGGCTGGCCTGGCTCAACCTGGTCGGCTTCCTGAGCATGGTTGTGGTTAACTACCTGGCCAATGCCCTGCCCATCAACAACCTGAACACCGGACAACTTTCCGATAAGTACCCCAACCTGTTCGTCCCGGCCGGCTTTACCTTTTCCATCTGGGGAGTTATCTACCTGCTCCTGGCTGTCTTTGTCTTCTTCTCGCTGAAGCAGGCCATAACCGGGCGCGAGGTTTTCCCGGCTTTCAAGGCCATAGGACTGCTGTTTTTCCTGACCTGCCTGGTAAACTCCGGCTGGATTTTCGCCTGGCACTACGAACAGCTTCTTCTTTCGCTCCTGGTCATGTTGACCCTGCTGGTGCTGCTCATAATAATTTACCAGCGACTGAGCCGCCGCCCGTACGAAGAAAAGCAGCACGACCGCTTCCCGGGCCGGCTGCCCTTCAGCATCTACCTGGCCTGGATATCGGTGGCCACCGTGGCCAACACCACCGCCGTCCTGGTTGGCTTCAAATGGGACCGTTTTGGCCTCAGCGAGCAGTTCTGGACTGTAAGCATTCTCGGCACGCTGACTGTTCTTACTCTTATTTTAATCCTCAAGAAAAGAGACCTGCTTTTCGGCCTAACCGTCGTCTGGGCTCTGACCGGTATAATTTATAAAAGAATCCTGGACACTTCAGTCCCGGACATTTCCGTAGAAAGAGCCGCTGTCATCAGTCTGGTTCTCATCACCCTGGCCGTGCTCTGGCAAATTATTGGACTGCGGAAGAAAACATGAACTTTAGCCCGTGCCCAGTGCTCATTGATCTTCATGGAATTTAACTGGCCATCGAAGGTTGATGAAGGAAATTGCTTGTCCCTTCTTTGGTAATAATTATGGGAATTGTACGAATAGCTTAGCGCGAACGTAACCAACCAGCAGGCCAAGGGCATGGTGGATCCCCTCATTATAAAGAAAGAGGATGGTGGCAAGGGCTTGGCTATGGGGCGAGGCGGCGACAAGTTCTTTCCCCTGAAGGTAGCCGAGAAATCGTTCGATTTCTGGCATGCTCATTTCGTGTGGAAAATGCTCGGCTTGGCATTGTTTCAGTCTGGGCTTGCGCTGACGGGCGAGTTTATCGAGTGCTGGCGCCTTTGCTCTTCGGTGTTACAGATATGCGCGGCTACGTTCACGAGGTGACCGCATCCGCTTACCTTGACGATCACCTCATAACAGAAATCGGGTGGTTGATAATTACGTGGCTTGGGGTGTGGGGAGCGGCGTTCACCCCGCTGTGGTTTTGAGATTACCCAAATACTTCCAGGATGACGTCGGCAGATTGAAGCAAATCGTCACCAAAGAATAGAATATGCCCGTCAGGGGTAAAGTTGAGACGGAAAACGAGTTTCCTGGCCTCTTGATTGGTGTAGTTGCGTTCAGGCGAGACCTCCGCGCCTGAGAAATTAATCCGCCCAGATCAGCTCAAACAGCCCATCAGGAACGGTCAGGTTCTTGCCAGACTCCGCGAGCGCTTTGCGCCATACCGGGGGCATGTCCGGGAACTCCTTGACCTCCCTGTTCCAAAGAATACCACACAGGGCGAAGGCGATGGGCCCGTCTTTGACTTCGACCGTGGGGATATTCTCCAGGGATGATTCGAGGTTCTGGAGTATACCCTCCGGCAGGCTACCTTCTATGGCCTCGCACCAGATCCTGACCTTCTTACCGGGCTTGACGCCGACGGCAATCAGGACCCCGTGGGCATCATACTGTTTGCTGTCCTTCAGGGCCGCCAGCGCTGCCCCGTTCAAGGCCTTAATGTAGTCCTCCACGGAGCCGACATCTTCGACACGCGCCCTGAGAACAGAATAAGACTGATAATCGTGAACACCCACTATAGTATAAGCCTGCTCGACGAGCTCATCGAAGAAGAACCGCCGCATGAACTCCGTGCGTAACTTCCCACCCTGACGGCCGAGCGGAAAGGCAGTCGGTATGGCTCCTTCCATTGAGGATTTTAGCTTTTCCAAGGATGTGGGATTCAAGCAGACGACGAATCCGTCTTCAGCCGCATAACCCTTCTCTTCGATCCCCTCTTTGCTCACGAGCATAAGGAATCCTCCCGTCACCCATGGCCCTGGAAAGGCAGTAATGATCCCAATCTCATCGGAACCCCGAAGCCAGGCCAGTCGTGTGGTAACCGAGGGGTCTGGAATAGTCAGCAACCTCAATAAGATGGAATCAGTAGTTGTGGGTTGAGCCAGGAGAGCATTGAGCTGGGGTAGCCCGCTTAAATCGACTGTCAGCACCATCTCATTCTTCTGCTCTGAGTTTATCGACATCCGAACTGAAAGACCCCGAGCAAAGCTCCAGTCGGCCTCGGCCATGAAGCTTTTTTTAAAATCTTTGGACGACACCAGAGACTTCCGCTCAGGCTCTGACCAAAAGGGACAGGGGTAATATCCGTACTCGGCACCCAGCATGGACGCTACACGATAGGAGAGCCCCCTTTTCAAGAGATCCACCTCGTACCCCTTTGCCAGAATGGCCGCCAGGGCCTTGAAGGGAACATCGACACCCTCCAGGACCTCCGCCGGAATGAAGAAAAAGCCCCAGTCGCCCCTCCTGCCCAGGAATGACTTACCAGATTTCATGATGAAGACGTCATAGTCGTTGACGAGCTTACCGGATTCGGCCCCGGCGTGGATCGACTTGAAAATCTCGATAACATCCAGGGGGACGTCTCCCCCCAGGCCCTTGCGTGGAAGGGTTAGGATGATTTCACTTTGCCCGTGCCTTTCGAGGCCATCTGAAACGTAGGAAAAGCAGGCGATGCTCTTCTCGCCCGTGTAGATCTCGTGCGAATAAGACCTGATGAAGAGATCTCCAGAGATCACCTCTAGTTGCACAACACGCGGCACCTTTTCCTGGGACGCGGCTATGGACAGCGCGGCCACAAGAAGGAAAAAGGCAAGAATCTTCTTAATAATCATGATTTCCCCTCCCCATTTTCAAAATAATCCGCATTGTGGCCCATGTCAAACGAACTTATCTGATCCAATAAATAAGCTTGACTTGCCCGGGGAAACTGGGTTATAGAGAACTCAGAAGGAGGGAAGCGCCATGAAAAAGCTGGTTATCCTGTTCTTTCTCTTTATTTTTCTTGCCACCTTCCCCGGCCTGGCCGATAAAATGGTCCGGGACCCGGAAGAGGCCACCCACATCCTGGTGGGAGAAGTGGCCGAGGTGGAAGGATACTATGATTACAATGAATACGGCGACTACCTGATCTTCAGCCGGGTGACGGTCCGAGTGGACAAAGAGCTTAAGGGCCGGGCCGAGAAATTCGTTGCCTTCTCGGTCGAGGGCGGCGAGGTTGGGGACCTGGGGCTGAGGGTTTCCAACACACCAGCATTCAAGAAAGGCCAGGTCCACAAACTCTACTTAAAAAAGCTGAATGCCGTATATAAACTAATCAAGCAGGAAAAACTCCAGCCCGAGGTCAAAGCCCAGACCGAATGCTGTCTCACCTTTGCTAAATGGCCCTCAAAAACCGCTACCTTTTACCTCAACCCAAACTGCAATGACATGACTTCAAGCTGCACCTATTCAGAGATTGACCTGGGTTCGGGCAGCTGGCAGCCAGAATTCGAACTGGTCATCGGCGGCACGACCTCCCTGACCAAGGTCAAGCAGGACTACCAGAACATCGTCTTCTTCAGAAAAGCCAAGGCCGGAAGCACCATCGCCGTTACCTACACCTGGTACAACCGGACCACCGGGATAATCATCGAATTCGACATGATGTTCTACGATGGCTGGAAGTATTTCAGTTTCAACAATGCCTGCACCGCAACCTGCAACGGCGGCTTTTACCTGAGCGTTATCGCCGCCCACGAGTTCGGCCATGCCATAGGAATTGACCACAACGACTGCACCACTTCCATCATGTACCCATACGCCGATTATTGCGACACCGGACTGGTGCAGAGCGTTGATAGGACCTGCGCCGGCACGATTTATTGGCCCGAGAAAAATCCGAAAATCATAGGATGGTGGCTGCGCTGACCTAAACGGCCGGTTCAGGACAAGATAAGGGGAGTATGATTTCCAGGCCCGATAATTGGTGGGGATAACCCTGGGGTTTCTTAGGTTTTCCCTGAACCAGGCTATTTTTACTCTAACTAAACTCTAACTAAAACCGATTAATATTCATAATTTTCTGTAAGGGTCTCTTACATAAAAGAGAGCGCAAAAATCATCTGGCTTATCTCTCCTTTTTGCTGAGCTAAATCCATATCCATGTTCTATTAATATGAACTACTTTTGCTCTGACCACAGCCATCATTTTTTCTTGTTCTCAAACGGAACAGGTCTCAATTTCCGTCGACTCCAATTATCCAATTTATTGTCCGCACTATCTCCGCTCTCCTGGTCCGCTATTTCTTCCTGCCTTTCTTCTATATCAGTCGGGGCGAAAATAGGATAAAATTTGAATGCTGAAAGAAGTATTAAAATGGGCAGAGAGCCAACCAGGGAGACCCGGAAGGAGCCGGCCGGCCCCGAACGAACCCGGCTGCAGGGCCTGAGGAACGAAATCTCCCGGCTTCTGCCCGAAGCCATGCTCCGGGATTCTTACCAGGCGCGGGAACGGCTGGTTCAACTCCTGGCTTCCAGCCTGCCCCGAAAGAACCCGGCCAGGGCAG
>JABLWX010000074.1 GCA_013178315.1 Candidatus Aminicenantota bacterium
CCGTTATCTGGAAAACTACCTGAAATAGAAAATATATCAATCTTAATAGCGAGGTATAAAATGAAAAGGGTCTGCCTTCTGGGAGCTGGTCTGGTAGCCGGTCCGTTGATTGAATACCTTCTCGGTTATGATGACATAGAGCTGGCGGTGGCTGACCTTGACCTGGAACGGGCCCGGAGCCTGGTTAAGGGTCATCCCCGAAGCCGGGTCTTCCAGCTCGACCTGCAGGACCGCCCGGCCCTGGTCCGCCTTCTGGCCGAGGCGCAGGTTGTGGTCAGCCTGGTCCCTTATACTTTTCATCCTTACGTGGCTGAAATCTGCCTGGAACTTAACAAACATCTGGTAACGGCTTCATATGTCAGCCCGGCCATGAAGGCACTTGATGCTAAGGCCAGGGAAAAGGGCTTGATATTTCTAAACGAGCTCGGACTCGACCCGGGCATTGACCACATGGAAGCCATGAGGTTAATTGACGAGGCCCACCGTGCCGGCGGCCGGGTCCTTAGCTTCATTTCCTACTGCGGCGGGTTGCCAGCTCCCGAAGCCAGGGATAATCCCTTTGGCTACAAGTTCTCCTGGAGTCCGCGCGGAGTCCTTCTGGCCGGCCGGAATGAAGCCCGCTACCTTCTGGACGGGAAGGAAGTGGTGGTGCCGGCCGAGGAGCTTTTCAACCATTACAGGATGATCGATATACCAGGCCTCGGAGTCTTTGAGGGTTACCCCAACCGGAATTCCGTTTCTTACACCGAAACCTATGGTATCCCCGAGGCCAGGACCATGCTCCGGGGAACCCTGCGTTATCCCGGCTGGTGCCTGAAGTTGAAAAAGATAGGGGAGCTGGGCTTGCTGGATATAACCGAAAGGGAGTGGCGGGCTGAGACCTATGCCGGTTTCATGAGGGAATACCTGGGCCTGGGAGAATCGGCCGACCTTAAACAGGCCCTGGCCGCCAGGCTCAAACTTGAAGCCGACTCAGAAGTTATCAAGAGCCTGGAATGGCTTGGCCTGTTCAGCGACCGGAGGCTTCCTTCCAGGAAGCTTTCTCCGCTCGACCTGCTGGTCGCCCTGATGGTCGATAAGTTGAAATACCGCGAAGGCGAGCGTGACCTGACCGTCCTGCAGCACGAAATAGTGGTCGAGTATCCGGGGAAGGGCCAGGAAAAAATCACCTCCACGCTCATTGATTTTGGCCAGCCTTATGGGCACACTTCCATGTCAAGGACGGTTGGTCTGCCCGCAGCCCTTGGTGTAAAATTAATACTGGAAGGAAGGATCCACGGGAGCGGGGTCCTGACACCTACGGTGGCCGAAATATATCAACCAATTCTTGACGAGCTCCAGTCGCTGGGTCTGGCCTTCAAAGAAGAAAGAAAGTTCATCTGAGCCTCAGCTCAGGAAGGAGGGCCAAGATGAAAAGACTGCCTTACGTGGCCGGTTATTTTTACCCGGATGACCCGGACCTCTTGAGAAACACCATTCAATCTTTTACCAGGGAAGGGGAGGAAAAGATAAGGGCGGTGGGAGTGGTGGCCCCGCATGCCGGTTACGAGTATTCGGGCCCGGTAGCGGGAAGGGTCTATTCGTCGGTGGAAATACCCGAAACTGTTGTGGTCATGTCTCCGGCCCATCACCGCATAAGTTCCTTATTTGCCCTTTTTGACCGGGGGAGCTGGCTAACGCCCCTGGGTGAGGTGAAAGTTGAAACCCGCCTGGCCGACCTGGTGTCGGAAGGAACAGAACTCATCAGCCGCGACCCGGAGGCTCACCGCAAAGAACACTCGATAGAAGTCCAGATTCCATTCCTCCAGTACTTCAGGCCAGATGTTTCCATTGTGCCCATCATGGTCTCGTACCAGGCTGGCTGGCCTGAACTGCACCAGCTCGGGCAGGCCCTGGCCGATGCCATCAAGAAATTTGAGCATCCGGTATTAATGGTGGCCTCCACCGATATGAGCCATTACGTCAGTAAAAAAGTAGCCGAAGAACTTGATTTCAAGGCCATTGATTTCATCAAAAAGCTTGACCCGGAAGGGCTGGTCCGGGTGGTCACCTCCTTCGGAATATCCATGTGCGGGTTCCAGCCGACCGCGGCCATGCTGGCCGCAGCCCGGTCCCTCGGGGCCAGGGAAGGCCGCCTGATAAGTTACCAGACCTCAGGAGAAAGGACCGGAGATTACAGGGAAGTGGTGGGCTATGCCGGCCTGGCCATTTTATAATTTAGCAGTCCCTGGAGCAGATTGACAATTAAGGGCTTTTGAGGTAAATAAAATAAAAAAGGGAAAAATGTCTTACTCAAGATTAGAAAACAAGGAAAAAATTATATTAAATCTTACAGTGGCTTCCTACCTCGAGACCGGGAAACCCGTCAGTTCGGGGCTTCTGGCCCAGAAGTTGAATTTCAAGATATCACCGGCCACCATCAGGAATGCCATGGCCAGTCTGGAACAGCAGGGCTATCTCTACCAGCCCCATACCTCGGCCGGAAGGTTACCGACTGACGAGGGGATCAGGTTTTATGTTAATACATTGCTGACTGAAACCCTTCGGGCCACACCCGATGAGCTCCGGATCTACCCGGAAGAATTGAGCGTGGGCTCGGGCGAACTGGACAGCCTCCTGCTCCAGGTAAGCCAGATCCTGGCCAGCAGCTCCGATAATCTGGCCTTCGTCATCTCTCCCCATATCTCGCGGGTGGCCTTCGACCAGGTCAGGTTTGTTAAACTCAAGGATAACCGGGTGATGATTGTGCTGCTCTCGACCTTCAACCTGGTCCAGACCGAAATTTTCGAAACCCAGACCCTGTTCACCCAGGCAGAACTGGACCGGGCCGCCCAGTACCTCAACCAGAATTTCCGCGGCAAGAGCCTGTCCCACGTCCGAGATTACCTGTTCAGGGAGTTGCCCCGGCTCAAGATGAGATACGAGGACCTGGTGGAGAAACTAATTTCCCTGTTGCGCAGCTCTCCTGCTCTGGAAAAAGAAGAAGGCAAGATTTTTCTCCAGGGAACGGCCAGGCTGCTGGACAAGGCCGAGCTCTTCGACTTCAACAAGCTGAAGTCACTGTTCCAGAATTTCGAGGAGAAGGCCAACCTGGCCCGTTTGCTGTCGGACCTGATCAGCCTGGAAAGGGTCAAGGTCATCATAGGCTCGGAGTTGCGACTTCCGGAGATTGCCGACTGTTCCCTGATTCTGTCGCATTACGGTTACCGCAACCAGGTCCTGGGCTCGCTGGGTATCATTGGCCCCAAGAGGCTGCCCTACGATAGGATAATTCCCCTGGTAGATAACGTGGCCAGGCGGCTGACCAGAACCATCACCATACTGGAAAAAGGAGTGGAGTTATGAGCGGTAAAAAAACGGAAAGTAGCCAGCCAGTCGACCAGAACAAGAAAGAAAAGCCCGATGAAAAAGCGGAATTGAAAGTCAAGGACGGAGCCCAGGCTACCGAGGCCGGTTTTAAGGTTAGTGAGCAGGAGGAAATAGAGTACCTGCAGGAAGAAAGGGAAGGGAAGGAAGCCCCCTGCGCTGCCGGCCGCGAGCCCGGGGGAGACCAGCCAGACCTTAAAGAAACCATAAATAAACTTCAGGCCGAGCTGGAAGGAAAAGACCGGGAAATAAGCGAGCTGAAGAAAGCCGTGGAGGAATTGAAGGATAAGTTCCTGCGCTCGGTGGCTGAACTTGACAACATCAGAAAGAGAACCGAAAGGGAAAAGGAAGAGTTCTTTCAGTATGCCCTGAGCGACCTGCTGCGGGACATCCTGCCCATACTCGACAACTTTGAACGGGCCCTGAAGACTTCAGAAGAAGAAGTCGACGGCAAGACTTTCCGGGAAGGGGTGGAATTGATTTACAGGATGCTGCTCAACCTAGTCAAAAAACACGGGGTCAGGCCGATTGAACTCGAGAGCAAAAGGTTCGACCCCAGTTTGCACCATGCCCTGGTCTCGGAGGAATCGGCCGAGGTCAGCGAGCCGGAAATAAAAGAAGAATTACAGAAAGGCTACCTGCTTCACAATAGACTTCTGCGGCCGACTATGGTAAAAGTTATCATTCCAAAGAAGAACTGAGCATGGCCGAAGTAATCGGGATAGACCTGGGAACCACCTATTCCTGCGTGGCTTATCTCAACGGGCAGCAGCCCGCGGTTATTCCCAACCTGGAAGGCAGCAACACCACCCCGTCTGTGGTTTCCTTCACTGATTCCGGGCAGCTCCTGGTGGGCTTGCCGGCACTGCGCCAGGCTGTTACCAATCCCGAGAACACGGTCTACTCGGTCAAGAGGTTAATCGGCAAGAAATACAATTCGCTCGAGATGGCCCAGCTCCGCGACAAGTTTCCTTTCAAGATGATCGAAGCGCCGAACGGCGATATCCTGATAGAAGCCGGGGCCAGGGTTTATACTCCCCAGGAAATTTCGGCCCTCGTACTCAGCTACCTGAAACAGTGTGCCGAGAACTATCTCGGGACCGAAGTGGAAGAGGCGGTCATAACTGTCCCGGCCTATTTTAATGACCACCAGCGCCAGGCCACCAAGGATGCTGCGGCCATCTGTGGCCTCAAGGTGCTGCGCATCATTAACGAGCCAACCGCGGCCAGCCTGGCCTACGGCTTCAACACCAGGAAAAACGGGAAGCTGGCGGTTTATGACCTGGGCGGCGGCACCTTCGACATCACGGTCCTGGAGATTCAGGACGGCATCTTCCACGTGCTATCCACCAGCGGCGATACCTTCCTGGGGGGTGATGATTTTGACAACAGGCTGATTGCCTGGCTTGTGGACGAGTTCCGGAAAGAGCACGGGATTGACCTCAGCCAGGACCGCTTTGCCCTGCAGAGAATAAAGGAGGCGGCAGAAAAGGCCAAGAGGGAGCTGTCCTTCACCCCCGAAACGGAGATCAACCTTCCCTTCATCTGCAACACCGACCGCGGTTCACTCCACATCCAGAAGAAGATCAACCGCAGCTTTTTTGAAAACCTGACCGTGGACCTGGTGGAGAGGACCCTGGTCATCTGCGAGCAGGCCCTGAAGGACGCCGGCCTGGACATTTCCCGGATTGATGAGGTCATCCTGGTCGGAGGCCAGACCCGGATGCCGCTGGTCAGGCAGATGGTGGCCGATTACTTCAAGAGACAGCCGGCCGCCCGCATCAATCCCGATGAAATCGTGGCCCTTGGGGCAGCCCTCCAGGCCAGCATGATAAAAGGGCAGGGAAGGGAGCTGGTCCTGTTGCTGGACGTCACGCCCTTTTCCCTGGGCATTGAAACAGAAAACGGGATGTACCAGAAGATCATAGAAAGAAATACCACCATCCCGGCCCGCAAGACCATGGCCTTTACCACCGTGGAAAATAACCAGCGGCGGGTCAGGATTCATGTGCTGCAGGGGGAAAGCCCGGTGGCGGCCGATAACAAGTCCCTGGCCACCTTTGACCTGGTTGGGATTGACCCGGCCCCGGCCGGCGTTCCCCAGATAGACGTGACCTTCGAAATCGATGCCGACGGCATTCTGCGGGTTTCGGCCCGTGATACTGCTACCGGACGCGAGCAGAAAATTGAAGTCAAACCGGCAGCCGGCCTGCTGCCTGAAGAACTGCAGGAGATCATCGAGCGGAAGCAGAAGGAGGTGAAGAGCGGGAATGAAGAAGGATTATTATGAAGTCCTCGGGGTATCAAGACAGGCCTCAGCCGAAGAAATAAAAAAAGCCTATCGCCAGGCCGCCTTAAAGTACCATCCCGACCGCAACCCCGGGAACAAGGAAGCCGAGGAGAAATTCAAGGAAGCGGCCGAAGCCTACAGCGTCCTGATCGACCCGGAAAAGCGGGCCATCTATGATCGCTACGGTCACCAGGGACTGCAGGGCCAGGGCTATGAGGGCTTCCGCGGCTTTGATTCTTCCATATTCCAGGACTTCGAAGATATCCTCGGCAACTTTTTTGGTTTCAGTTTTTCAGAGTTTTTCGGTGGCGAGCCGGGGCGCCGGACCCGGGCCCAGCGCGGCCGGGACCTGGCCCTGGAACTGCAGGTCAGCCTGGAAGAAGTGGCTTCCGGCACCGAAAAAGAATTGAAAATCACCCGGCATGAGCTCTGCCCGGTCTGCGGTGGCAGCCGGTTAAAACCGGGAACCAAAAAATCAATCTGCCCGGCCTGCCAGGGTCGCGGGCAGCTGCGCTACCAGCAGGGTTTTTTCACCATCACCAGGACCTGTTCTCACTGCGATGGCCTGGGTGAAATAATTGCCACGCCCTGCGGCGAATGCCAGGGAACGGGCCGGGTAAAGCAAAAGAAACAGCTGAAGGTGAAGATACCGGCCGGGGTGGAAGACGGTACCAGGCTCAGAATTTCTGGAGAAGGCGAAGCCGGGGACCAGGGCCTGCCCCGCGGCGACCTCTATGTAATCATCAGGGTTCGAAAGCACCCGTTCTTTGAAAGAAGGGGGCGGGACCTGTACTGCCAGGTGGATTTGAGCTTTTCCCAGGCGGCCCTGGGGGCCAGGGTAGCCATCCCTCTGCTCGGCGGTGGCCAGGAGACATTGAAGATTCCGGCCGGGGTTCAATCGGGTGAGGTCTTCAAGCTGCGCGGGGTTGGCCTGAAAGAACTGGGCGGCCACCGCAGCGGCGACCTTTACGTCCAGGTGATGGTGAAAACACCGGACAGACTCGACCGGGAGCAGAAAGTCCTGTTCAGCAGGCTGGCCGAACTGCGGGGAGAGAAACTGGACGAAGTGGACCGTTCGGTTCTGGAAAAGTACCAGAAACTGGTCGGAAGCGAGGACCGTGACCAGTAACCAGTTTTTTATCAGGGAGTGGCCCGCTGGCCTGGACCGCTTCTGTCTTGAAGGCCAGGAGCATCACCACCTGTCCCGGGTGGCCAGGGTGAAACCGGGAAATCTGGTCTGGCTGACCGATGGACGGGGCCGGAGGCTTCTGGCCGAGGTGGAATTCGTAGAAGAAGAGAGAACCTGGCTCCGGCCGTTGAAGACGGAAGAAGAGGCTATCAAAACCCGGGTGATCCTGGGGCTGGGGCTGACCAGGCCGGCCGTGTTCGATTTCATAATCGAGAAGGCCACCGAGCTGGGAGTTTCAGAAATTCAGCCATTAATGACCAGGAGGTCGCAGCCGTTGCCACCGGATCGCCTGGACAAGAAGATTCAGCGCTGGGAGAGAATTGCCAGGGAAGCACTAAAACAATGCAAGGGTGGCAGCCTGCCGCACATCGGGTTTCCGCTCAAACTCGAACAGGCTGTCGGTCGGAAAGTGAATGGTTCGAAATTTTACCTGTCCGAAGACAGTCCCCGGTATTTTCGTGATATACTTATTGAGGACCGGACGGATGAAATATTTCTTCTGGCCGGACCGGAAGGCGGCTGGACTGAGGAAGAGAAAGAGCTGTTGGACAGGGCCGGATTTCAGGGACTGTCTCTCGGAAGCCGGATTCTCAAGACTGAAACGGCCGTTATTTCAGCCCTGAGCCTGATTTCTCATTTCTGGAACTGGTGACATGTTTCTTCAGGGACAGAAAGTAGGCAAGTACGAAATTCTCAGGTCGCTGGGCAGCGGCGGCTTTGGCTCCGTTTACCTGGCCAGGGACACCTGGCTGGATATCAAGGTGGCCATCAAGGTTCCGCACAAGCAGTCGCAGGAGCTCTACAAGCTGCTCAAGGAACCCAGGCTGCAGGCCGCCCTCAACCATCCCAACATCGTCCGGGTGCTGGCCGCTGAAAAAGAAAAAGATGTCTTCTTCATGGTCATGGAATACGTCAGGGGAAAATCGCTGGAGAAGATCCTGGAGAAGGAAAAAATACTGGAGGCCGAGCGGGCCGTGGACATTATCAAGCAGATTGCCTACGGTGTCGACCATGCCCACAAGAATAAGATTATCCACCGGGACCTGAGGCCTTCCAACATCCTCATCTCAGAGGAAGGCACGGTCAAAATAACCGACTTCGGGACTTCGGCCTGGCTGAATTCTACCCAGTACGCCTCGACCAGGATAGGCTCGCCCCCTTACATGGCGCCGGAACAGTTCCTGGGAAAAGCTTCTTACAGCTCGGACATCTATTCCATAGGCTGTATCTTCTACGAGATGATCGTCGGCCGGCCGCCGATCTTCGACCCCGACCCCTTCAAGATCCTGGAGAAGGCCCAGCAGGGGAAGATCACCCCGCCCAGGCTAAAAAACATGAAGGTGCCCAAGGAGGTTGACGTCCTGATCATGCGCTGCCTGGCGCCAAAAGTGGAAGACCGGGTGCAGAGCGCTTCGGAAATAATAAGAGAGCTATCCCGTGTTAAAGGCAAGGAAGAAAAGACGACCGAGCTTGATGACATCTTTGCCAGGATTAAGGCCCGGGAACAGAGACGGTCGGACCTGTGCTGGAACTGCCGCCGCCCGTTGCCTTACAAGACCAGGGTCTGCCCCTACTGCGGGGAAAGTGTCTGAGCCGGGCTGAACCATCCCGGACTCCTTAAAATTGACATTAATAGCCAGTTGTTTTACTATAAAACCAATTTGAGTTTTAGGCCGGGCAGGGAGACGCCAGGAAAGATGAGCTGTTCGGAAAGAATAATCCTCGGAAATAAAAGAGATTATTTTCTGCCGGAGGGCAGTTCCGGCGGTCTTGTTATATCCATAGGTATCGAAAATCAGGGAGGGTTTGATGATCATTGATGATCTCTTAAAAATTGCCATCGAAAGGGATGCCTCGGACCTGCACCTTAAGGCGGGAAACCACCCCATGATCAGGGTCCACGGAACCTTGATTCCGCTGGTAGGCTTTCCCCGGCTGACCGGGGAGGACACGGCCGACCTGGCCAACCAGATCATGAGCGACTACCAGCGTAAAAAACTTAAAGAAGACTTTGACGTGGACCTGGCCTACAGCCTGTCGGGTTTCGGCCGGTTCAGGGGCAACATTTATTACCAGCGGGGCACCCTGGCCATTTCCCTGAGAATCATCCCCCTGGAAGTGAAGACCATCAGGGAGCTACTGCTGCCCGAGGTCCTGGAAAAAATCGCCTTTTATCCCCGGGGCCTGGTCCTGGTGACCGGAACCACCGGAAGCGGTAAGACCACCACCCTGGCCGCCATGATTGATTACATCAATACCTACCGCCGGGAAAATATCATCACTGTCGAAGACCCCATTGAATACCTGCACAAGGACAAGAAGAGCACCATCAGCCAGAGGGAAGTGGGCATGGATGTCCTGAGCTTTTCCCGGGGACTGAGAGCCTGTCTCCGTGAAGACCCCGACGTCATCCTGGTGGGTGAAATGAGAGACCTGGAAACCATCGAGACCGCCCTGCTGGCGGCCGAAACCGGTCACCTGGTTCTCAGCACCCTGCACACCCTGGATGCCCCGGAAACCATCAACCGTATCATCGCCACCTTCCCGCCGCATCACCAGAGGCAGGTCAGGTTGCAGCTGGCCAGCGTGCTCAAGGCGGTCATCTCCATGCGCCTGGTGCCCAGGATGGACGAACAGGGCCGGGTGCCGGCGGTTGAGGTCATGATTACCACTCCCTTCATCCAGGAGTGCATTGCCGACCGTGACAAGACCGGTCTCATCCGCGATGCCATTGCCACCGGTGTTTCCCAGTATGGAATGCAGACCTTTGACCAGTCAATATATCAGCTATACAGAGATGGATACATTTCTTTCGAGCAGGGCATCAAGTATTCTTCCAATCCTGATGCCTTCAAGCTGAGGGTTATGGGGGTCCAGTCTACCCTGGACATCGCGCTCGAACAGATGGAAAAAGAAATGGTCAAGGTGGAGAGAGTCGAAGGAGGGCACGAAGAGGAAAGTTAGAGGATGATGAAAGCAAATGAGATCAGGACCGCCTTTCTGGAATTCTTCGAGAAGAAAGGTCACCGGGTAGTTCCGAGTTCACCCCTTATTCCCAAGGACGACCCCACCCTGCTGTTCACCAATGCCGGGATGAACCAGTTCAAGAATATCTTTCTTGGGCTGGAAAAACGCAGTTACAGCCGGGCCACCACCGTCCAGAAGTGTCTGCGGGTGAGTGGCAAGCACAACGACCTGGAGCAGGTCGGGCGGACTCCCAAGCACCATACCTTTTTCGAAATGCTGGGGAATTTTTCCTTCGGCGATTATTTCAAGAGGGAAGCCATTGCCTTTGCCTGGGAGCTGGTGACCGGGGTTTACCGCCTGCCGGCCGAGAAACTTTACATAACGGTCTACCAGGATGACGACGAGGCCTTTCGCCTCTGGAACCGGGAAATTGGCATTCCGGCCGAGAAGATTTTTCGCTTCGGCAAGGAGGACAATTTCTGGGCGATGGGGGAGACCGGGCCCTGCGGTCCATGTTCCGAGATTCATTATGACCTCGGGGAAGACATCGAGGCCGGCTCACCCCGCGACCTGATCGCCAGCGGCAGCTACCGGTTTGTCGAACTCTGGAACCTTGTTTTCATGGAATTTTTCCAGGACGAGCGGGGCCAGATGCACCCCCTGCCCAGGCCGTCAATCGACACGGGCATGGGACTGGAAAGGATGGCCGCCGTTCTTCAGGGCAGGCGGAGCAATTTTGAAACGGACCTGTTTTCCCCTCTTATCCAGGCCATAGTCCAGGAAACCAGCCAGGAATACCCGACCGGCGGCGAAACCGACGTCTGGGTCAGAATCATAGCCGACCATATCAGGGCCATAACCTTTCTGATTGGCGATGGAGTGACCCCGGCCAACGAGGGACGCGGCTATGTCTTGCGGAGGCTGATACGCCGGGCCTTCCGGCGCGGCAACCTGCTGGGCCTGGATAAACCTTTTCTTTACCGGCTGGCCGGTACGGTGGTGGATATCATGAAGGAGGCTTACCCGGAGCTAATGTCCAACCTGCCTTACATCAGCCGGGTCTGCCTGGCCGAGGAGGAACGTTTTATCTATACCCTGAATTCTGGGCTGCGCTATTTTGAACAATATGCCGAGGAAACCCTGGCCTCTGGAGGCCGGGTCATCCCGGGCGACAGGGTTTTCAAACTCTACGACACCTTTGGCTTTCCGCTGGACCTCTGCCAGGAACTGGCCAGGGAGAAGAACCTGGAGGTGGATGAAGCCGGTTTCCAGAAAGAGCTCGAAATTCAAAAGGACAGGGCCCGGCAATCCTGGGAGGGCGAGGCCAGGTTCAGGGAAAAATCGGTCTACCAGAATTATCAGCACCTGAAGATAGAGCCCGTTTTCTACGAGAGGGTAGAAGTGGCCGAGACCGAGGTCCTGGCCATTATTAAAAACGGCCAGGCGGTCGAATCCCTTAAAGAGGGGGAAAGCGGGGAAGTTATCCTGTCCGTTACCCCGTTCTATGCCGAAGCCGGCGGCCAGGTGGGCGATTCGGGCATACTCAAAAGCTCGCATTTTTCCGGGATGGTGGAGAATACCTTCGCCCCCATTCCTGGCCTGATTGTTCACCTGGTTAAGGTGCTGGCAGGAGAGCTTAAAACCGGGCAGGTGGTGGAAGCGGTGGTGGATGCCGCCAGGCGGAAGGCCATCAGCCGCAACCATACAGCCACCCATCTTCTCCATGCTGCCCTGAGGCAGATCCTGGGAGACCACGTCAGGCAATCGGGTTCGCTGGTCAGTCACCAGAGGTTCCGATTTGACTTCACGCATTTTGCCGCCCTTAGCGAAGAAGAGATAGAAAAGGTAGAGCGGCTGGTCAACGAAAAGATACGGGAAAACCTGCCAGTAACGGTGAAGGTTACCACCCTTGAGAAGGGCCTGGCCGAAGGGGCCATGGCCATTTTTGAAGAAAAATACGGGGAAAAGGTCAGGCTGGTCACCGTGGGGGATTTCAGCAAGGAACTCTGCGGTGGCATCCATGTACGGCAGAGCGGGGAGATAGGCTTTTTCAAGATCATCTCTGAATCCAGCGTGGCCGCCGGGCTGCGCCGGATAGAAGCGGTGACCGGAGAGGAAGCCTTTAACTACGTCGAAGCCCTGGAAAAACAATTGCGGCAGCTGGAAAGGTTATTGAAGGTCAGCCGGAAAGAACTTCTGACCCGGACCGAAAAGATGCTGGACACCCTGGAAGAGAGAGAAGAAGAAATAAAAAAACTCAAGCAGAAACTGGTGCAGCAGGCCGGGCAGTCTCCGGAAATGGCGGTCAGGGAGGTCAAGGGAATCAAGCTGGTCACCCAGAAATTTGAGGGAATAGACATAGAAGCCCTGAGGCAATACGCCGATAGCCTCAAACAGAAAATCGGTTCCGGGGTGGTTGTGCTTACCTCGGCCGTCGATGGCCGGGTTTTCCTGGTGGTGGCCGTGACCGCCGACCTGACCCCCAAGGTCCAGGCTAACAAGCTTATCAAGGATATTGCCGGGATTATAGGTGGTGGGGGAGGAGGCCGGCCCGATTTTGCCCAGGCCGGGGGGACCAGGCCCGAGAACATAGACCGGGCCCTGGAAAAAAGCGTTGACCTGCTGGAGAAGGTGCTTTAAAATCACCCTGAAAGGGGATTGTCAGGGCAGGCCAAAATTCTTAAGATATGGTTAGCATGGGAAGAAGGACCTTGTATTTCCTGTTGGTTTTCCTGGCCTGCTCGGTCTGCCTGCTGGCTTCCCGCCAGGATGAGATGAAGGCCAGGTACGACCCGATCATCCAGAAGCTGGCGGCCAGACACGGGGTTCCGGCCGACCTGGTCCATGCCGTGATCAAGGCCGAATCCAATTACGACCAGTTTGCCGTTTCGGCCAAGGGTGCCCTGGGCCTGATGCAGTTGATGCCGGAGACTGCCATGAAGTACGGGGTTCTGAACATCCTTGACCCGGAACAGAACATAGAAGGCGGAATCAAGTACTTAAAGGACCTTATCAAGCAATACAAGGGTGACCGCAACCTGGTTCTTTCTGCTTATAATGCCGGCCAGGGAGCGGTAGAAAAGCATAACGGTGTTCCGCCCTATCCTGAGACCAGGACATACCTGAAAAGGGTTGAGTACAAGAATTCCTATATCAAGACCAGGACCAAGATTTACCGTTTTTACGATGAAAACGGGCGGCTGTGCGTGACCAATAATCCTTATTACCTGCCCAGAAAATAGCCTGCCAGGGTTTCAGCCTTTTTTGAGGAATCCCTTGACCTGGAGGCTGCCCGGTATGATTTCAAAGGAAGCCGGCAGGCTACCCACCTGTTCGCCGTCCAGCTCGATCAGCACCGGTTCCGGACGTAGCGGGGTAACCATGACTTTCTGGCCTCGCCACATGGATACCTTGTGGTAATTGAGGTGACTGCCGTTTATCAATTTCCAGCCGTGCAGGCAGAATTCCAGGAAACTCAGGCTCTTGACCAGGATGATATCGAACAGGCTGTCATCCAGCCGGGCCCTCGGGGCCACTTTCATCCCCTTGCCAAAAATCTGCCCGTTGGCGATGGCTCCGATCAGGTATTTGCCAGAGGTTGGCTCCCGACCATCGACGGAAATTCTCACCTCGTGTCCCTTGAAGGAGAGCATGGTTTCTATCAGGCAGCGGACGTAGGAGGAGGCCTTTCTCTTCAGCCTTTCCTCGTTAACCCTTCTGACTACCTCGCCACCCAGGCCAAAATCGGCTATGTTTAGGAAATAACGGCTATCCCGCTGCCCTCCGGGACTGGTGAAACTGACCCGGCCGACGTCGATCGGCTGGTCCGGAGCCTCCGAAATGAACCGAACTGCGTTTTTAAGGTTTCTCGGGATATTGAGGCTTCGGGTCAGGTCGCAGCCGGTGCCCGATGGAACAATGCCCAGGCTGGCCTCCGGGTTTATGGCCTTCTGATTATCAAAAAAACCGTTGGCAATTTCATTCACAGTGCCGTCCCCGCCCACTCCGATCAGCAGTTCGGTTCCTTCCTTCAGGGCTTCCCGGGCCAGCTCGGTGGCCTGGAAGGGCTTTTCGGTGAAGTCATACTTGAATTCCTTGAAAAAGCTCTTCAGGCTTTCCTTGATCTCAAGCCAGCGTTGCCTGGTGCGTCCCCGGTTAGAGGCCGGGTTGACTATCACCCGGGTTTTGAGGAGTTTGCGTTTCATTTTTGGTACCCGCGGAAGGTTTGAAGAGAGAAAAGCCGATTAGCCCGCCCAGTGCCCCGAGAAAGGCGAAGACGATTGAGGTCACAAGCAGGCTCAGAAAAAAGGTAAAGGGGTTCCACCCCTGCTGGCCGATTTCAGTCCAGTTTTCCCAGCCGGGAGGCATCTGGTCGGCAAACCTGGCCAGGCTTTCCAGGAATCTCTTGTTCCAGTTAAGGTAGTAGCCGGTGAGAGGAATTCTTATGATGAGGGTGATGATGGCGCCAAACACTCCGGACAGGGCGCCGGTTAACAGTCCGTCGCTCATCTTGTAAGAGGTTGATTGCTTGGAAGCCCTGTCGGATAAAAGATAGGTGGCCAGCACTCCACCGGCCAGGACCCAGAGGCAACAGAGACAGTGAAAAAAGGGAATGGATGACAGGATCCCGGCCAGGGCGCCGCCAATCAGGGCCGGCCTGACCAGGTCGTTTTCTTTCATGGCCATTTTACTTTACTCTGCCTAAAGGCTATTAATTTTACGATTAAACTGTCTTGAATGCAACCGGCGAATTACCTCATGCGCTATATACTTCTTAAAAAAGCAATCCGTTGTTTCACGGGAAAGCCTAAAGGAAAGATGGCTATCTTCAGGACAGTCAACGAGATAAAATCCTGGAGAGGTTTAGCTGGCAAGAAAAATAGCCGATAGGGATGGGGGTTAGGTTGTTGATTATAAAGGAGCTGGCCTTGCAGTCATTTCCCGGCCGGTATTCATGTCATTGGACTGGCCCGCGGATTTCTGGTTAGGCCAAGGGTTTACGGTCTGTTGCTGATTTCTTTGTTCGATTTAGCTCGGCCAGGGCCCTGAACCAGAAGGCCGGGAGGAAGGCCGCCCACAGGATTCCGCTGGCCAGCCTGATGCCCAGCGGCGTCCACCATAACCCGAGGAGACCCCCGGTGGCGTCCACAATCAGGGGTATAGCAGCGACTAAAATCAGTGAGGGCCTCGACTCCAGCCAGCGGACGAGCCGGCGCGACCACAGTGGATATGACAGCGCGCTTATGAAAAAGCCGGCATAAAAACCCAGGCAGCGGCTGCAGACAGCCAGCGGCCGGTCGAGCCAGAAAAAAGAACGCTCGACTTTCTGGTGGCAGACCGAGGAGAAGAGATGGTAGATGAAGGCAGACCAGGCAGGGTTTTTTTCCTGAAGGAGAGGAGCCAGAAATGTCCCTGCCAGAATCAGACCGGAGAGAAATATCGTGCCCAGCCAGAACAGACTTTGGGTTCGGTTCATTCCACTAACTCGCATAACCCGGTAACAATAAAGGTCGTTGGTTAAGACATGGTATCCAGGTTGGGGGAAGAGTTTTGGGTAGAGGTCGGTGAGCTTTTCCAGCTGGATAACCGGGAACGAGGCCACCAGTCTGGGGAGTTTTCGTTCCATCCTCAACT
>JABLWX010000075.1 GCA_013178315.1 Candidatus Aminicenantota bacterium
GTCGATAACACCTTCGTGATCGCCGCCGTCAACGTCGTCTTCCCGTGGTCTATGTGCCCGATCGTCCCTATGTTAACGTGCGGCTTCGTCCTCGCAAATTTTTCCTTGGCCATCTCTTTTACCTCCTGGCTTCAGTGAAGGGAATTCTTCCCTCAATCCTGGCAATTATTTCTTCCTGGACGTCGGCCGGCGTCGGGTCGTACCGGAAGAACTCCAGGGAGAAGGAACTGCGTCCCTGGGTAATGGTTCTCAGGACGGTGGCATAACCGAACATCTCCGACAGGGGAACAAAAGCCCTGATCACCCGGGAGCTACCCTTGAGTTCCATGGCTTCTATGCGTCCCCTTCTGGCGTTGATGTCCCCGACCAGACCGCCGACATACTCATCCGGGGTTACAATTTCCAGTTTCATTATGGGCTCCAGCAGAACCGGAGCGGCCTTCTGCCCGGCCTCCTTGAAAGCCAGGGCCGCGGCAATCTTATAGGCTATGGCCACCGAATCCACGTCGTGGTAGCTGCTATCCAGCAGGATGGTTCTGACATCCGTAACGGGATAACCGGCCACCAGACCGGCTTCCATGGCCTCACGGATTCCCTTTTCAATTTCCGGGACAAATTCGGCCGGAATGGTCCCGGATTTGAGTCTATTGACGAATTCAAAGCCCCGGCCCCGGGGCAGAGGTTCTACCTTGATGACACAATGTCCATACTGACCTTTACCGCCGAGCTGGCGGACAAACTTGCCCTCGCCCTCGGCTTCCCCGGTAATGGTCTCCTTGTAGGCCACCTGGGGCCGTCCCAGCCTGGCCTGGACTCCGAATTCCCTGACCAGCCGGTCCATTATTATTTCCAGGTGAAGCTCGCCCATGCCCCTGACCAGGGTCTGGCCGGTCATGGGGTCCTGGACCACCCTGAAGGTCGGGTCCTCGGACATGAACTTCTCCAGGGCGCTGAACAGCTTTTGATGGTCAGCCTTGGTCCTGGGCTCGATGGTAGCTGAAACCACCGGCTCGGGAAAGGTGGGTGGCTCCAGCAGGATCGGCCGGCTCTTCAGGCACAGGGTATCTCCGGTCGACAGAGTTTTCATCCCGCCAAAGGCGGCGATGTCCCCGGCATAGACTTCATTTATCTCCCGGCGCTTGTTGGAATGCATCTCCAGCAACCTGGTCACCCGCTCTTCCTGGTCCTTGGTGGCGTTATAAACCGAGCTGCCCACCTTCAACTTGCCGGAATAAACGCGGAAGTAGGCTAGGCTACCCAGGAAGGGGTCGGTCATGATCTTGAAAACCAGGGCACAGAAATGCTCGCTGTCGGAAGCCTTCCTTTCTTCCGGCTGGTTGGTCCTGGGGTGAAAACCTTTTACCGGCGGGATATCAACCGGCGAGGGCAGATAATCCACTATGGCATCCAGCAGGGGGTGAACCCCCTTGTTCCGGAAGGAAGCCCCAAACAGCACCGGGTAGAACTTGAGGTCGACCGTGCCCTTCCTGATGGCCCGCCTCATCTCTTCTGGAGAAATCTCCTCGTCTTCGAGGTACTTCTTCATCAGCTCGTCGTCAACCTCGCTCAGGACTTCCAGCAGCTCTTTTCTCCTGAGCTCGACTTCGGCCCGATAAGCCTCTGAGATGGGTCTCTTCTCAAAATCGGTGCCCAGCAGGTCGCTCTTCCAGACGATCTCCTGCTTCTCCACCAGGTCGATCACACCGACAAACTTGTCTTCTGTCCCGATGGGGATCTGAACGGGCAGAGGTCTGGCTCCCAGACGGGTACGCACCTCGTCCACCGCTCTTACTGGGTCAGCACCTAATCTGTCCATTTTGTTCACGTATATAATTCTGGGGACCCGGTACTTATCGGCCTGTCTCCAGACTGTTTCCGACTGGGACTCCACGCCCCCGACCGCGCAGAGAATAATAATAGCCCCGTCAAGGACTCTCAACGACCGCTCGACTTCAGCGGTAAAATCGACGTGTCCCGGGGTGTCGATTATGTTTATCCGGTGGTCTTTCCAGTAGCAGGTGGTGGCGGCGGCGGTTATGGTAATGCCGCGTTCCTGCTCCTGAACCATCCAGTCCATGACGGCAGTGCCCTCATCGACCTCACCCATCTTGTAAGTGATGCCGGTGAAATACAGAATCCGTTCCGTGGTTGTAGTCTTCCCCGCATCGATATGAGCCATGAAGCCAATGTTCCTGACTCTTTCGATCGGGCACGACCGCATGAAATTTTTTCTCCATATATAAATAAAAAAATAAAATTTATCAGCTCGGCTGTTCTGTTAATTTTTACCATTTATAATGTGCAAAAGCCCGGTTGGCTTCAGCCATTTTATGGGTATCTTCCCTCTTTTTAACCGCCCCGCCTTTATTGGCCAGGGCATCCAGGATCTCGGCCGCCAGCTTTTCCTGCATGCTCTTGCCGCCGCGCTCCTTGGCATACTTCACCAGCCAGCGCATTCCCAGGGAGATGGACCTGTGTTCCGGAACTTCCACCGGGACCTGGTAGGTGGCCCCGCCCACCCTTCTGGATTTGGTCTCCAGGAGGGGCCGGACGTTGTCAATGGCCTTTTCCAGGACCTTGAGCGGGTCATCCTTGGTCCGCTGCTTCAGGAGGTCCAGCGTGCCGTAGATAATATCCTCGGCCACACTCTTCTTGCCTTTCTTCAGGACCAGGTTTATCAATCTCCCGACCAGGGTCGAATTATACAGTGGGTCCGGTTGCGGCTTCCGCTTTCTGATAATTCCACGTCTCGGCATATCTTTTCTCCTCGCTCAGCTTACTTGCCTGGAACCTTTTTCTCCTTGGGCTTCTTGGCCCCGTACCTGGAACGGCCCTGGAATCTATTCTGAACACCCTCGGCATCGAGGGTACCGCGGATGATGTGGTACCTGACACCGGGCAGGTCCTTGACCCTTCCACCTCTGATCAGAACAATCGAATGCTCCTGCAGGTTGTGGCCGATGCCGGGAATATAAGCAGTCACTTCCACGTTGTTGGTCAACCGGACTCTGGCCACTTTTCTCAAAGCCGAGTTAGGCTTCTTGGGAGTGGTGGTAAAAACACGGACACAGACTCCTCTCTTCTGAGGACAGGCGTCAAGAGCTGGAGCTTTACTCTTATACTTTTTGGGCATCCTGCCCTTTCGTACCAGTTGGTTGACAGTTGGCACTTATAAATCTCCTCTAAAAAATAAAAAAATGCTTATATTCTCTTCTCAGGACGAATTTCCCGAGAAATATGCTTGAAGAATAGCAAAAACCGCCTGTCTTGTCAAGAAAATAACAGGCTATTTTGCTTTTTTTTACACCGCCCGGGCCTCTTCAGCTCAAGGACCGGGCGGCAGGCCATCTTAACCCTTTTTCCGGGTCAGGACAGAAGCCAGGGCTGGCTTCCCCTGTTCCCGATAACAGGGTGGGCGGAGCTCCAGGTTGGCCTTTAAGAACCCTAGTTCTCGGCCTGGACTTCCGCTTCTTTTTCCTCAGTTACCGGCATCTCTTCCTTGAGAATAACGTTCCGGTAATACCTGAATCCGGTTCCGGCCGGGATCAGCCGGCCCATGATGACGTTCTCCTTGATTTTCCTCAGATAATCTACCTTACCGTAAAGGGCAGCCTCGGTCAAGACCCGGGTGGTCTCCTGGAAGGAAGCCGCGGCAATAAAGCTGTCGGTACTCAGGGCGCTCTTGGTTATTCCCAGAAGCAGCGGACGGGCCTTGGCCGGCTTTCCGCCCTTCTTGAGGATCTTTTCGTTTTCTTCCTGGAACTTGAACTTGTCGACCTGCTCGTCCACCAGGAATTCGGTGTCTCCTACCTCTTCAATCTTAACCCAGCGCAGCATCTGCCTGATGATGATTTCAATATGCTTGTCGTTGATGGTAACGCCCTGCAGGCGGTAAACTTCCTGCACTTCCCTCAACAGGTACTCGGCCAGTTCCTTTTCGCCCAGGACCTTGAGGATATCATGGGGATTGATCGGCCCATCCATCAGGGGAGTCCCGGCTTTAATCTTCTCACCGTCGGAGACCAACAGGTGAGCACTCTTGGGAATCAGGTATTCCTTTGAGCCTCCCCTCTCGTTCTTGACAATCAACCGCCGGTGGCCGCGCAGCAGGTCGCCGACCTGGACCACACCGTCAATTTCCGAAATGACGGCCGGGTTCTTCGGGCGACGGGCTTCGAACAATTCCTCGGCCCGGGGCAGACCGCCCGTAATATCCTTGGTTCTGGCCACTTCCCGCGGGATCTTGGCCAGGATGTCGCCGGCAAACACTTCCTCTCCGTCCTTGACTTCCAGGTTGGCGCCCTTGGGCAGGAAATACCTCTTCTTGACCACGGGCTCGCCCTTGTCGTCCTTCTTTTTCGGATCGACAATCTCAATCATGGGCTGGAGCTTCTCATCCTTGGGCTCCATGACCACCAGGGTTATCAGTCCGGTAAAGTCATCCCGGACCTCTTCCATGCTTATTCCAGCGTGCAGGTCCTTGAACCTGACCAGGCCGCCCTCCTCCGTCAGGATGAAGGTGCTGAATGGATCCCACTCGGCAAATTCCTGCCGGGCCTTGACCTGGTCACCGTCGTTGAGCAGTACCCTGGCCCCGTAAGGAACCTGGTAATGTTCGATTTCCCGACCGCGATGGTCAAGAATGGCGATGCTGGCATTCCGGTTGACCACCACCAGGCTGCCCTGCCTGTCCTTGACATAGGTCAGGTTGTTGAATTTTATGACGCCGTCATTCTTGGCTTCCAGGGCTGACTTTTCGGCTCCCCTCATGGCAATGCCGCCCACGTGGAAGGTCCTCATGGTCAGCTGGGTTCCCGGTTCCCCGATCGACTGGGCGGCGATGATGCCTACGGCTTCTCCCAGGTCCACCAGGCGTCCGGTGGCCATGTCGCGGCCGTAGCAGAGCTGGCAGACCCCGCGCTTGGATTCGCAGGTCAGGACCGACCGGATTTTAACCCTTTCAATACCCAGGTTCTGTATTTTCTCAGCGATGTTTTCGGTGATTTCCTGGTTCATGTCCACGATGAGCTCGCCGCTATCTGGATGGACTATTCTTTCCAGAGAAATCCGGCCGACGATCCGGTCGATAAAGGGTTCGATGATTTCGCCGTTTTCCACGATGGCACTGACGTTAACGCCTTTCAGGGTCCCGCAGTCATGCTGGTCCACGATGACTTCCTGGGCCACGTCCACCAGTTTCCTGGTCAGGTAACCGGAATTGGCCGTCTTCAGGGCGGTATCGGCCAGACCCTTTCTGGCTCCGTGAGTTGAGATGAAGTACTGCAGCACGTTGAGGCCTTCCCTCAGGTTGGAGGTGATGGGGGTTTCTATGATTTCGCCCGAAGGTTTACTCATCAGGCCCCTCATGGCCGCCAGCTGCCTGATCTGCTGCTTGTTGCCACGGGAACCGGAATCGGCCATGACATACAGCGGGTTGAGTTTCTTTTCCACGAAGCTCACCCGTTTCATGGAATCCATCATGGCGTTGGTTACCTTTTCGGTAACCGAGGTCCAGATTTCTACCACCCGGTTGAACCTTTCGCCCGAGGAAATCGTTCCCTCGCGGTAGAGCTTTTCTATCTCCTGAACTTCCTTCTCGGCCTTTTTGATTATTTCATTCTTGTCTGCCGGAATCATGAAATCTTCGATTCCCAGGGAAAAACCGGCCCGGGTGGCGTAGGTGAAGCCGAGCTCTTTCATCCGGTCCAGCATGGCCGTAGTCTTCTCCAGGCCAGCCTTCAAGTATACATAGTAAACCAGGCTCTCCAGTCCCTTTTTCTTGAGCATGCCGTTGACAAAGGGTAGCCCTTTAGGTAACACGCTGTTGAAGATGATCCGGCCCGGGGTGGTCTCGATCAGTTCATTCTTCAGCTGGACCACGGGGCAGCTGACCACCGCCTGGTCATCATAGAAGGTCTTGAGGTTCATGAAAGGACCAGAGTGGCGCACCTTGATTCGGCTGTGCAGGCTGACCTCCCCGGCTTCGTAGGCCAGGAGGGCTTCATCAAAGGTGGCAAAAATCCGGCCTTCTCCCCTTTCATTCTTCTGTTCAAGGGTCAGATAATAGGAGCCAAGCACCATGTCCTGGCTGGGGATGGCCAGCGGCCGTCCGTGGGCCGGGGACAGGATGTTGTTGGCAGCCAGCATCAGGGTATTGGCCTCGATCTGGGCTTCAACCGATAGCGGCACATGAACCGCCATCTGGTCGCCGTCGAAGTCGGCATTGAAGGCGGCACAGACCAGGGGGTGAATCTGAATGGCCTTGCCCTCGATCAGTATGGGCTCAAAGGCCTGGATGCCGAGGCGATGGAGGGTGGGAGCGCGGTTGAGGAGGACCGGGTGTTCCCGGACCACTTCTTCCAGGCAATCCCAGACCTCGGGTCTTTCCTGTTCATGCCATTCCCTGGCTATCTTGATGGAGGGCACCATGCCTTCCTTTTCCAGCTTGTGGAAAATAAAGGGCTTGAAGAGCTCCAGGGCCATCTTCTTGGGGAGACCGCACTGGTGCAGTTTCAGTTCCGGTCCGACCACGATCACCGAGCGCCCGGAGTAATCGACCCTCTTGCCGAGCAGGTTCTGGCGGAACCTTCCCTGCTTGCCGCGGAGGGCTTCGCTCAGAGACTTCAGCGGGCGACGGTTGGCCCCGAGATGCACCCGGCCGCGGCGGCCGTTATCGAACAGGGCATCGACCGCTTCCTGCAGCATTCTCTTTTCGTTCCTGATGATCAGCTCGGGAGCCTTGAGCTCGATCAGTTTTTTCAGGCGGTTGTTCCGGTTGATGACCCGTCGGTACAGGTCGTTAAGGTCGGAGGTGGCAAAGCGGCCGCCGTCCAGTCGCACCAGCGGCCTCAGGTCGGGCGGGATGACGGGAATCACATCCAGGATCATCCATTCCGGACGGTTACCGGATTTTTTCAGGCCCTTAAAGACCCTCAACCGCTTGGCGTAGCGCAACCTCTTCTGCTGGGAATGCTCCTTCTTCATGGCACGGCGGAGCTTCTCGGTTTCCTTGTCGATGTCAATTTTTTCCAGCAGTTTCTTGATGGACTCGGCGCCCATCCCGACTTCAAACTTGTTCCCCCACTTTTCGCGGGCCTCCCGGTATTCCTCCTCGTTGAGCAGCTGCTTTTCTTTGAGGTTGGTATCACCGGGGTCGAGCACGATGTAGGACTCGAAGTAAAGGACCTTTTCCAGCTCCTTGATGGTCATGTCCAGGATCAGGCCGATCCGGCTGGGTGGGCTCTTGAAGAACCAGATGTGGGCTACGGGGGAGGCCAGCTGGATATGGCCCATTCTCTCGCGGCGAACCTTGGACTTGGTAACTTCAACACCGCATCTCTCGCAGATGATGCCCTTGTACTTCATCCGCTTGTACTTACCGCACAGACACTCGTAATCGTTGATCGGGCCAAAAATCTTGGCACAGAACAGGCCATCTTTTTCCGGCTTGAACGTCCGGTAGTTGATAGTTTCCGGCTTGGTGACTTCTCCCCAGGACCAGCTCTTTATTTTCTCAGGAGAGGCAATGCTGATTCTGACCCGGTCGAAATCAATCTTAGGCCTCGGAGTTAAAGCTTGCCTTATCTCCATCATCAATCTCCTTTGGTTGACTGGGGTATGGAAATGCCCCAGGGCAACGCTTCCTCTTTCTCGCCCTTAAGCAATTCAATGTTAAGGGACAATCCCTGTAGCTCACGGATGAGCACGTTGACCGACTCCGGCAGCCCGGGCTGGAAATCAAGGTCACCCTTGACGATGGCCTCATAAATCTTGGCCCGGCCTTCCACGTCGTCGGATTTCACGGTCAGGATTTCCTGCAGGGTGTAGGCAGCTCCGTAAGCTTCCAGGGCCCAGACTTCCATCTCCCCAAACCTCTGGCCGCCGAACTGGGCCTTGCCGCCCAGGGGCTGCTGGGTGATCAGGGAGTAAGGACCGGTGGAACGGGCATGAATCTTGTCGTCCACCAGGTGGTAAAGCTTCATCATGTAGATGTAGCCGACGGTGACTTCCTGGTCAAACGGTTGCCCGGTCAGTCCATCGTACAGCCGGACCTTGCCCGTTTCCGGCAAGCCGGCCTTCCTCAGCAATTCCTTGATCTCTTCTTCCTTGGCCCCGTCAAAAACCGGTGAGCTCAGCCACAGGTTCATTTTGCGGGCAGCCCAGCCGGCATGAGTCTCCAGGATCTGGCCCAGGTTCATACGGGAGGGAACGCCCAGGGGGTTGAGCACGATGTCCACCGGCGTTCCGTCCGGCAGGCGGGGCATGTCCTCTTCCGGAACTATCTTGGCGATAACGCCCTTGTTGCCGTGCCGCCCGGACATCTTGTCGCCGACCGACAGCCGTCTCTTCATGGCAATGAAGACCTTGATGGCCTGGATGACACCCGGAGAAAGCTCGTCGCCTTTCTTCAGGGTATCAACCTTCTCCTTGAACTCGGCCTTCAGGGCATCAATTTGCCGCTTGACCTTGCGGTCCAGGTCCCTGATCTTCTCATCCCGTTCGGCATCGGCCGGGAGCTTCAACTCCTCCAGGTCTTTCAGGTCGTCAAATTCCAGTATTTCCAGCAGCTTCTCGGTGAGCTTGGTACCCTTTTCTATGGTCCGCCCGTTGAGCTTGGCATTCTTGCCGACCACCTCGCCCTTGATCAGGTTCTTGATGCGGCGCCACTTTTCTTTTTCCAGGATTTCGATCTCATCTTCCAGGTTCCGCTTCATCTTGGCGATTTCTTCTTTTTCTATGGTCTTGGCCCGCTCGTTCTTTTCCTGGCCGCGCCTGGTGAAAATCCGGACATCGATTACCGTGCCCTCCACCCCGGGAGGACAGTACAGGGACGCATCCTTGACGTCCAGCGCCTTTTCGCCAAAGATAGCCTTGAGCAGTTTCTCTTCGGGTGAGAGCTGGGTTTCACCCTTGGGGGCCACCTTGCCCACCAGGATATCGCCCGGCTTCACGTAGGCTCCGATCCTGACGATTCCGGTCTCATCCAGGTTGCGGAGCAGATTCTCCGAGACGTTGGGTATGTCGCGGGTGATTTCCTCGGGACCGAGCTTGGTATCCCGGGCCTCTATCATTTCTTCCACGATATGAATCGAAGTGAAAACGTCTTCTTTTATCAACTTTTCGCTGACGATGATGGCATCCTCGAAGTTGTAGCCGCGCCAGGGCATGAAGGCACAGAGTATATTCCGGCCGAGAGCCATCTCCCCGCGGTCGGTGCAGGAACCGTCGGCCAGGATCTGGCCCTTGACCACGCGGTCTCCTTTCCGGACGATGGGTCTCTGGTTGATGCAGGTATTCTGGTTGGTCCGGAGGAACTTGGTCAGAAGGTAAAGGTCGGTGCCCAGGTCGTACAGGCTGTTTTCCTTTTCGTCAACCCTGACTATGATTCTTTCGGCATCGACAAATTCCACGACGCCGGAGCGCTCGCAGACCACCACGTCCCCGGACCCCTTGGCCACGATATGCTCGATGCCGGTTCCGATCAACGGGGCCTCCGGCTTTAGCAACGGCACCGCCTGGCGTTGCATGTTGGAACCCATCAGGGCCCGGTTGGCGTCGTCGTGCTCCAGGAAGGGAATCAGGGCGGCCGAGAGGGACACCAGCTGCTTGGGCGAAACGTCCATGAAATCAATTTCTTCCCGTGGCAGGATCCTGAAGTTGCCGCGGTCGCGGGCGCTGACCATTTCCTGCTTGATGTAGCCCCGGGAATCGATCTCCACGTTGGCCTGGGCGATCTTGTAATTCTCTTCCTCCCAGGCGGTCAGGTAGAAAATATAAGGTTCATATACGGGCAGGTTCTTGGCTTTTTCTTCCTGTAGCCGGTTGACAGCTTTCTCCATTTCATCCTTGCGAACCAGCTGCCCCGGGCGGAAGCTGGTAGCCCCGGGGTGGATGACCTTGACATAATCCACCACCCGGCCTTTTTCCACCTTGCGATACGGAGTTTCTATGAAACCGTATTCATTTATCCTGGCATAGCAGCTAAGAGAGGCAATGAGACCAATGTTGGGACCTTCCGGGGTCTCGATCGGGCAGATTCTGCCGTAGTGCGAGGTCTGAATATCCCTGACCTCGAACCCGGCCCTTTCCCGGCTTAAACCGCCGGGTCCCAGAGCGCTTAACCTTCTCTTATGGGTCAGTTCGGCCAGGGTGTTAATCTGGTCCATGAACTGCGAAAGCTGGGAGCTACCAAAGAACTCTTTCAGGGCGGCGATGACCGGCTTGGAATTTATCAGGTCCTGGGGCATGGCCGAGGACAGGTCGGCGCTGATGGTCATTTTTTCCTTGATGGTCCGTTCCATTCGGGTCAGACCGATCCGGAAAGCGTTTTCCATCAACTCGCCCACCGGGCGGACCCGGCGGTTACCCAGGTGGTCGATGTCATCAACGGAGCCCTCACCGTTTTTCAACTTGAGCAGGTACTTGATCACCTGCACGTAATCTTCCTTGGACAGTATTCGGTCTTTCGGGTCTTCCGGACCGGATTTCCTTTCGGTCTCCAGCAGGACGTCGCGCTGACCGCTGTCCAGACCGAGCTTGATGTTGAATTTCAGGCGGCCAATCCTGGAGAAATTGAACTTCTGCGGGTTGAAAAACATGTTGTCAAAAAGGGCCTTGGCGCTTTCTTCGGTGTGCGGTTCTCCCGGCCTGAGCTTCTTGTAGATTTCACTCAGGGCCTGTTGCTGGTCCTTCTTCAGGTCCTTCTTCAGGGTGTTCAGGATCATCTGGGCGGCTTCATCTTCACCCGGGAAGAAGACCTCGAAAGGCTCGCCCCTGCTGGTCAGGATTTCCAGATGCTCGGCAGTCAGCTCCTCACCGGACTTGACCTTCCCGCGGACGTTAACCAGAGAATAGGCCCCGTTGAGGTCCTGCCTGGTGGCCTTGATCCTGGTGACATTCTTTTCCCGCAGCTTGTTGATTAATTCCTGGTCCAGCCTGGTCCCGGCTTTGGCTACCGGAGACCTGGAGCTCTCGGGGCTGTAGACATCCTCGCGCAGAACCTTGCCCTCCAGGCTGTCGGTGAGTTTCCAGTACAGCTTCCCGTCCTCCGGAATCAGCTCGTAAGATTTGAAAAACAGCCGGATGATCTCCTCGTCCGAGCCGTAACCAAGGGCTCGCAGAAAGACAGTGGCCAGGAACTTCTTTTTCCGGTCCAGCCTGACCCAGAGGATGTTCTTGACATCATTTTCGAATTCCACCCAGGCTCCGCGGTAGGGAATGACCTTGCCCACGAACTGGCCTTTGATCTCTCCGGGCCGGAAAAATACCCCGGGTGACCTCTGCAACTGGCTGACCACCACCCTTTCCACTCCATTAAATATAAAGGTACCCTTGTCTGTCATCAGCGGGATATTCCCGAAATAGACTTCCTGCTGCTTGATATGCTTCAGCCGACGGGTCTTGGTGGCCGGGTCTTTTTCCCAGGAAACAAGCTGAACTTTTAACTTCAGCGGGGCCTCGTAGGTGTACCCTTTCTGGATGCACTCCAGGGGGCTGTACTTTATTTTCAACCTGACCCTGTCCCCGCAGTACTCGCAGAGAGGCATCTCGATCTTCCTGTGCTCCCCGCAATAAGGACAGACTCTCTTTTCCTGAAGAGCTACCTCGGAAGGAAGCAACGCCCCGCACGACTGGCAGCGCGGCCGGGAGTTTTCCACGCCCTTCAGGCGGCCGCACCTGCATTCCCAATCGCCGATGGTGTAGCTGATAAATTGCAGCTCGGTGGTTTCCTTGAAATCGGTAATGGGAAAGACATCCTTGAAGGCGGCCTGCAGGCCCACATCCTTTCTCTCATCCGGCAACAGGTCCATCTGCAGGAACTCGTCGTAAGACTTTCGCTGAATTTCGAGAAGGTCGGGCAGTTCAAAGACCGTCTTGATTTTAGAAAAATCGACTCTTTCCCGATAGATATGATGGTTTTGATCAAGCATGGTAGCTCTCTAAAAAAAGAGTTTGATAGTTTTTGTTTTCTATCATTAAAAAAATAATTTTTTTACCAAGGGTTACTGTATTTCGACTGTGGCTCCGACCTCGGCAAATTTGGCCTTGATGGCCTCGGCTTCGTCCTTGGTAACGCCTTCTTTCAGGGTCTTGGGCACGCCGTCCACAAAATCCTTGGCTTCTTTCAGACCCAGGTTGGTGACTTCACGCACCACCTTAATTACCTGGATTTTCTGGCTGCCAACATCCTTCAGGATGACGTTGAAAGAAGTCTTCTCTTCCACCGGCTTGGCCTCAGCCTGAGCCGCGCCTCCGCCGGCCATCATAACTGGGGCGGCCATGGCCGCGCTGATCCCATAGCGGGTCTCAAACTCTTTGATGTAGTCAACGAGTTCCAGGACGGTCAGGTTGTCAAGATGGGCGAAAAACTGTTCCTTGGTGAGTTTTTCTTGTTTTTCCATTGGTCTCTCCTCTCCTTTACTTGAGCTTAGTTCAAGGGATATTCCCTCAACTCTCTTTTTTATCCTTGAGGACGCTCAACAACCTACCCATGTTAACCAGGGGAGTTTGCAGGGTTCTCAAGAACTGAGTTAACGGGTACGACATCAAATACCCGATTCTGGCCACTAAATCCATTCTGGAATTCAGCTTGATGATTTCGCCGAACATGTCGGGGGCCAGGTAATGGCCTTCCACCACCCCGGCTTTAATCTCCAGCACCTTGCCCCGGTCGGAAAACTCCTGGAGGAGCTTGGCCAGGGCGATGGGATCGCTGTCGGTAAAGGCCAGGGCATTATTTTTCTGGAAGTACGGCTTGAGCTCCGGGAAACGCTGCCCGATGGCCTTGAGGGCCAGCCGATTCTTGACCACTTTCAGCCGGAAGTTGTTGCGCTTCAGGAGCTTCCTGAGTTCCACCATCTTCCAGACAGGCATCTGCTTGTAATCCACCAGATACCAGGTCTGGTTCTTATTAAGGGACTCTTCCAGTTCCTGGACGATCTTATACTTGGTCTCTTTTTTCACCGTCAGACTCCTATTTCTCTAAGATCTCTTCTGAAAGCTTGAAGGACGGCCCCATGGTTGAAGAAACGAACATCGACCTGATGTACTTGCCCTTGGCGGCCGGGGGCTTGGCCTGGATCACCGCCTGGAGGAAGGCCCTGATGTTCTCCACCAGCTTCTCTTCAGGGAAGGAAACCTTGCCCACGGCAGCGTGAACTATCCCGGTCTTGTCCACCCGGAATTCAACCTTCCCGGCCTTGGTTTCCTCGATGGCCTTTTTCACGTCGAAGGTCACGGTCCCGGCCTTGGGGTTGGGCATCAGGCCCTTGGTGCCCAGGATTCTTCCCAGCTTGCCCACGCTTCGCATCATATCCGGGGTGGCAATGACCACGTCAAAGTCAATCCAGCCACCGGAAATCTTCTCGATGATATCGTCGCCGCCCACATAATCGGCCCCGGCTTCCTCGGCTTCCTTGATCTTCTCGCCGGAAGCAATGACGCAGATTTTCTTGGTCTTACCGGTGCCGTGGGGCAGGACCACTGTTCCCCGGACCATCTGGTCCGAATACTTGGGATTCACTCCGAGACGGAGGGCCACGTCCACCGACTCATCGAACTTGGCGTACTTGGCTTCTTTGAGCAGATGAACGGCTTCCTCAATGGTGTATTCTTTCGTCTCTTCCTTCAGGGCTCTGGCCTTTAAGTAATTCTTACCACGTTTACTCACTGACGATCTCCAATCCCATATTTTTGGCAGTTCCTTCTATGGAGCGGATGGCTGCTTCCAGGTCGTCGGTGTTCAGGTCTGGAAGCTTGATCCGGGCAATTTCTTCGATCTGTTTGCGGGTTACCTTACCCACCTTGTCCTTGTTGGGAGCACTGGACCCCTTGGCAATGCCGGCGGCTTTCTTCAGCAGGAACGAAGCCGGCGGGGTCTTGATGACGAAGGTAAAGCTGCGGTCCTTGAAAACCGTCACCAACACCGGAACGATGGTGCCTTCCTCCATGTTCTTGGTCCGGTCGTTGAACTGCCGGACAAAATCCATTAAATTGACGCCGTGGGGAGCCAGTGAGGGACCTACCGGGGGAGCCGGACTGGCCTGTCCGGCTACGATCTGCAATTTTACTTTGGCCACGACTTCCTTAGACATTTCTTCCTCCTAGATTTTCTCCACCTGCAGGAACTCCAGTTCCACCGGAGTGGATCGGCCGAAGATTGTCACCATGACCTTCAGGGTGTTGCGTTCGTGATTGACCTCTTCGACTATGCCGTTAAAATTGTAAAAGGGCCCATCGATGATACGGACCGCCTCGCCCTTTTCAAAGGTATGCTTGGGCTTCGGCTTCTCCGAGGTGACTTCCATGTGATGGATGATCTTGTTGACCTCTTCCGGGCTGAGCGGAGTGGGCTTGCGACCGGAACCGACAAACCCGGTGACCTTGGGAATCTGGCGAATCATCAACCAGGTCTCGTCGTTCATCTCCATTTCCACCAGGATGTAACCCGGGTAAGGCTTCTTGGTGGTAACGACCTTTTTACCGCCCCTGATCTCAACCACATCCTCGGTCGGGATGACGATCTGGCCAATGTTATCCTCCAACTTCATCTCTGCAGCTTTCAGACGGATAGATTCGGCCACAAAATTCTCGAAGCCTGAATAGGTGTGAATTACGTACCAGTTCTTGGCCATTTAAATCCCTGCTTTATCCAAAAAATGTTTTGACCTGAGCGATCAGCCAGGAAAACACGACATCGACAAAAAACAGATAGATGCCGAAGAAAAACACGGCAATGATGACGATGATGGTCGTACCGTAAACCTCCTGCTTGGCCGGCCAGGTGACCTTCTTGAGTTCGGACCTGACGTCCTTCAGGAAGTTTACGAATCGTTTGTGCCAGGGCAGTTTGTCGTTCATGTTACCTACGCCTTTATCTCATCCTAATACTGGCGGGTGAGGCAGGACTCGAACCCGCAGCCTGCGGTTTTGGAGACCGCTGCTCTAGCCAATTGAGCTACTCACCCTCAGTCCGGTCAGTCATTACTTAACTTCTTTGTGAAGAGTATGCTTGCGGCAGAACGGGCAGAACTTCTTGATTTCCAGCCGTTCCGTCTGCTTCTTCTTGTTCCTGGTGGTAGAGTAATTCCGTCGCTTGCAATCCGAGCACTGAAGAGTAATTATTTCCCGCATCTCGCTATTTCCTTAACATTTAATTCAACTGACAGCCGGGGAATGCAGTTCTATTCCAGGATTTCGGTGACGGTTCCGGCACCCACCGTCCGGCCACCCTCGCGGATGGCAAACCGCAGGCCCTTCTCCATGGCCACCGTGGTGATCAGCTCCACTTCCACGTTGGCGTTGTCTC
>JABLWX010000076.1 GCA_013178315.1 Candidatus Aminicenantota bacterium
TCGGAAGCCCCGCCGACGTATTGACCGGAAGCCGTGGCCGGCGGGATGACGTAACCGGTAGCGGGCTGGAAATAGCCCATCTTGTCCAGGTTGTTGATATCAAACGGGGGCAGGTAGCCGAGATCGTTGATGGGTACGCTCTTGTAGTTTTCATTAACATGGTCGTACTTGACTTCCAGCAGGGTGGACTGGGTTATGGTCCAGACCCAGGAAGCATAGATGATCCGGGACAGGCCGTTGCCGTTGACGGCCACGCTGGGAGCGTCATTAACTCCGATACCGGAATTCTTGTTGGTATAATCGTTGTTTCTGAAGCTAACCGAGAAAATATGGGCCCGCCAGGGGTTGGCCGTAATCTTGGCAAACAGCTCGTTGGAAGTGCTCTTGGCATCGGGAACCGGGCCGAGGTTGTTGACCCGGCCTGTTGTCCTTGAGTAAGGCAGGTTGCCCGAGACATACCACCAGACGCGGTCCTTGAGAATTGGACCGCCTATGCCTATGGAGGGAGCATAGCGGTCGTACTTGGTGATGATGTTCGGGTCATGGCTCTTCCAGGTGAATTCTGAAGGCTCAAAGACAAACCTAAGAGAACCTGAGATCTGGTTGGAACCGGACTTGGTGATGGCATTGGTCACCATGCCGGCCGAGCGCCCGAACTCGGCGCTGATGCCTCCCCTCTTGATATTCACTTCCTGGATATCCATTTCCGAAAAATTGGAACCGAGGTAACCGAAGAAGGGATTGGTGATGTTGGAACCGTCATATAGATAGACGTTGTCCTGCTTGCCACCGCCAGCCGCCGGGGCGAAGTCGCGGTTATCGGCCACACCGGGGGCCAGCTGGAAGAGCGAAGCGTATGAACGTCCCAGTGGCAACTTCTGGAGAGTATCGGACACCCAGTTAGCGGAGACTTCTGTGGATTTCAGGTCAACCGCGGGGGTGGCGGCAATCACCGTCACCTGCTCCTCGATCTTGCCCACGGGCTGCATTATGGCGTTGACAAAAGTCTGCCTGTCAATTGAGACTACCACTTCGGCATTGAAATCAATCATCTCTGGATGGGTAACAACCAGGGTGTACTTGCCTGGCGGAAGCGCCTGGAAGAGAAAGCCCCCGTCCCTTCCAGTGATAAATTCCCTTCCCAGCGGAAGAGTCTTTCCGGAAATGATGACCGTGGCCCCCTCCAGAACCCGGCCGTCGGCGGTTTTAACCAGGCCGCGGACCGAACCTCTTTCCTGGGCCAGGGTCAGGCCAGAAACCAGGAGAATGGTAAATAAGACCAGTAGACTGAGCCTTAAAAACTTTGGCATTACGCCCTCCTTTCTCTGTTCTTTTTCCTTCAAATATTCCAGTTTCTTTTTCTTATTGAAATCTATATTTTTGAAGAAAAAAAGTCAATAAAAATATTTCTCTTATTGGTTTCAATATCACGGTGGCTTAGCTTATTACTTTTTGGATAGTTTTATGCCATTTAAATTCTTAAATTCGGTCTATATATAAAGATTTAATTTTTAAAAATGAAAATTCTTTTTATATATCAGACTAAACTCTTATACTACCCCACCATTCATATAAACATAATTTGTTGTATTGATCTTCCTGCCCCCTATTGTTACATCGATCCCCACAGTCTCGATAATTTCTTGCTTTCTCGTAACCGCAGCTTCTTAGCTAATAACAACTGGCATCTTAATTAAACAGCAACGTTTTGGTCTAATAAAGTGGCAAATCAACTTCTATAATACATTCGTCGCTTCCTCTGGGATTGAAGAACGTTAACCTGTAATATACTATCCCTGTTGGATCCTGAGGGGGATTGTAATCATAGAACTTTTTAACGTCAGGAGGTAATTGTCCAACTACAATATAATTAGCTTCGGCACCACCTTTTCTTTCAATTATTACACCTTGCTCATTGGTGGGATCTTCTGTCCAGACTATTTGTACAGAGCCAGCTTTGAAATACCAATTAACATTCTCAGGAGCAACTGGTGGCGAGTCTATTATGCTTGTTGACGCTTCATTTGGCCCTGTAGATATTTTTCCATTCGGAAATTCCGCTACAATGCGATAATAATAAATTACACCTTGAATAATATTATTGTCGGTAGTCGATTTTGTATTAGCAGCCAATGTCTTTATTAAAGAAAAATCATTTTCTCCCTCTTTTTTCCTATATATCTTATATTGACTTTCTCCGCTAGCACCATCATTCCAAGATAACGTGATGCAATTCCAATTATCTGCCTTTGCCTTAAGATAATATGGTTGGCCATAAAGTGGATCTAAAATATAAAAAGGTTCGGATTGCTCAATAATATCTCCAGCTGGTGTTGTAACTCTTATTTCTAATTTATATCTTGGTTGTGAGTTATCATAAGGAGCACTCTTTGTTAAGCACTGTCCTACGGTCCATTCAAACTCATCAGCATTTAGCATTATCCCAGAAGAAATTATGTCATCGAAATAGACGCCGTCTCGATACAATTTGACACAAACTGGCAAGTAGTGATTAATTCCAGCATGAGCCCATTTAATTTTAATCTTTTGACCTTTAATAAATCCTGGAGCCACATAATTCCAAGGCAAAGAATTGGGCATAGATGGAGGGTTAAAAAGGACTATATTCGGTGTTATGCCCAATCGATTTACTAACATGTCGACAGCTAATTGGTTTCCAAATCTGGTGTGTAAGAGTCCTTCAAACAGCTCCCATTGCTTAATCGTAGCGAGAATTGAATCGTTCCTTGGCTCATCCCACCATGGAGAAATAGGATAATCATGAAAAGTAGGTCCATCTCCATTAAGAAAATCTGGCGCATCCTCTTCTTCAAGGTTAGCAATGATGTCATCGTCATTATATTTCACCCAGTTTGTATGTGAGTAGAAATCCTGCACAAGGTGAAACAAGAATCCAATCTCGGCATAGGCCTGTTCCGCATTGAAATAATAAGTCCAGTCCGCAGCTAACCATCTTTTTTCGGATATGATATTTTTAGCTGCATCCCATATTGACTGCTTATTAAATTGGTTAATGTCTTTATAATGATACTCATCTGGCATGAAAATCGGAAAATCTGGATCGTTCACGTGATCAACCATTTTGTCTATGCCCCATTGAGGTATTCCCCTTAATCTGGCCATTGCTAAAGCAGTTATATCTTCATGGGTATAGCCATAAGCGGTTGGGCCCACAAACGGGTTGTCAATTTTCCAAGGAAGCGGGTGCCCTATCATTAATAGGCATAATAAAATAGTGAAAATAAAACCTCCAACCCATATTTTTCGCATAGTTTACCTCCTTTTTGATTTTTTAATTCGCAAGTTTCTAAATGAGAACTAATTCCCGCAATTCAATCACCCCCTTTTTAGAAAAATTAACCTTTGAGCTTAATTAAAGCTGCCAAAAATATCGATAAAAATTTGATAATGAAATACGATTTGCTTTCCCCTCTAATTTGGCGCGGCATCCAATTCTCCACCCAGGCGTTTTATTTTTAAAATAAGAGCTGAATTTTTGTTTATCAAGTCCCCGAATTGCCTCACTTAAAATCTACATGAAAGCGATTCGTTGCCTCGCAAGAAAATCTACACGAAATTATATTGTCTTTTAGCTGGTAAGGGGAATAGATCGGTAAATGGTATTAACCAAGGGGCAAGGTCATGGGGTTAGAGATGCGAGTTAATATAGCTATCTCAAAGGAAGAAATAGACAGACTCACGGATGGGCTGTATCAGCTTCAAAGGAAAAAAATGCACAAGTATTTGTTTAGATTTTTATTTGAGGAAATGATTAGACATCCCTATATATTTTCTTGAGAGCTATTGGGCTTCAACCTATATTGTTTAACGCCGAGCTAGAGAGGTCTTCTTTGATTAGCTTCGGTATAAAAGATTGACTAGGACACAAATCAGCTATAATTTCTAGGGTGAGAAAAGACGCTTAAATACAAATAAAGAGTGCCGGAGGAGGGAGTCGAACCCACACCCGAAGTGAATCGGACTGGATTTTGAGTCCAGCGCGTCTGCCAATTCCGCCACTCCGGCAGGTGTTAAGCCCTTTAACTATAGAAAAATCCGCCTCTTTTTTCAAGGCTTTGGGACTCAGGCTTAGACCGGGACTCCGGTTGAAACTTAAGTTGCCTTAGCCTGTAGAGCCCTGGAGCAATTTAGCCCGCCCCCCTGCTAAGAGATGGCCAAGGATATCACGTTCGGTATTAACCGCCAGCCGGCCGGCGACAGGCTGGCAGGTTCATGTTAGGGCAGCCCCATGTATTTCTGTTCATGCTTAGTATTCATTTCAATTTCCATGAAATTTTTTATTTGAGTCCGGCAGCAGCCCGTGGCCGGCAGGTTGGCGGCCGGTAATCCTGCTAATTGCCAATCCCATTTCTATCTGTTATAAATCTACTGTGCCTACAGAGAAAAGACGCGAGCGAATTGAATCAGTCCTATCCAAACGCCAGCCCGACCTGCGGGTGGTTCTTGAGGATGTGGCCATCACCCACAATGCCAGTGCCGTGGCCCGGACCTGCGAGGCCACCGGGGCCTTCAACCTTCACATCATAACCAGCCAGCCCGACCAGGTGGCCTTCAACGAGGCCATCTCAACCAGGGCCGAGAAATGGCTGGCCATCCATTTCCACCAGACAACGGAAGAATGCCTATCCCTTCTTAAGACCCTGGGGTTTAAGATCGCCGTTACCACCCTGGCCGGCCAGACCATTCCTTACACCGAAATCGATTACTGCCAGCCGCTGGCCATCGTTTTCGGAAACGAATCCGAAGGGGTTTCGGGCCGGGCCCTGGAATTCGCAGATTACCGCATCAGGATCCCGATGGTGGGCATGGTCCAGAGCCTGAACCTTTCGGTATCGGTGGGTATCATCCTCTACGAGGCTTTCCGCCAGAGACAGGCCAGGGGATTTTACGACACCTGTCGTTTTTCCCCGCAGGAATACGAGCAGTGGCTGAACCACTGGCTTGGAAATCCCAGGCCGCGCCGGCCCTTTACCCGGAAAAAATAAAAGGGCGGGATAACTCCCGCCCCCGGTATGGAGAATGGAGCAGGTCTCCTCAGATTCTCCTCATGGATTCAGGGTACAAGATCTGGAGTTGCCGGCCCAGTTCCCTGCTCTCTTCATAAAGTTTCCTGGCCTTTTCTTCAAGCTCGGGTTTAAGCCTGGTCATTTCTTCCTGCAACTTCTTCAACTTCTCCTTATGTTCCTTCTGCCAGGTCTCGTAGTCCTGCTTCAACTGTTCCTGGAATTCGCTGGAAGCCTCCCGCATTTCTTCAGAAAAACGCCCGAGGTCCGGCCAGTTCCTTCTCTGCTCTTCGGCCACCTCCACCTCAATCTTCATCTTTTTCTTTTCACGGAGAATCTCCAGGGAAATCTTTTCGCCCTTTTTCTTTTTCTGAATCTGGTCGGTCAGAGCTTCGAGAGTTTCTACCCGCCGGCCATCGGCCGCTAAGATCACATCTCCCACCTTTATGCCTGCTTTCTCGGCCGGGCTGCCGGGATTCACCCTGGCCACCAGCAGGCCGCGACCATCAGGCACTCCAAAATACCTGGAAAGTTCCGGGTTGAGCTGCTCCAGGGCCACCCCGATGAAGCGGTAGTGCTCGAACCCAAACTCAAACTCGAACTTCTCTCCTTCTGGCAAATCTGGAAGCACTGGCCTCGCAGGCATCCCCGGCAAACGCCCAAAGAGGTCCGGAAACCTTAATTCCAGCTCCCGCCGGGCTTCTTCTTCGGGCACAGCTCCCAGCTTGACTTTAATTTCCTGGGTTTTGCCCTCTGTTTCAACGGTCAGGTTGATATCCTGGCCGGGCCGCCTGGTCCTGATTTCTGAGACCAGCTGGTCGGAAGTGGCGATTTCTTTACCGTCAATCTTCAGTATCCTGTCACCGGGTTTCAGCTTGGCCAGCTCGGCCGGGCTTTTTTCTTCCACCCTGGTTACTATAACCCGGCCTTCTCGGTCCTCGGCGATGGAAACGCCCAGCCAGCCTCTTTCCACCCGGCCCTTGGCCTTAATTTCCTGGAAGACATATTGAACCACTTCAACGGGCATGGCCATGGCCATGCCGGCAGCCGGAGCCTCGGCCTGGCTGTAGACATAGCCCGTCCCGGTGGCTTCCCTATCCCTGAACCTGAAGAAAATTGGGCTTTCCTCTGAATAGACGCCACGCAGCAAGCCCACCAGTTGCCCCTTTTCATCCAGGACCGGACCTCCGCTCATGCCCGGGGTTATCCACAGGTTAAGGCGAAGACGGTCCGGGGCCGCCGAGCTGACAATGCCCTGGGTAACGGTTACACCGGAATCTGGGGCAATCCCCAGGGCGCAGACCCAGGAACCCGGCCCCAGGTTCCTGGTGGAACCTGCGGTTACCGCCGCCAACTTTTTATCTTTAACCTGAATAATGGCTATCCTGGTTTCCGGGTCAAAGCCCAGAAAATCTGCTTCATAACGGTTGCCATTGTTGTCAATTACCGCCAGCTTTTCACCCCGGGGTGAAATAAGGGCGGTGGTGGCAATGTAGCCATCTTTGTCAATGACCACCCCGGTGGCCACCCTTCTCAGGCCATCACGCACTTCGACCCTGACCACGGCTGGCGACACCTTCTTCACTATGTCGCTGGCATCGCGGTCCGGTTCCGGAGTAGTCCCAGAATAGGCCAGGCCGGATACCCCTGCCAGCAAGACCAGCAGGCTGCCCAGGATCACACCGAACAATCTTCCTTTTCTGCTCATTTCAAACCTCCTCAGTAGCTGATTTGTTGAATCAAGTTATCGGACACCTGCTCCAGGATGAAGACCGTCTGAGAATCATCGGACGTCCGGCGCATTTCTCTCCTGAGGTCCAGCGGCTCGACCACGTGCACCACCTGGCCCGGACGCTCTCCCTGGTTTGTGCTGGCCATGGTGCTTACGGGCGATTTCCTGGCCGACGGCGAGAAAATGATTATTGCGGCCAGGACCAGAGCTGCCGCCCCGGCCAGGCTGAATTCCAGCCGTCGCCACCTGAGGCTGGCCTTTTTCCTTTCGGCCAGCCGGGTCAGGACCGCCTGTTCAAAGCCCGGCGGGGCAGAGACCCGGTCCAGCCAATGAAGGTATCTTTCGACGTCCATCTCAGCTCTCCATATATTTATAATTCCAGATTTTCATTTTCCGTTTCATTTTCTTTTCCATCTTTTCTGTTTCTTATTTCCCGGCCTTCTTCCAGCCATCGCCTCAGGTACTCGCGGCCCCGGCTGATCCTGGCCTTGACCGTGCCCAGCGGCAGCTTCAGCAGGCTGGCAATCTCCTCCTGGGAAAATCCTTCAACATCCTTTAAGATAACCGGTATCCGGTAACGGGGATGAAGCCGATTCAGGGCCATCCTGACATTCCTCATCAAGCCGGGGTCGTTATGGTCCAGCGAATAACTGCCCGAGGAATAATCGTTGGTTATTTCTTCCAGTGGAACCACCGGGTGGCGTCCGATCTTTTTCTTCTCGGTTCGGGCCAGGTTGGATGCTATGGAATAAATCCAGGCCGAGACCGGGGCAATCGGCCGGTACTTTCTGGCCTTAAAATAGACCCGCATGAAGGTTTCCTGGGCCAGGTCGACCGCCAGCTGGTAATCCCCGGTAACCTGGTACAGGAAATTGACTATCCTGTCCTTGTAAATGGTCATGAGCTGGGCGAAGGCAGACTCATCCCCCTCTTTCACTCTTTCCATGAGTGCCTGCTCATCCATCCTGGTATTCATTAACCACCCGGCTTAAGAAAAGTTGCATCCTGTCCTTTATTCCTTAATAATATAGCCAAGCCTGAGAATTTCAAAGCCCTGAGGGAAACCGTGCCGCCTGTCCTGGCCCGGAAAGGTGGCCAGGGAACTTTTTCACGGAAAATTTCGTCTACCGGGATGACGTGCGTGGAAGTGAAAGAAATAGTCAGAAATTGCCTGAAAGGAGAGGCGGAAGCCTGGAAAATGCTGGTTGACCTTTATTCCCGGAAAATCTTCAACCTGGCCTACCAGTTCGCCGGCAGCCCGCAGGAAGCCGAGGACCTGACCCAGGAGATCTTCCTTAAGCTCTATAACTCCCTCGGTAAGTATGATTTCGAGCGGGACTTCACCGCCTGGTTTCTGACCCTGGCCAGGAATTTCCTGATTGATGAATTCCGCAGAACCAGGCTGGAGAAATCGCAACGGGCTGATTTTGAAGAATTTACAACCGCAGCCGCCGAAGCCGATGGCCCGGAAAACCGGCTATTGAGCCAGGAAAAAGCCGAAATGGTCAGGGAAGCTCTACTCCAGCTTTCGCCGGAATTGAGAACAGTCCTGGTACTCAGGGAAATTGAAGGATTCAGCTACGAGGAAATCGCCCGGAAGATGAAGCTTCCCCTGGGCACGGTCAAGAGCCGGGTTAACCGGGGTCGGATCCAGATAGCTCAGGCCATCCTGGAAAAGACCGGAGGTAAGCCATGAAGTGTGACAGGGTTCAACTGCTGTTTTCGGACTATCTCGAAGGCGAACTCCAGCTTGAGCTCAAAAAAGAACTGGAGGCCCACCTGGCCGCCTGCCCGGACTGCGCCCGCCTGCTGGAAGCCACCCGGAGCCTGGCCCCGGAGTGGTCGAGGATTCCCGAAATTGAACCGCCAGCCGGTTTAATTCATAAGCTCTACCTTCTGCCGGAAACCGCTTCAAGGCGCAAGAAAGCCTGGTCATTCGGCTGGAGGTTCTGGCTGAGCCCGGCCTTCCAGCCTGTCCTGACTTCCCTGACCGTGGTCCTGGTGGTTTTCTCCCTCCTGACCTTCACCACGCCGGGCCGGAGCCTTAAAAAATCAGCTGCCCTGGAACTGCGCCGCACCTACAGCCTGGCCCAGAAAACCCTGGTCCGGGCCGGAGTTCTAAGGGATAAGCTTCAGGGCTACCGAGAAAATTTTATAGCTTCTCTCGAAGCTAAGAATATCTATAAATCAGAAAACAATTAATGGAGGTTTAACTTGGAAGAAAAAATCAAGATCGAACAAAAACCGGCCAAGTCAGCGGTCCTGGCCGGAATCTTCTCGGCCATTTTCCCCGGGACTGGAGCCATCTACAACGGAAGTTACCTCAAGGGAATCCTTTACATCATCATCTTCGCCGGCCTGGTCTCCATCCAGGGCCGCGGCGGGCAACCGTTCGTCGGCCTGATGCTAGCGGGCTTCTACTTTTTCCAGATCATAGATGCCGTAAACGAGGCCAGGAGAATATCCACCGCCGGCCAGCCCGAGCCCTCTCCGGGAACCAGGCTGTCGGTAGAAGCCGAAGTGGACATTTCCCGGCCGTCAGGTTCTATCTCCTGGGGAATCATACTCATTCTCCTGGGCGGCCTGTTCCTGCTGGCCAACTACGAGGTCATCAGCTACGACGCCCTGATCGACTACTGGCCGCTGGCCCTGATCGGCCTGGGCCTGAAGCTGCTGGCCGATTATTTTATTGGCAAAAAATCGACCAAGAAATCGTGAGGAGGAAAAACCATGTCAAGAAGACATAGAGACAATTTAATCTGGGGTTTGATCCTGGTGGTGATTGGGGCCATCTTTCTTCTGGAAAACATCGGTTACGATGCCTGGCGGCACCTGTTCAAGCTCTGGCCCCTGATCCTGATTTTCTGGGGAGCCTCCAAGCTCTACTACGGAATCAAGGCCCGGAGCCAGGCTTCAAAGCCTGAAGGAGAAGCGATCGAGGCCGAGATACTGCCCGGGGACAAAAAAGATGAAAGCTAAGGAAGTCCTGCTCCTGATTCTTATCGTCGTGGTCGGAGTCGGTTTATATTACCTGGATAACCTGAAACTGACCATAGATGACTGGGAGGTTGGCTCTCTCTTCCGAGGCGAGTCCTACCTTTTTGAGGAAGTTAAGACCGAGGCGCCAGCCGGTGCCCTGGAAATCGTCAACAGCCACGGCAGCATCCAAATTGAGGGCGTGGAAACACAGGCAATAGAAATTGCCTTCGAAAAGAGAGTCTGGAGAAAGACCGAGCAGGAGGCCAGGGAGATAGCCGACCAGATAAAATTACTGGCCACCCGGGACAGCCAGAGACTCCTCCTGACCACCAACAGCGATACCTTCCGCAAAAAAAATTTCACCACCAGTTTCCGGGTGCGAGTTCCAAGAGATACCTCGATCTTTGTCAGAAATTCATACGGCCTGGTCCGCGTCGCCGGGGTCAAAGAGGTTGAACTGGAAAACCGGCAGGGCCGGGTGGATATAGTTGAAGTTTCGGGCCCGGTCCGGGTTAACAATTCCTACGAAAAAGTTTCCATAATGGACGTGGACGGGGAATGCCGCCTTGAAACAAAGCATTCTTCGGCCCTGCTCAGCCGGATTGCCGGCCCGGTCCTGGTGAATTGTGCCTACGAGAACCTGGAGCTATTCGACCTCAAGAGCAGTCTCGACTTAGAATCCCGGCATACCAGGATCAAGGCGGTCAGAATCGCCGGGCCTTCGAAGATTTCCGGCTCCTACGAGCAAATCAGCCTGAGTGAAACCGGCCCGGCCATCATCAACGGCCATCATTCACCGGTTGAAGTTGACACGGCCCGGGGACAGCTGGAAATAGAAACAAGTTATGAACGCATCAGGCTGGTCGACCTCGAGGGCGACCTGGTGATCAGGGCCAGGAGCTCAAGAGTGGATGTGACCGGGGCCAGGGCCGCCCGCCTGCAGGTTGAAACCTCTTACGAGCCGGTCAACCTAGAGGACTTTAGCGGCCAGCTGGAGCTTAAACTAAAACACGCCAACCTGACCCTGTCTCCGCTCAACCTGGATTACCCGATCCTGGCCACCACCGAATACGGAAACATAAAGTTCTTCTGGCCCGAAAGCCAGACTGCCCGGCTGGAGGCCAGCAGCAAGGGCGGGCGCATATCCTGGCAGCTCCCCTTCTCCCCCGATGAAAACACCACCAACGGCCTGGCCGTGGTCAGGGTCTATCGTGGGGCTGCTGACCGGCCAGAGATCAAGCTGACGACCAGTTATGGAAATATCGACATCCTAAAGAAGGAATAATTTGCCGCGAAGCCAGTCGGTTCAGGAGTGCTTGAACTTGTAGGTGGAAATCCTGTAACCCAGCACCCCGTTGATCTTAATGTTCAGGAAGGAGATGAGGTTGGTCAGGTCCTTCTTGAACTTGGTCACGTAGCGGACGAAATCAGCTTCCTTCTTGAACCGGAGCAGGTTCTCGAACTCGTCCACCTCGTCCCGCAGTTCAACCAAAAAGTGGGTTATCTCCCGGTACTGGCTGTTGATGTCGATGAGTTCCTTGCCGGACAGCTTGTCCAGGTCCGGGTAAGGCGGCAGCGACTGCAGGATGAGCAGGCTCTCGTTGTAGGCCTCGTTGACCGATTCCTTTATCTCCTGGAAGAAGGAGCTGTATTCCAGGGGATTCTTGATCCTGGCCTCGGCCTTATCCAGCAACCGGTCGTACTGTTCCTTGACCGAGATGATAAAGTCCTTGACGCCCCAGTACTTCCGCTTGAAATTCAGCAGGTCGATAAAATCCCGGCCGATATAAATCTTGTCCTTGTAGTTATTCAGTAGCTCTTTGGGCTCGTGGGTGTAAAACTTTAACTCGAATTTACGGCCGTCGCTGCTCTTCTCCCTGAACCTGGCCAGCACCAGGTAATTATTCTGCTCGATGAAGTAGCTGCTCATTTCCAGAATGACTGTGTAGAGGGATAGGTTCTGGATGACGTATTCCTTGAGGTAATTCAGCAGGTTTTCTTTCTTGTTCAGGAAGTCGACCACCGGCTCTGTGGGCATGGTATTCAGCACCGAGTAGGAAGGAGAAATGAGGTAAAGGACCGGTCCGCTGCCCAGCTCCAGGTGCAGGTTCTTCAGGACATTCTGGTGCAGGTCATCATAGAGCATGGGCTGAAGGGGCGGCAGGTTGTTAACTTCAACCTTCATCAATTCTTCGATTTCATTCATGGCCAGCTCCTTCCTTCAAATACAGACTTATGTTAACATCCGGCCCCCTAAAAATCAAACCCGGACGGCTCTGCCTTCTCTCCCGTCCAGTTCCAGCTGGCATACTTCAGGTTTTCTAATCTGGCAACTATTTTGCTTTCTTCCGGCATGAGCTGGCGCTCGGTCAGTTCGACCTGGAATTGCTGCTTGAAACCCTCAACCAGGTGGTCCACAGCCAGGGCATAGCTCACCGGTTTTCCCAGCTCGTCCGAAAGAGAGGTCATGCTCTCAGCCCGGGCCGGGTCCAGGCCGTAGGAAATGGCCGACAGCAGCTCGACCTCTTTGACCAGGGGGATCGAGCCGTGCTGCAAGAAAGAGAGACCGCTCCTTTTCTGGGCGCTGCCTATGGCCTTCTTCCCGTTTATCTCCACCTCGTTCCTGGCCGGGTATGCAAAACAGGGCAGGTGACTGCGGGCGTAAGCGGCCGGCGTGCTGGCGGCCAGTTCGGCTGGAAGCCCAAGCAGCCTCAAGCCCCGGACCAGGGCTTCTGAAATCAGGCGGTAAGAGCCGTCCAGGGTGGCGGTGAAGAGGTCAGCCCGGGCCGAGGCCACCGAGTAGGTAACCTCCAGGTGGTGCAGGACCAGTTTGCCCCCGGTCATTCGCCGGACAACATCGACTCCCCTTCTCCGGCATTCTTCCAGGTTCAGGACCCTGTTTATGTCCTGGCTGCAGCCCAGGGAGGCGGTGGGTCTGAGCCAGGTATAAAACCGCAGATAGGTTTTTTTACTCCTCTGAGCCAGGAGGAAAAGGTATTCGTCAACGGCCATGTTCCAGGAGCCCGGGAGAGGCTCGCGGTCGTAAATCAATTCCCAGTCGGTCATCGGCTAACCCTCAACTCGTTGAGGCAAAAATAAAAAAGAGCGGGCAACGGGATTCGAACCCGCAACTCCGAGCTTGGGAAGCTCGCACTCTACCGTTGAGTTATGCCCGCTCGCTTCAAGAGAGCTACCAACTCTTCCTGCAGATTGATAGACTATCAATCTACCTGAATTTTATCAAATAGCCTCTGTCTGTCAATGGAAAGCAGCAGCCGGAGCTTAATTTTTGTTGACTGAGGCCCGGAATAAAATATAATTGATGAAAACGGAGAGAGCGTGAGAGATGAGCCCGGATGATAAAAAAATCAACCAGGAAGCCGGACTGACCCGGGTCGTCAGCCGGCTCGGCCAGACGGTAACTCTGGAAGGCAAACTCAACGGTCACGAGGACCTGGAAATTCAGGGCACCTTCAGCGGCCCGATCGACCTGGCCCTGCATGATTTAACCATCGGCAAGACGGCCAGCGTCAAGTCTGAACAGGTCAGGGCCAAGAATCTCTTTCTCTATGGCCAGCTCGAAGGCAAGGTCCGGGCTGAAAGGGTGGTCATCAGCGATACCGGCCGCTTTACCGGAGATATTGTGGCCTGCAAGATTTCAGTCCAGAACGGGGCCAAGTTCAAAGGCACCATCAAGATCAGTAAGGATTACCAGCCCTGACCGACCTTGCCTGAACGTTCCCCGGCTATAGGCACGCGAAAAATAGCGTCAAGAACCCAAATCTCGCTGGCTCACACTCGAGTTCGGTCCGCCAATAAGCTAATAGCACTCGACGGCAAAGCTGTAATGATGAGCCATACCCCGTCCGGCTTTCAAAAAACTCCCAGAGCCGCTGAATATCGCCCAAGCTGATTAACCTGGGACCGGTATCTGATATAATATTATGAGATCAGGCCCGATTCCTGATATTATTGCCTCAATCAACTTCTTAAAATGGCAATACCTGGCCGGACATCACTGACAGGGTGACCATGGGAAAGTTCAGGCTTCATTCTGAGTTCGAACCGCGGGGCGACCAGGTCCGGGCCATCGAGCAGCTGACCGAGGGCGTCCTGGCCGGAAAGCGCCACCAGGTCCTGCTGGGGGTGACCGGTTCGGGCAAGACCTTCACCATGGCCAACCTGATAGCCAGGGTCAACCGGCCGGTGCTGGTAATCAGCCCCAACAAGACCCTGGCCGCCCAGCTCTACCAGGAATTCCGGCGATTCTTTCCCGACAACGCCGTTGAATACTTTGTCAGCTATTACGACTATTACCAGCCGGAAGTTACATCCCGGCCACCAACACTTACATCGCCAAGGAAGCCACCATCAACGAGGAAATCGACCGGTTGCGCCTGGCCGCCACCAATGCCCTGTTCTCCCGGCGCGACGTGATCATCGTGGCTTCTGTTTCCTGCATCTACGGAATAGGCGCACCGGAGACCTATTATTCGCAGAGCTTTCCGCTGGAAATCGGGCAGGCCCTGACCAGGCGCCAGCTGCTCGACCGGCTGGTTGGCATCCAGTATGAACGTTCCGATGACGACCTCAGGCGCGGCAGCTTCCGCGTCCGTGGTGACATAGTTGATGTTTTCCCATCGTACGAAGATTTCTGCTACCGGCTGGAGCTCGAAGACGGCCGGCTGCGGGAAATAGCCGTTCTTGACCCCCTCCTGGGCCAGAAACACCAGCGGCTGGAGCGGGTGGTCATCTACCCGCGGACCTTTTTCTCCACGCCCCGGGACATCCTGGAAGAGGCCATCGCCGGCATAGAACAGGAACTCAAGAAGCAGGTGGAATTTTTTAACGGCCAGGGCAAGTTTATAGAAGCCCAGCGAATAGAAGAACGGACGCTCTATGACCTGGAGCTTCTGCGTGAATTCGGCTATTGCCCGGGAATCGAGAATTATTCTCTTTACCTGAGCCGGCGGAAACCGGGACAGCCCCCCTACACCCTGCTCGATTACTTTCCCCACGACTTCCTGGTGATCATCGATGAATCGCACGTGGCCGTTCCCCAGATCGGCGGCATGTATCACGGCGACCGCTCACGCAAGCTGACCCTGATCGAACACGGTTTTCGCCTGCCCTCGGCCCTGGACAACCGCCCGCTTAATTTCCGGGAATTTGAAGACAGGGTCGGACAGGTCATCTACGTTTCGGCCACGCCCGGCCCTTATGAAATGAAAAAGGCTGAGGGCCGAGTGGTAGAGCAGATTATCAGGCCCACCGGGCTGGTTGACCCGGAAGTCGAGGTCCGGCCGGTCCGGGGACAGGTCGACGACCTGATGAAGGAAATCCAGGACAGGGCCCGGCGCAACGAACGCACCCTGGTCACCACCCTGACCAAGAAAATGGCCGAGGACCTGACACGGTATTACCACGAGCTTGGTCTTAAAGTCCGCTACCTGCACTCTGACATAGAAACCCTGGAAAGGGTCAAAATCCTGCGCGACCTGAGAAAGGGAAAATTCGATGCCCTGGTGGGCATCAACCTGCTGCGCGAGGGACTGGACCTGCCGGAGGTCTCGCTGGTGGCCATTTTAGATGCCGACAAGGAAGGCTTCCTGCGTTCCACTTCCAGCCTGATCCAGACCTTTGGAAGGGCGGCCCGGAACGTGGCCGGAAAGGTGATCATGTACGCCGAGAGTATCACCGACTCCATGAAAAAGGCCATCGAGGAGACCAACCGCCGGCGCCGGCTGCAGCAGCAGTACAATGAACAGAACGGGATAACTCCCCAGTCCATCCGGAAAAACATTGACGAAGTCCTGGCCAGCGTCTACGAGCGGGATTACGTGGATTTCACCCGGGTGGCCGAGGAGAAGGAGATTTTCCTGTCTCCTGAAAAACGCCAGAAGCGGATGGAAGAGCTGGAAAAACTGATGAAGGAAGCGGCCCGCAACCTGGAATTTGAGAAAGCGGCTCAATACCGGGACGAGCTCAACCGGCTTAAAAAGCGCGAGCTGGAGTTGATGGGGTAAAACTGAAGATGTCCACAAACTTAACATTTGAACTCGGTGACAGGCCTGCTCAGGATGATATATACAGTGTAGCCGGACGAGCGCTATTAAAAGCAGGGAGCAATTCGAGGCGGAGCCGGAAATGAAGATCGAACAGCTCAGGCAGAAAATAAAGAAATTCCCGGCCCGTCCCGGAATTTACTTCTTTAAGAACGACCGGGGCGAGGTCATCTACATCGGCAAGGCCCGGTCGCTGCGGGACCGGGTCAGGAGTTACTTTCTTCCCTCGCCCGACCTCAAGGTGCAGAACATTCTCAGCGAAACTGCCGACATAGATTACCTGCTGGTCAGTTCTGAAAAAGAGGCCAGCTTCATCGAGAACAACTACATCCAGTTCTACCAGCCGCGGTTTAACCTGCGCCTGAAGGACGACAAGAGCTTTCCCTTCATCAAGGTAACCCTCAACGAACAGTTCCCCGGTGTCTACTTATGCCGCCGGGTGGAAGACGACGGGGCCAGGTACTTCGGGCCGTTCAGCCCGGCCGATGAAGCCAGGAAGCTGATTTCCTTCATGGCCAGAGTCTTCGGTCTCCGCACCTGCGAAAATACCGTCTTCAGGAACCGCCGGCGTCCCTGCCTGGAATACGACCTCAAGATGTGCAGCGGACCCTGCGTTGGCCTGATCAACCCCGACGATTACCGGGAAAACTTGAGCCGGGCCCTGCTCCTGCTGGAGGGGAAAAGGTTGGAGCTCCACCGCCAGCTGCAGGAAAAAATGGAAAGAGCTTCCTCGGAGCTCAGGTTCGAAGAAGCCGCCCGCTGGCGCGATGCCCTGAAAGCCCTGGAAAACCTGAAGGAAACCCAGCGCGTTATTTCCACCGAAAAGGAAAACCTGGACATCGTTGGTTTCAGCCGCAGCCAGGATAAGGCCGGGGTCTTGATTTTCCACATGCGCGACGGCCGCATCAGGTCGTCTTCCGGCCGGCTGCTGGAATTGAACGAAGGAGAAACCGACGAAAGAGTCCTGGCCAGGGCTTTAAGGCAATTTTACTCGGCCCAGGAGCCGCCGGAATCGATTCTCTTACCCTTTAAGTTACCAGCAGAGGCCCTGGCTGAAATGGTCACTGAACTTGCAACCCGCAAACAAAATGTCAGGTGGCTCTATCCCGAAAGCAAGAAAAGAAAAGTCCTGCTAGAGCTGGCCGGACAGAATGCCGCCCTGCTGCTGGAGAAAGAAGAACCTTCGGGGCCCCTGGCCGAACTGCAGGCCCGGCTGGCCCTTCCCCACCTCCCCCGGCGCGTCGAGGGTTTTGATATCTCCACCACGACCGGGACCGAGCCCGTTGGTTCCCTGGTGGTCTTTATCGACGGCCAGCCGGCCAGGTCTGAATACAGGAAGTACAAAATTCGGACTGTTTCCGGCCCCGACGATTACGCTTCCCTCAGGGAAGTCATCGAGCGCCGACTTCGCCGGTTGCTGGCCGAAAAAGGCCCGCTGCCCGACCTGGTCTTCGTTGACGGCGGAAAGGGCCAGCTTAACCTGGCCCGGCAGGTGCTGGAGTCCTTAAACCTGGGTCAGGTCCCGGTTTGTTCCCTGGCCAAGAAAGAAGAAATAATTTTTTCCGAGGCTCACCCCGAAGGACTTCGCCTGGACCCGACTTCCCCCGTCCTGAAACTCCTCCAGCACATCCGGGATGAAGCCCATCGCTTCGCCATAAGTTTCCACCGCCGGCGCCGCCAGAAAAGGAGCCTGACTTCCGCGCTGGATGGCATTCCCGGCCTCGGCCCGGCCCGGAAAAAGAGACTTCTCCAGGTGTTCGGTAACGTGGCTGCCATAAGATCCGCCCCGGTCGAAGAACTGGCCCGGGTCCTGGGACCAAGGCTGGCGGCGACAGTCAAGGACAGGCTATCCTAACCCGGCCAACCCCTCAGCCTTCCACCGTCATAATCTCGCACTGGCAAACATATTGAGCTGCCCATTCAATTCAGTATTCCCTAATGATCAGATCATTCCAACCCTATGAAATAGGCGGAGAAGATTAGCCAGATGAGGGAACTAAATTAAAAAGGAATGATTGTTTCCAAGCTGTCTTCCGAAAATATATGAACGACCATTCATATATCCTGTTTATTGACGCCAACCGAAAACCCTGCTGGCCGGCACCTCTGCTCCTTAAAATGATGCCCTCAGGACCACGCTTCATGTTAAGTCCCGAATTCGCCGGGATTATCAAGATTAATCAGGCTTGTTTTTCCTTAGAAGAAAAGAAAGGAAGCATAAAATATGGGCCGTCTTCCGCCCTGTTCAGTTAGCTTTGCCTTCTCGGCTTAAAAGAGAGCAAAGGCCAGGCGGACCAGCCAGCTCACCAGGACGGCCACGCTCAAGTTCAGGAGTACCGAAACCAGGGCAATCCTGCGCCCCAGCTCCTTCCAGAGAATGGCCAGGGTTGACAGACAGGGTATGAAAAAGTTGACGAAGGTGACAAAGGTTAGCAACTGCCCCCGGCTTATCACCGACAGCAGTTGCTGGTAGCTGACCCCCAGAGCCTGGAACATCATCAACAGCGACAGCTCCTTGCGCAGGAAGCCAAAGACCAGGGTCACCCCCAGGCTCGACGGCAATCCCAGAAGTCCGCTGACAAACGGAGAAAGAACGGCGTTGACCAGCCGGTCAAAATTCACAAAGCTCAGAAGGCTCAGCAGCAGGCTGCCGGCTATTAATATCGGCCAGGCAAAACGGATAAACTCCTTTAAGTTGAAATAGGTCTTCTGGAGGATATTCTTCAGGGACGGCCACTTCAGGCTGGGTATTTCCAGGATTAAACCGGGCGAAGAGTACTTGAATATCCTGGTCAGCACCGAACTCAGAACGGCCACCACCACCAGGTTCAGGAAATAAAACCCCAGTGCCCACCAGGGCCCCAGCAAGAAGGCCACCAGGGCCAGAATGATGGTGGTCCGGGCGGCGCAGGGAATAAAAGGAATCAGCAGGGCGGTTATGATCCGGTCGCGCCTGGATTCCAGGATGCGGGTGGCCATGATGGCCGGAACGTTACAGCCGAACCCCAGGATAAAAAGCGGCACCGATTTTCCGTGAAGCCCCAGCCGGTGCATGAAAGCATCCATCAGGAAGCCGGCCCGGGCCAGGTAACCGACATCTTCCAGGAAACCCATCAGCAGGAGAAGCGGAATAAAATAGGGAAAGACGATGGCCACTCCCCCGCCCACTCCCTGCACCAGGCCGACCAGGAGCTCGGCCAGCAGGGTATGCCCGTACCGTTCCTGGATCCCGAGGCGCAGGGCTTCCCACGGCTTAAGGAGCCAGGCTTCCAGGGGGCTGCCAACGCGGAAAATCAGGTAAAACATCCCGGCAAAAATCAGCAGGAGCAGGAAAAGCCCCAGCACCGGGTGCATGATGAAGCTGTCCAGCTTTTCCAGGCCGCTCAGCCGGGCATGCCGCACCAGGCAGCAGTCTTCAAAAATTTTCAGGGCCAGGTGATGGCGCTCGGCGGCCAGGACCTCGTAGGCCGGAGCTTCTCTCAGGGCAGAAATCTCCTGGCGGAGGCGATCCAGGTCTTGCTTGAAGTCTGGATTGTTTTCCAGGAAGAACTTATCGACGGCCAGGGTCTCAGCCTCGATGGCCCTGATGGCGGTAAAGCGGGGATTGGCTATCACCGGGAAATCAGCCGGCAGCATTTCGGCCAGTTTCTTTATCCGGTTTTCCACTTCTCCCGAATAGCGCAGATGGCGGGGCCTCCTCTGCTCGCCCAGAACCTTTTCCACCCAGTCCATGAGGTCGTTGGTTCCCTGGCCGCGGGTGGCCACCGTCCTGATGACCGGCACCCCGAGTTTTTTCTCCAGGGCCGCCGGGTCAATTTTCATCCCCTTTTTCTCGGCCAGGTCCATCATGTTGAGGACCACCACCATCGGGTATTCCAGCTCCAGCAACTCAACGGTCAGTTCCAGGCTGCGGCAAAGAAGCGAGGCATCGATGACATTGACTATAAGATCCGGTTTCTCCTTGAAGATGTGGGTCAGGACCACTTTTTCCTGTGGTTCCTGCGGGGTCAGGGAATAGGTCCCCGGCAGGTCAACGATGGAATAGACCCTGCCTTTCCAGGCCACCTCGCTGTGGGCATGACAGACGGTGGTCCCGGGAAAATTCGAAGTCTGAGCCTTGAAACCGGCAATGGCGTTGAACAGGGTGCTCTTGCCGCAATTGGGCTGGCCGATAAAGACTACTACCGGAACCCTATCGTTCATTCTCGTCGGCAGGCTCCACCAGGATTTTCCGGGCAATCCCCCGGCCCAGGGCGATCCTGGTGTCGCTTTTTATGTTCTTAACCAGGACCGGCCCGCCCAGCAGGGCTTCCCCGTCGAGGGCCACCAGGTCCCCCCGGTGAAAACCCAGGGCCAGCAGCCGCCGGTGCAGGCCCGGGCCACCCTTTATCTCCACGATCCTGAATTTCTGCCCCTGGGGAATCTCCAGCAAGGAACAGACCCGGCCGGTTACCGGAGGCGATTCAGTCTGATTTTTTCTATGTCCAAACATGGTCTTCTTTCATTGTTAGCGATAATAACAGTATATTATATGCTTTTCTGACGGCAAGTATTAGAGATTCTCAAGTATTATATTCTCGCCACTTACCGGGCTTCACCTTTCCTCTCTTTAATTTTCCCCGGCAATCTGCCATAATGCTCTGGTCAGGAGGTCATCATGAATAGATTTCGTACCGCTAAATTAAAAGTTTCATTGGCCCTGCTGGCCCTGTTCCTCTGGCTGCTCATCCCGCTGGCAGCCGACGAGGGCATGTGGCCCTACAACCTTGTCCCAAAAGATTACCTGGCCAAGAAATACAATTTCAGAGTCACCGATGACTGGTTAAACCATCTTCGCCTGGCCTCGGTCCGCTTCGGTGGAGCCTCGGCCTCTTTCGTCTCGCCCGACGGCCTGGTGCTGACCAACCACCACGTCGGCCGCGGAGCCATCCAGAACCTGTCCACGGCCGAGCGCAACCTGATCAAGACCGGTTTTTACGCCAGGACCCGGCAGGAAGAGCTGAAGTGTCCCGGGACCCAGCTCTGGGTGCTCCAGGAAATTGAAGATGTGACCGATAAGGTTCTGGGCTCGGAAAAGCCCGGGATGTCCGCCCAGGAAGTTATGGCCGCCAGGCAGAAAATAATCGGAGAAATCCAGAAGGAAGCCAGCGATAAGTCCGGCCTGCGCTGCCAGGTGGTCTCCCTCTATTCCGGCAGCATGTACCACCTTTACAAGTACAAGATCTACAACGATGTCCGGCTGGTTTTTGCGCCCGAAGAAGAAATTGCCTTCTTTGGCGGAGACCCGGACAACTTCACCTATCCCCGCTTCGACCTTGACATATCCATATTCAGGGTGTACGAGAACGACCAGCCGCTCAAGACTCCCCATTACCTGAAATGGAAAACCTCCCCGCTCCGGGAGGGCGACCTGGTCTTCTGCTCCGGCAATCCCGGTTCTACCGGCCGGCTGCTGACCTACGACCAGCTTCTCTTTCTCAGGGATGTTAACTATCCATTCACCATTGCCAACCTGAAGAGAAGGCAGGCCGTTCTTCATGAATATGCTAAACGGGGACCCGAGCAGGAAAGAATTGCCCTGAACACCCTGTTTGGCGTGGAAAATAGCCTGAAGGCCACCATCGGCTATAACTCCGGTCTCCTGGATAAAGAGCTGATGGCCAGGAAGCTGGCCGAAGAACAGGCCATCCGCAAGGCCATTGCCGCCGACCCGGAACTGGCCAGGGAATTCGGCCAGGCCTGGGAGGAAATTGCCCAGGCCCAGAAGGAATACGCCTCTTTCTTCAAGGAGTACATGCTGTTTGAAAGGGCCAACGCCTTCAACACGGTCTATTTCAACCTGGCCAGGTCCCTGGTCAGGGCGGCCCAGAGAGAGAGGCCGGCCGGCGCGCCCGAGATGGGCGGCGGCCGCATGCCAGCTGAGATCCATGACGATTTTGAAATCGTCAAGCTCACCGACTCCCTGAAGCTCTTAAAGGAACAGCTGCCCGACCTCCAGGAAACCAAATGGATCCTGGGCGGCCAGACTCCGGAAGAAGCGGCCAGGGCCCTGATTTCCGGGACCAGGCTGAAGGACCCGGAATTCAGAAAGAAGCTGTCCGAGGGCGGGGCCGAGGCCATCAACCTGTGCAACGACCCGATGATCAAGCTAGCCCTCCTGGTGGAACCGATCTCCCAGGGAACCCGCGAGCGCTACGAAAAGAGAGTCCAGGCCGTGGAAACCAAGAACGGCACCCTGGTGGCCAGGGCCCTGTTCAAGCTGAAGGGGACCTCCATTCCGCCCGATGCCACCGGCACCCTGAGATTGAGCTTCGGGGTGGTTAAAGGTTACCTGGAAGACGGAAAGAAAATTCCCTTCCAGACCAACTTTGCCGGCCTGTACCGAAAGGCCCAGGAAAAGAACTTCCAGGCTCCCTGGTCGCTGCCCGAACTCTGGCTTAAACGGAAAGCCTCGCTCAACCTTAACGTGCCCATTAACTTCGTGGCCACCATCGACTCCATCGGCGGCAATTCCGGCTCGCCCGTGGTCAACCGGAAGGGAGAATTCGTCGGAGCTCTTTTTGATGGCAACATCCAGTCGCTGCCGACCAGGTTCGTCTACGAGGAGAAAATCTCCCGCTCGGTCATGGTGCATGCTGACGGGATTATCGAAGCCCTGCTGAAGGTCTATGACGCCAAGCCGCTGGTGGACGAGTTGCTGGGGAAATAATGAGAATGTGATTTTACGGCCGGGAGCAGTTTCCTGTTCCCGGCCTTTTTTTTGCAAAATATATTACCCCGCAAGGTGGAGGTTTGAAAGATGAAAAGCTGGACCGAATACCTCTGGTTTGAAACCGAAAAAAGACAGGAACTGATAAATATCACCGACCGGGTGGAAGAGGCTGTCAGAAAGAGTGGCATCAGGGAGGGCCTGTGCCTGGTCAATGCCATGCATATCACGGCCAGCGTCTTCATAAACGACGATGAAAGCGGTCTGCACCAGGATTTTTTCCAGTGGCTGGAAAAGCTGGCTCCCCACTCCCCCGGTTCTTACCGCCACAACCTGACCGGCGAGACCAACGCCGATGCCCACCTCAAGCGGACGGTCATGGGTCGTGAAGTGGTGGTGGCCATAACCAACGGCCGGCTGGACCTCGGCCCCTGGGAGCAGATTTTTTACGGCGAGTTCGACGGCCAGCGCCGCAAGCGGGTCCTGGTAAAAATCATCGGCGAGTGAGGGTGGATTTCATTATATGTAGAATCAAGGGTAAGGAGAATACCTTGAGCCACTCCCCGGGGGAAGGGAAAAAAATCAGGCTGGCAATGGGAGTAGCGGTCGGGCTGACCGCCGGATCCCTGGCCGGGGCCCTGATCGGGCTGGTTTCGCAAAATGTAGTCCTCTGGCTGGCGGTCGGAGTCGGCACCGGCTTGATTTTCGGCCTGGCAGTCGAGCTTGCCCTATCCCCCAGAAAACCCCGGTCTTAAAGTCCGGACCGGGTCTGCCTGGCTTCAAGCCGGCCAGGTTGAATCGCTAAAATCCTTCAAGCTAAAATAACTATGGTAAGGCTGATTCAGGCTCGTGGTGAGGGCTTGAACCATGCTGGCCGATTATATACATCGCCGGGGATATTTCATCGCCGATTTACTTACCTCGGCCAGAGGTCTTATGGCTGTATTCCTCGGCCTGATCCTTTGGCAGGGGCGGACAGTTCTGGACCTGTTCCTGGTCATTATTTTTTGCTGCTGGCTGAGCGATTGCCTCGACGGTTATTTCGCCCGCAGGAGCTACCGGCCCGGGCACCTGGCCAGGCTCGACGGCTGGGTTGACTGGGTAATATACATAATCACCCTGGCTTATGGAACCATCCTGGGACACTATACCTGGACTTTCTTTATGGGTTTTGTTGGCATAAATATACTGGCTTTCGGGCTGACCAGGTCCATCCATGTCAACCAGGCCTTTCATTTCCTCTACATCCTGCTGGGCTTCAGAACGATCTGGCTGGAATCGGTGTTCTGGCGGAGATTTTTCGTACTGTGGGTAGCCGGCGTCATCTTTTTCAAGAGAAAAAGGCTTATGGTCCAGATCAGGGAATTCCTGGCCGGCTGGGACCAGCTCATAAATTCCCTATAAGTGCCAGGTAAGTGCTCATCCCTTTCAAGAAGGTTTCCCGGTGGCCGATTCCATGTCCTGTAAAACATAACCCCGAGTAAATTTAAGAGCCACCTTTTCTTTCTCCTTTCCCGGATCCCTTAATAAAGTCGCGGGTTGGAAAACGCTCACCTAAGCTTCAAGCTCAGGATAAACATGCTTAAAACAGCCGGGAGGCGATGGCTTTAATGTATAACCAAGCGGACAAATGGATAAACGTAGGCCTGAAGGAAGATCAATAAGGCCACCAGGCTGGCCAGGATCAGGCTGTGCCAGAAAACATAGCGCAGAATATTGCCTTCATGTCCATACCAGCGCGTGGCGGTGCTGGCCACCACTATGCTCTGGGCATCTATCATCTTACCCATTACGCCGCCAGAGCTATTGGCCGCGGCCATCAGCACCGGGCTCAGGCCGAGCTGCTGGGCGGTGATTTTCTGGAGACTCCCGAAAAGCACGTTGGATGAGGTATCCGAACCGGTCAGGGCCACACCCAGCCAGCCGAGCATTGTGCCAAAGAACGGATAAAGCACTCCGGTCCTGGCAAAGGCCAGTCCCAGGGTGGCATCCATTCCGGAATACCTGGTGACATAACCCAGGGCTAACATGGCCGCCACGGTGAGCAGAGAAAAGCGCACCCGATTGAGCGTTTTCCAGTAAACCTGAAGCATTCTTTTAAGGCTGAACTTCATCATCAAGCCGCTGATGATGGCCGCCACCAGGATCCCGGTACCAGTGAAGGATAGAAAATTGAAACGGAAAACGGCCGGTTCCGGAGCCGGCGCCGGGCTCACCGGCGGCATTCTTAAGATCTGCTGGTGAAGACCGGGCACCGCCAATGACGGAGCCAGAATACCGTCCAGGAGTTTCTTGAACTGCGGAATTCCCCAGATGAAAATAACCAGGCTCAGCACCAGCCAGGGAGCGGCCGCGGCCAGCAGAGCCCTTTGATTCAGCGCACTCTGCTTATTTTGAGCCAGGTCACCCCGGTTGATTTCCTCGGGCGAATAGATTTTTTTTGGTTTCCAGAACTTAAACAGGGTAATCAGGGCTGTTATCGAGATTAAGGATGAGACCACACCGGCCAACCAGGGCCCATGGAAGTTGGCAATAAGCGCTTGGGGTATAGCAAAGGACAGTCCGGCGGTCAGGGCCGCCGGCCAGACTTCTTTCATTTTTCCTAAACCACAAAAAACTGCCAGCAACCAAAAAGGCACCAGCACCGAGAAAAACGGCAGCTGGCGGCCGACCATGGCGCTCAGCTGATGCAGGTCAAGACCGGTAACCGCGGCCAGGGCGACAATCGGGGTGCCCAGTGCGCCGTAAGCTACGGGAGCCGTGTTGGCGATCAGCGACAGGCCCGAAGCCTGGAGCGGCGGAAAACCCAGGCCGATGAGCAGGGCGGCGGTTATGGCCACCGGTGTTCCAAACCCGGCCGCGCTCTCAAAAAAAGCTCCGAAAGAAAAGGCAATCAGCAACAGCTGCAGCCTGCGGTCGGCGGTTATGCCGGCCATGTTTTCCCTGAGCACCTGGATGGCTCCCCTGTCCTGGCACAGCTCATAGAGAAAGATGGCGTTGAGAATTATCCAGCCGATGGGAAAAAGTCCATAGGCAGCTCCGAATCCGGTTGATAGAAGAGTCTTATCTGCTGGCATCCTGAAAGCCAGAAGTGAAATAAGAACTGAGGCAGAAAGCCCGGCCAGAGCGGCCACATGTGCTTTAAGTTTCAGAAAGGCCAGTCCGCCGAGCAAAACGATTATGGGAAGCGCAGCCAGCAGGGTTGATAGCCAGGGAGCCTTAACCGGGTCATAAACCTGCGCCCAGGGCACTTGACGACTACCTTCAGAGAATTATGAAAACTTTTTTATGAACTTTCCACCTTTTTGTCAACCAGTTTGATAGATTTGCGCATCTTCTTATGAGACCAATTCACCAGAGTCGTATTTTACTTAAAACCACATAGGCTCAAAGGCAATCTTAATAATCAGGTCTGAATATCTTTAGGACTCGATAACAATCAGTTTAGTTTTATTTTCAGGAAGACTTATGCCTGCAGGCGGGAAAGAATCCTTATTGACCAGCAGGATTTTCTCTTCGGTCTTTTATCCAAGGTTTATTAAGGTTGCTGCTGGCTGAGTTTTTCCTTTTTGGCCCTTTTGCGCTCCGACAGCAGGGCCACCATCACTCCGGCCACGAAACCGGCCGCGGCCGTAATCAGCAGGAGCAGTATATGCGGCATTTCCACCGTGGCGAGCAGAAAATGGGTTTTAACCGGCTCGCGGTTCTGAATTATGATTATGGCCAGAAGAATGACCACCATGATCAACACAATCAGCCTGGCTGTTCTCATTTTCCCTCCTCTGCCTTTATTTTATAATCAAGTAGGAAATCAGGCTCAATTTTTATAATGCCATATTTTAAGATATTATATCTACCGTGCTTCATTCAACCGGGATAAAAATGAAGCCGGGCATTAAACCGAGCTTGAGCCTTTTTTCCGCCTCGGCCATCAGCATCGGGGCCACGGTCGGAGCGGGTATTTTTGCCGTCACCGGAGTGGCCGCCGGTCTGGCCGGCTCGGCTCTACTGATTTCGCTCGGCCTGGCCGCGGTAGCCACCTTCCTGACCGCTCTAAGCTTCATCCAGCTGATTTCCTGGCGGCCGGCCGAGGGCAGCATCTACTACTATTCCCGGCAACTGATCTCGCCCTTTGCCGGTTTCCTGGTGGGCTGGATGTGGGTTGTTTCCAACCTTTTTTCCGGGGCGGTGGTGGCCCTGAGCTTTGCCCACTACCTGGTGGAGCTCGCCGGCCTTACCCGGATTGGCGTAAATCTCACGGCCGCGGTCCTGATCTTGATTTTTACCGTTTTGAACTCTATAGGAATAGAGGAATCAACCGCGGTTAATAACCTCCTGGTCATCCTCAAACTGGCCATCCTGCTCATTTTCTTTTCCGTTGGCCTGTTTTTCATCAAGCCAGAAAACTTCAAGCCTCTCCACTTTTCTCCACCCAGCATCTTCCTGGGAGCGGCCATCATCTTTTTTGCCTTTCAGGGCTTTGCCCGGGTGGCCATCGTGGCCGAAGAGGTGAAGAACCCGGCCAGGAATGTTCCCTTGGCGATAATAATTTCCCTCCTGGTTTCGACCGGGGTCTATTTTCTGGTGACTTTTGTGGCCCTGGGCCTGGCCGGTGCCGGAAAATTGAGCCACTCCGGGGCACCACTATCGGTGGCCATCAGGCAAACCGGTTTGAACTGGACAGGCCCCCTGGTCAGCCTGGGTGGACTCCTGGCCACGGCCAGCGTTCTGCTGACGGCCATACTGGGGATTTCCAGGATGCTATTTGCCATGGCCAGAGAAAAGGATTTACCTTCCTCTCTCAAGGTTGTTCATCCAGGGTCTCGAACCCCACTCCTCGGAGTCTGGGCTTCCGGGGTAACCATGGCCCTTCTGGCCTATTTCTTTGACCTGGCCAGGGTGGTTTCCATCAGTTCTTTTTCCCTGCTCTTTTATTATTCGCTGGCCAACATCAGCGCCCTGCGTCTCGAGAGACAGGCCAAGAAATATCCGGATTTGATCCCGTACGCCGGGCTGGTGCTGTGCCTGGGAATCGGTTTATCGCTGCTCTTATCCGGCACCTCAAATCTGGCAATAGTTACGCTCTGCCTGGCCGCCGGCAGCCTCATCTTTTTACTAAAATCCAGGCTCAGATGACCAAATCTACGGTCCCTAAGGCCTGACCCGTTCCCATAACTGCCGCCATTAATTGACTTTAAGGCGGGATTCTGTTAAAAATTAGTAAATGTGGAAATGGCTCTTAACTAAAATTTTCGGGACCAAGAACGAACGGGACCTGAAAAAGCTCCAGCCTTATGTTGCGGCCATAAACGCCCTTGAGCCGCAAATCAGTGCCCTCACCGACGCCCAGCTCCAGGCCAAGACGGCCGAATTCAAGGAGAAACTGAGGCAGGGCGCCACCCTGGACGATATCCTGGTAGAAGCCTTTGCCGTGGTCCGCGAAGTGGCCCGCCGCACCGTCAGGATGCGCCACTTCGACGTCCAGCTCCTGGGCGGTATCGTCCTCCACCAGGGCAAAATCGCCGAGATGAAGACCGGTGAAGGCAAGACCCTGGTGGCCACCCTGCCCGCCTACCTCAACGCCCTGGAAGGCAAGGGTGTCCACATCGTCACCGTCAACGATTACCTGGCCAGACGCGACGCCGAGTGGATGGGTCCCATCTACAAGTTCCTGGGCCTGAGCGTCGGCGTCATCCAGCACGACCTGGGCGATGCCGAGCGCCAGAGAGCCTACCGGGCCGACATCACCTACGGCACCAACAACGAGTTCGGCTTTGACTACCTGCGCGACAACATGAAGTTCCGGCTGGAGGACCTGGTCCAGCGGGAATTCAATTACGCTATCGTCGATGAAGTTGACAGCATCCTGATTGACGAAGCCCGGACTCCCCTGATAATTTCCGGGCCAACCCAGGAATCAACCCAGCTCTACTACAAGGTCGACAGCTTTGTTCGCCGGCTGCAGAAGGACAAGCACTTCGTCCTTGACGAAAAAACCAGGACGATTGCCCTGAACGAAAACGGCGTGGCCGAAGCCGAGAAATATTTCAACGTCCCCAACCTCTATGACCTCAACTACATGGACCTGGTCCACGCCATCAACCAGTCGCTCAAGGCCCATTTCCTGTTCAAGCGCGACGTAGATTACATGGTCAAGGACGGCCAGGTCATCATCGTCGACGAGTTTACCGGCCGCCTGATGCCGGGGCGCCGTTACAGCGACGGCCTGCACCAGGCCCTGGAAGCCAAGGAAAGGGTCAAGGTGGAAGAGGAATACCAGACCCTGGCCTCCATCACCTTCCAGAACTACTTCCGCATGTACAAGAAGCTGGCCGGCATGACCGGAACCGCGGCCACCGAGGCGGCCGAGTTCATGCACATCTACCGGCTGGACGTGGTGGAGATTCCCACCAACAAGCCCCTCATCCGCACCGAGTACCCGGACGTCATCTACCGCACGGCCAGGGAAAAGTGGAACGCGGTAGTGGAAGAAATCATCGAACTCAATAAGATCGGCCGGCCGGTCCTGGTCGGCACA
>JABLWX010000077.1 GCA_013178315.1 Candidatus Aminicenantota bacterium
ACGCAGAAGCCGGGTGGTGGGAGTGTTTCCTTCGGTGAGCTCATACCTGAGGCTCATTGCTTCGTACCTTATGGAGTATACAGAAGACTGGGCCAATGATTATGCCTACATCAAGCCGGAGAGGTTCAGGCAGGTCTTAGAAAGTTCGATGGCTCAGGCTGCCAACTGAGGCTTAAAATGGAGAGATTGCGATGGCCAAATTGCGAACGAATCTTGACATGGCCCAGGAACCATGTTCTATAATCATCAAGCCGCCGCGGAGAAAATTGCAATCGTCATTGAGTCCAAATCCTGTTATAATTTTTATTCTGAGGTGAAAAATGTGCGGCCAGGTTTTTCAGTCTATCGAAAAAGAAATCGGACCACACCTTAGACCCGCCTATGACCCCGGCTTCCTGCCGCTGGGAAAATTCATTTCCTGGTACAGAAAGAGGGCGGCCGGCAGCAACCAGGAAATCGGACTGGCCATAGAAAGAGAAAACGGGCTCACTGCCACCTGGAAAACAAAGATTCTTCCACTTTCTCCGGAGACCCGGCCTCTGACCCTGGCCTATGTCGAACGACTGGTCAAGTTCCTGCTCTGGCAGAAAGGCGGCTGGAAGGTATATTTTCAGGGTCCGCGAGAAATTTTCGAGCGGCTGCGTGAGCTCTATTCAATCCGGGGTGAAAGGCAATTCGATGTTAGCCTGATGAGCACCGTCTATGAACGGCCGTTTGAGGTGGTTCTGGTTGGACCCGGGCAATTACCAGCCGAGCGAGATAACCCCCTGGCCCTCGGAGGACACCTGGACGGCTGCCGTCTGGGTTTTGACCTGGGCGCCAGCGATTTCAAGGTGGCCGCCCTGCAGGACGGTCAGGTTGTTTTCAGCCAGGAGCTCCCCTGGAATCCACAGGAACAGGCCGACCCGGAATACCACCGGCAGCACTTGCAGCATGGCCTCAAGCTGGCTGCCTCTCACCTGCCCCGGGTCGAAGCCATCGGCGGCAGCGCGGCCGGAATTTACATCAATAACCAGGTCAGGATTGCCTCTCTCTTTCGCTCGGTGCCAAGGGAACTGTTCGAGAAGAAAGTCAAAAACCTCTTTCTGGAATTGAAGGCAGACTGGGGCGTGCCATTCGAGGTCATAAACGACGGAGAGGTTACGGCCCTGGCCGGATACCTCAGCCTCAACCGGACCGCGGTCCTGGGAATTGCCATGGGTTCCAGCGAAGCCGGAGGTTATCTCAACCGCCAGGGGCATCTGCCGGGCTGGCTGGACGAGCTGGCCTTCGCCCCGGTTGACCTGAACCCGCAGGCCGCTGTGGATGAATGGTCCGGCGACCGGGGGGTTGGAGCCATGTATTTTTCCCAGCAGGCCGTCAATAAACTGGCCCTGGCTTCGGGGTTCACCTTCCCGCCCGAAGCCAAGCTTCCGGAAAGGCTCAAGCAGGTCCAGTCAATGGCCGAAAAGGGAGAAGAAAGGGCCACCAGGATTTTCAGGGACATAGGAATCTACCTCGGCTACACCGCCCAGCTATATTCCCTGTTCTATGATTATGAAACCCTGATGATATTGGGCCGGGTTACCTCTGGCGCCGGTGGTGACCTGATCAAGCAGGAAGCCGAGCGGGTCCTGGCCCTGGAATTTCCGGAACTCAGGGAGAAAATAGAAATCCACCTGACCGACGAACAGAGTCGCCGGGTGGGTCAGGCCGTGGCCGCGGCCACCCTGCCCCAGATAACAAAAAAGGATTGAGCACAAAATGGAAGTAATCATTCAACCCGACAGCCAACAGGCAAGCTGGCTGGCCGCCAGGCTGGTCAGAAAACTGATACTGGAAAAACCCAGCCCGGTTCTGGGCCTGGCCACGGGCAATACTCCCCTGCAGCTTTATAAATATCTGGTAACCATGCACCGGGAAGAAGGCCTGGATTTCAGCCGGGTCGTAACCTTCAACCTGGATGAATACGTCGGCCTATCTCCCGACCATCCCGCCTCTTTTCACCATTTCATGTGGGCCAACCTCTTCAGCCAGGTCAACATCCGGCCGGAAAACGTGCATATCCCGGATGGACTGGCCCCTGACATCCCGGCCTGCTGCGAAAAGTACGAACAGGAGATCAAGGCGGCCGGTGGCATTGACCTCCAGGTCCTGGGCCTGGGAACCAACGGGCATATCGGCTTCAACGAGCCCTCCTCTTCTTTAAGCTCGCGGACCAGGATCAAAACCTTAACCGACCAGACCAGGAAGAATAACGCGGTCTTTTTTGGCGGCGAAGAAAAAGTTCCCTATCACGCCATAACCATGGGCATCGGGACAATTCTCGAAGCCCGGACCTGCTTGCTGATGGCCTTCGGCAAGAAAAAGGCGCGGGCCATTGCCATGGCTGTGGAGGGTCCCATCACCGCCTCGGTCCCGGCCTCGGCCCTGCAGCTTCATCCCCGGGCCATAATTCTTCTCGACCGTGAAGCCGCTTCTGAGCTCAAGAACCTGGATTATTACCGCTGGGTGTTTGAACACAAGCCCGAGTGGCAGAAGGTTTGAACTGGCCAGGGCTCTGTTTTGACTTGTTTTTCCTGCCTGTGATATAAGATTCTGACCTTAATTTGTGTCAAAGGATTGAGCCATGCACCTGACCACTCTTGACTGGATTATCGTCATAATGTCCATCAGCATCTGTTTCCTGCCTCCCTTAATCCTGAGTCGCCGGGCCGGGAAGAACACGGCCGAATTCTTCACCTCCGGACGGGCCGCACCCTGGTGGCTGATCGGCATTTCCATGGTGGCCACCACCTTCAGCACCGATACCCCCAACCTGGTTACCAACATCGTCCGGAACAATGGCGTAGCCGGTAACTGGGTCTGGTGGGCCTTTCTCCTGACCGGGATGATGACTGTCTTTTTCTATGCCAGGCTCTGGCGGCGGTCTCGGGTTCTGACCGACCTGGAATTCTACGAGCTTCGCTATTCTGGCAAGCCGGCTTCTTTTGTCCGCGGCTTCCGGGCCATCTACCTGGGGCTTTTCTTCAACTGCGTGATTATGGCTTCGGTCAACCTGGCCGCGGCCAAGATTGCCAACGTCATCCTGGGCTGGCCCATGGCCAGGACCCTCATCATCTGCAGTATCATCAATGTTACCTTCGCCGCCCTGGCCGGCCTTTGGGGCGTCCTGGTGGTCGACCTGATCCAGTTCGGAATAGCCATGACCGGGGCCTTTTCTGCGGCCATTTTCGCCCTCAAGCAGCCTGAAATTGGCGGGCTGTCCGGACTGTTTTCCAAGCTTGATGCCAGGACCATTGGTCTTTTGCCGGATTTTGGCAACTGGACCATAGCCCTGTCCATATTCATTATCCCGGTAGTGGTTCAATGGTGGTCGGTCTGGTATCCAGGGGCCGAGCCGGGCGGTGGTAGCTACATCGCCCAGAGGATGCTGGCGGCCAAGAGCGAGAAGGATGCTCTCTCCGGCACCCTGTTTTTCAATTTTGCCCACTACGCCCTCAGGCCCTGGCCCTGGATCCTGGTGGCTCTATGCTCTTTCATCATCTATCCCGAGCTGTCCGACATCCAGAAAGCTTTCCCGGGAGTGGACCCGAAGCTGATCGGCAACGACATGGCCTACCCGGCCATGCTCAGGTTCTTGCCCACCGGCTTTCTGGGAATCATGGTGGCCGGGCTGCTGGCCGCTTATGTTTCCACCCTGGTGACCCATTTGAACTGGGGCAGTTCTTACGTGGTCCACGATTTCTACCGCCGCTTCATAAAGCCCGGGGCAGATGAAAAGCACTATGTAACTGCCGGGCGCATCATGACGGTGATCCTGATGGTCCTGGCCAGCCTGCTGACCTTCGTCCTGGAGTCGGCCAAGGCCAGTTTTGACCTGATGCTGTCGATCGGAGCTGGAACCGGCCTGATTTACCTGCTGCGCTGGTTCTGGTGGCGCATCAATGCCTGGTCGGAAATAGCGGCCATGGCCAGTTCTTTCACAGTGGCCGTTTTCTTCTTCCTGCGCGGCAAGATGGGCCACCCGGTTCCCCAGCATATATCGTTGCTGGTTACCATAGCTTTTACCACCGTGGTCTGGCTGGTGGTCACCTACCTGACCAGGCCCGTAGACCGGGATAAACTCCTGTCATTCTACCGCCTGGTCAGACCCGCCGGACCCGGCTGGAAAAAACTCAGGCTGGAATCAGGGCTGGAAGGCTCTCCCGACAGCCTGACCCTGTCCTTTGCCGGCTGGGTGGCCGGCTGCATTTTTGTCTATTCTGCCCTTTTCGGGACGGGCGCTTATATCTACGGTCGCTGGCCCCTGGCCGTTTTCTGGACCGTGCTGTTCGTGGTCAGCACTTTTGCCCTGGTAAAAATTATCGGCAAGATCTGGGCCGGGGCCGGACAGGAAGTTCAGGCCGGAGGCTGAAATGTTTGCTCTGGGGATTGATTCCGGGACTCAGGGTACCAAGGCCCTGGTGGTCAAAATAGATTCAGGCCAGGTCTTGGGCCGGGGCTATGCCCGCCATCAACTCGTTGCCGGACTAAAGCCGGGAGAATCCGAGCAGGACCCCAGGGGCTGGGTCCGGGCCATGGAAGAGGCCATCGGCCAGGCCCTTAAAACCGCGGCCATAAATCCCCGGGAGGTGGTCTGCCTGGGGATTTCCGGCCAGCAGCATGGATTCGTACCCCTGGATTCTGGCCACAATCCCCTGCGGCCGGCCAAGCTCTGGAACGACACCTCAACCGTGGGCGAAACCGAGGAAATCATCCAGGCCCTGGGCGGGCGAAAAGCTTTCATCGAAAAACTCGGCATAAGCCTGGCGGTGGGTTACACCGCCTCCAAGATTCTCTGGCTGAAAAAAAATGAGCCGGAGAATTACGCCCGGTTGAGCCTGATACTGCTTCCTCACAATTACCTGAATCTCTATCTCACCGGAAAGGCCCACATGGAATACGGCGATGCCTCGGGCACCGGGCTGATGGACATCAGGAAACGGTGCTGGCACTCTGAAGCCATCCGGGCCATAGACCCGGAACTTGAGAACAAACTGCCACCGATATCCCATCCGGCAGAACCCGTGGGCCTGGTGAGAAAAGAGATTGGCGCTAAGTTCGGCCTGGAACGGGTCCTGGTCTCAGCCGGTGGCGGAGATAACATGATGGCGGCCATTGGCACCGGCAACGTGACCGAGGGAATATGCACAGTCAGCCTGGGAACTTCGGGCACAGTTTTTTCTTTTTCCGCCCGGCCATTTATCGACCCGGAGGGCGAAATTGCTGCCTTCTGCGACAGCACCGGTGGCTGGCTGCCACTCCTCTGCACCATGAATGTCACCAACACCACCGAGCTCCTGAAGGAACTTCTGCTCATAGACAACCAGGAGCTGGAAAAACTGGCGGCCGAAGCCGGCGCCGGGGCGGCCGGTCTGATTTTTCTACCCTTCATCGACGGAGAAAGGGTCCCGGTGTTGCCCGAAGCCTCCGGGGTCTTTTTCGGACTGAACCGGCAGAACTTCAGCCGCCGGCACCTGGCCCGGGCGGTGATGGAAGGAACAGTGCTTAACCTGGGTTACGGCTTTTCCCGGATGAAAGACCTTGGACTCCGGCCCTCAGAAATCAGGGCCACCGGCGGAGGGGCCAGAAGCCGGACCTGGCTGCAGGTAGTGGCTGACGTGCTGGAAGCCCCGGTGGTAACCCTGAAAGAACCGGAATCAGCTGCTTACGGGGCGGCCCTGCAGGCCATCTGGTGCCTGCGCAGGCAGGAAGAACCCGGCCTTACAATCTCTGACCTGGTTAAGGACCTGGTCCAGAAGGACAGCCCGGCCACCTGCCCCGACCCAAGAAATTCAGAGCTGTACCGCGAACTGCAGGCCAGGTTTAACTCTCTCTGGCTGAAACTGGCCCCGGAATTCTCCGAGCAGCGGCGACTGGTCAGGCAAAAGTTTTAGTGCTTGTGGAGGTCCTTGTGCATTATTCTCCGGGCCAGGGCCTGTCTTTCTTCGGCCGATAATAACATCAGCTGTTCCCTGAGATTATCGTCTCCCTCTTCTTCCAGCATCCGGGCCACGTATTCAATGATGCTGGAGGGGAAAACCAGATCCCGCTCGTAAAGACCGCGTTTCTCCCTGAGAATCCTGGCCGATTCCTGGCAGCTCCCCGGAAGCTCCTGAAGGCTATCCAGAAGTTTCCTGTCACGGAAGATGTTTCCGCTGACGTATAACTTTTCAGCCAGTTCTGCGGCCTCTTTCCCCCAGATGCCGGCCGTTTCAGGACTCAGGGCCCAATCGGCAGCCATGGTCAGGCCGGCCAGGAAAAGGTGAATCAGGGCACTGCCGTCGGCAGTCCGCATCTCCACCGTCTGCCGGCTCTCGGGTGCCTCGAACGATTCCATCTCCCTCGGGTTGACCAGGGCGGCCAGGTTGCTGACCCTGGTCCAGCCCAGGGGAACCCTGATCATGGCGCTGCGATTTAGGTCGCTCCAGCAGATCCGGGTCGGGGCCTCCTGGTTGGGCACCAGCCGGAAATAGGAGGAAGCAACCGTGTTGCCGAAGGCGGTCAGAGAATCGGCGTAATGACAAAGCCCGCCGATGAGCAACCTGGCCTCCTGGCTCAGGCTGCCATCAGGGTTGGTCATGATATTGCGCCCTTCCCGTTTCAGTTCCAGATGGAAATGGAGTCCATTTCCGGCCACTCCCTCCTCGAGCTTCGGGGTAAAGGTGGCCACCATGCCGTGTCTGAAGGCCACGTTCCTGATTATCCAGCGGGCCAGGACCAGGTGCTCGGCACATTCCTCAACCGGCTCGGGCAGAAATTCAATTTCCATCTGCTCGGCCGTCTTGCCTTTAATTTCTTCAACCTCGCTTTCCACCTTATCCAGGTATCCGACTTCGCTGTGAGCGTACTTGACCGCTCCCGACAGCTGGCTTATCAGCCGGACCATCTCGTCCAGGACAGGTCCCGTCTTCACGTAGGGAGAAGCGGCATGATAACCGCGCTGTTTCTGGGCCGGGTAGATGGCCGGCTGATCGCTCAATAAGAAAAATTCGAGCTCGCCCAGAGCCCGGAGTTCCAGGCCGGTATGCTCCCTGAAAATCTGGTGGGCTCTCATCAGAATATTATCCACCGTAAAACGAACCGGTAGGCCCTCGCTGTCAAGGTAGCGGCAGATGAAATCCAGGCTGCGGTCGTCAAAAGGATTGAGAAAGGCCGAGCGGTAGGCAGGAACCACGTACAGGTCGGATAGGCCCGTGTCCACCAGGCCCTTATACAGGGAAGAACCATCAACCCTTTCCCCCTCGGCCAGTATGGTTTCGGCCTGGAGAGGGTTTATCACCGGGATCTTAAGCTCCTTGAGCTTGCCGTCCAGGCCGACGTAATGAAAGGTGATTTTTTCAAGTTTCCTGTCCTCTATCAACTTGAGAAAGTCCTGCCTCTTGAAGTCTTTTGGCTCCTTGTCCAGCAGAGCGGCCACCGGGTTGGCCAGGGCATAAGATCTTCTCGATACCATGTCAGCCTTCCTTATCGTTTTTTATATTTTCCGGCTCTTCAGCGGAAGAGCCAATATTCTATGTTAAATCAAGCAGTTCTGACAAGTGCCCGGACTGCTCTCCATTTGTATGCCCATATATTTAGTCGTCCGGGCAGCGGGAAGCAGGCTGTTCAATATAACAGATAAGGCTGGCGAAGTTTCTCAAACTCTTTCAGACCGGCCTCCATCTCCCTGACAATTTCCTGAGGAGATTGCCCTTTCTCCAGGGCCAGGCGGACCTCGGAATTGCCCATAATCTTATCGAAGTAGTCGGGATGAAAGGCAAATTTATCTGGGTACATGTCCCTGATGGTGGCCATGATCCAGAGGGCCGTCAGAAACGGCCGGTAGGCCAGGCGGTCGGTTACATGCAGCTGGCAGCCGCCACAGAGCTCGCCCCGGAACTTGGAAAAGCTCGGGGTGAACCAGGCTTCCCGGAAAATGACGCCGGGCAACCCCAGCCTGTTCAGGCGTTCGCTCAGGTCGTACCCGTCTATCCAGGGAGCGCCAAACAACTCGAAAGGCCGGGTGGTTCCCCTGCCTTCTGAGAGGTTGGTTCCTTCCAGGTAAACCTGGCCCGGATAGACCGTAGCCGTCTCGAGCGTTGGCATGTTGGGCGAGGGCATGACCCAGGGCAGGCCGGCCTGGTCAAACCACATCTCTCTCTTCCAGCCTTCCATGGGAACAACGGTCAGCCTGGTCTTCTTTTTAAGAAAACGGTCGTTGAACAGCCTGGCCAGCTCCCCCACGGTCATCCCATGGCGCTGGGGAATCGGGTAGAGCCCGACAAACGAGCTGAACTCCGGGTACTTCAGTACCGCTCCTTCCATGATAAGACCGGTGATTGGATTGGGTCGATCCAGCACAATAAAGTCGATGTCCAGCTCGGCGCACACTTCCATGGCATAGGCCATGGTGGCGATATAGGTATAAACCCGGGTCCCCACGTCCTGAATGTCGAAAATCATCACCTCGATATTATCGATCATGGCTTTTTCCGGTATCTTCCCGACCGCCTGGGTGTCAAAACTCCTCATGTATTCATCAATATTTTTTAGCATTCCCGGTTCAGGCCTGAAAGACTGGCCGTAGAGACTGAACACCGGAAGCTCGTACTTATCATCGAAATAAAAAGGCACGTATTCGCCGGCCTGGGCATTACCCCGGATACCATGCTCGGGTCCATACAGAGCAACCAGGTTGACCTGGCCATTCTCCTTCAGCAACCTGGCCGTCGAACGCAACTGGCGATCCACGCCCGAGGGATTGGTAATCAGGCCAACCCTTTTACCCTGAAGTAGGTCCAGCCTCTTTTCCAGGAGAACTTCCACCCCGGGTTTAACCGTCAGCATAACCGGTCCTTCTTTCTCCCCTTTCCGGCAGGATATACCGGTGAAAAACATCAGCATAATGAACAGGCTCAGGATCAACGGCCAACTTATTTTTAGCCTCAATCGGGGAAAATTCATCTGAACCTCCATTTAGCTTGAAACTTTCCTTCCTGGAAAGATTATATTCAAGCTGGAAATTATTAGAAAGAATAATTATGAAATCAATTGAATACCATCCGGCCTGACAGCTCCCGGCGAGCTGGCCTGGCGCTTGATATTAACCCCCCCCGATTATAAAATCGAATCTGGCACTAACAAGAAACAGGAACGGAAACATGAAAAACAAGAATTCATTCTTCACAAGGCTTCTGGCACTGATCCTTATTTCCGGCTGCTGCTGGTTGACGCCAGCCTGCAGCCGCCAGGAACATTTCCTTCAGGATTCGTCCTACCGCCAGCTGGTTCACAAGCAGTACTTAAGAAGAGCCGAACTGGCCCGGGGCCGACAGCAGGAGCTATTTTCCGTCATGAAGGGCCTGGGCACCAGAGAAAAAGAAGCCATGGAGTTTCTCTATGCCTTCATGCCCCTGAGCGACCTGGCCAACCTGGATGGCCAGTATTTCCTGGAGCAGGTCAGGACCGCTTTCGAGGCCCGGGAGTTTTTCAGCTGGGGCCGGGAGATTCCCGAGGATATCTTCCGGCACTTCGTTCTCCCCTACCGGGTCAACAACGAAAACACGGACCGGGCTCGCCAGGTGTTCTTTGAAGAATTAAAACAGAGAATAAAGGACCTGGACATGTACCGGGCCGCCCTGGAAGTCAATCACTGGTGCCACGAAAAGGTAACCTATCGGCCAACCGATGAACGGACTTCGGCTCCCCTGGCCACGGTCAAGACGGCCTTCGGCCGGTGCGGTGAAGAATCGACCTTTACCGTGGCTGCCCTGCGGGCGGTCAGCATTCCGGCCCGCCAGGTTTATACCCCGCGCTGGGCCCATACCGATGACAACCACGCCTGGGTGGAGGTCTGGGTTAACGGCCGCTGGTACTACCTGGGAGCCTGCGAGCCGGAACCCGAGCTGAACATGGGCTGGTTCTCAGGCCCGGCTAAAAGGGCAATGATGGTCCACACCACGGTCTTCGGTCAATACCAGGGTCCGGAGGAAACACTGGCCCGAACCGAACTTTTCACCCGCATCAACCAGTTAGCCCTGTATGCCCCGACGGCCCGGCTGACGGTGGAAGTCAGGGACAAGGCCGGAGCCCCAGTCTCCGGAGCCACCGTTGAGTTCTGCCTCTATAATTACGCCGAGTTCTATCCGGTGGCCGTCAAATCGACCGACGAGAAAGGCCTGGCTTCCATCCTCACTGGCCTGGGAGACCTGATGGTCATCGCTTACAAAGAAAATCTTATGGCCTGGCAGAAAATAACGGCCGGCAGCCTTGAAAAACTTACCTTGACCCTATCCGAACCCGACCTGTCCGAAAGAGAAATCGACCTGGACATTATTCCCCCGGTGGCCCGGTCGGTGGAACCGGCCGACCCGGCCCGGGCCGAGGAGAACAACCGGCGCCTGAGACTGGAAGACATCATCAGGGCCACATATGAATCATCATTCATAAATAGAGATATCGCCAGTATCTTTGCCCGGGAAAAAGGCTTACCCGAAGACCTGACCTGGAAGTACCTGGAAGCCAGCCGCGGCAACTGGCTGGAGATCCTCGACTATCTCCACCTTCTGAAACCGGAAGAATTCCAAAATGGTCTAGGCCTGCTGGGAGCTATTACTGCCAAGGACCTCCGTGATACCCCGGCCGCCGTTCTGCTCCACCACCTGCGGGAAGCCCAGGCCAGGAACGAAGGGCTGGATGAACAAACCTACATAAACTTTGTTGTCTCCCCTCGAATCGGCCGGGAATTGCTGACCCCCTGGAGAAAAGAACTCAAAGAAAAATTTAAGGGAGCGGAAGCTGCTTTCAGGGAAAACCCTGATAGAATAGCCGACTGGATTAAGGCCAATATCAAGACTGATGACAGCAACTATTACAACGTGCCGCTCTTTCCACACCGGGCCTTGCAGCTCGGCCGGGCAGACATCTATTCAATGAAAATCCTGTATGTGGCCATAGCCAGGACCCTGGGGATTCCGGCCAGGATTGACCGGGCTACCGGCCGGCCCTGCTACCTGGATCGGGGCCAATGGCGAGAAGTATTTTTCGGAGACGAGGGCCCCCAGCCAGCTGCCCTGACCAAGTCCAGTCTAACGCTTAATTACGAACCCATACCCGGACTGCCCAGGCCAGTCTATTACACCCATTTCACCCTGGCCCGCCTCAGCCAGGGAAAATACCGGACGCTGGATTATGAGAACGACCCGGCCCTTAATTCCTTTCCCTGCCGGTTACAGGTTGACCCTGGCCACTATCTCCTCGTCAGCGGCAACCGGCAGCCCGACGGCAGCGTTCTCTGCCGCCTTAAGTTCTTCGAGGTTCCTCCCGAAAAAGAAACTGCGGTCAGTATTACCCTGAGAACCAGGCTACGTGAACCTGAGATCCTGTGCCAGCTCAATCCGGAAGCTCGGGTTTACGACCTGAAAAGACAGACGGGGCTCAACCTGTCCACGATAACCGAAGGCCGGAATTTTATTCTGATGCTGGTCGAGCCGGACAGGGAGCCAACCAAGCATCTCCTGGAAGAGGTCCAGGCTCTGGCCGGCCAATTCGCCGCCTGGCCAGGGTTGCTGGCCGTGGTGGTGGCCAGGGATACCCTGCCGGCCGGGTTTGAACCGGCCAGCTACCGGGGGCTGCCCGACTCAGCTAGATTGCTCTACGATTCCGAAGGCGAGCTCAAGAAAGCGATTCTCCGGGCCCTGGGAAAGGAATCTCCCGGCCTGCCGCTGGTTCTGGCCTGTCGCCCCGGAGGCCAGGTTATTTTTTATTCTGAAGGTTACCGGATCGGCACCGGAGAGCAACTGGTCAGGACCCTGGCCTGGCTGAAGTAAATCCTGGTCGGAAGCTTGATCGCCAGATGAACAAACCTTTCCAGCTGGATTCAATCATAGAGTGGCTTCCCCGTAGATTGAGCCAGGAAAAGCCAGGGCTGCTGGCCCAGCTGAGATTGAGTCCCCTCCCCCCTCCCTCGCCCCTTACCTACCAGGATGTTCTGGAAACCTGTCTTAAGGCCGCGGTCCTTATTCTGCTCTATCCAAAAGGGTCAGAGCCACACCTGGTCTTTATCCACAGAACCGGGCTGGGCAGCCATCACCAGAACCAGATTTCATTCCCGGGCGGAGGAATCCAGCCCGGCGAGAGCATCGAGCAGGCGGCCCGGCGCGAAGCCAGGGAAGAACTCGGAATTGAGACTGAAAAAATTACCGTGGTCGGCCAGCTGACACCTCTTTACGTTCAACCCAGCAACTACTGCGTTTTTCCGGTGGTGGCCATAAGCCTGGTCGGCATTAATTTCAGCCCCTGCCCGGGCGAAGTGGCTTCTGTTATCGAGGTGCCGCTCTCCCATCTTCTCGACGAAAACAACCTGAAGCAGGAACGATGGCTGCTCCGGGGCCGGGAAGTCCTGGTTCCCTTCTATCAATTTGAACAACATAAAATCTGGGGGGCCACGGCCATGATCCTGAGCGAGCTCCTGTACATACTGAAGGAAATGGAGAGTCCGGATCTGGCCCCCGGCTCACAATTCCCTGGTAAATAATCCGTCCGGGAGTAATGGTCTGGGCGTTATTGAATCTTTACATAAATCAGGAGGTCAAAATGCCGCTGGTGGAAATACACCTGCTGGAAGGCCGGACCAAGGCACAGAAAAAAGCCCTGTTGGAGGCCGTGACCAGGGCTGTCCAGGAATCCATCCAGGCTCCGCTGGAGACCATCCGGGTCTGGATACAGGAAATGCCCCTGGACGAATTCATGACGGCCGGGGTCCTGGCCTCCGAAAAATACCGAAAAGACAACAAATAAAAAGGGGGCACTCTCGTGCCCCCTTCAGGTCTTAAGGACCGGGCTGGTACTTTCCCGACCCGGTCAATTTCTAACTCTAATAATTCACGTAGAAAGTCAGGGCGAAGGTTCTGGGTGGAGCGTAAGAAGTCGGCATCATGTAGCTGGGCTGGTCGCCGCGAACATCAATTCTCAGGGCAGTCTGGGCATTGAAGACGTTCATCATCCTGGCTTCCAGGATGGCCCGGAAGCGAGACAGGGGAATCTCGTAGCTGATCTGCATGTCGCAGTTGACCCAGGTCTTCAGCCGGTGGCTGCCGGCCGGTTCCAGGTAGCGATAATAGTTGCCATAGTAATCGCGGCCCCTCATTTCCCAGGGGGCTCCGCTCTGCACCCGGAGGTAACCGCCAAAGGTGGTCCTTTTCAGGAATTGCCAGGTGCCGAACAGCTTGAAGACGTGGGTCCTGTCCCCGGACAGAATGCCTTCGCGGTTGGGGTCGCTGAGGTACAGGCCTGGTGCATCCTCAATGTAGGACGAGGCGTAGAACAGGGCAGTTCCAGGAGCATAGTCCAGGTCCCAGTTGCCGCTCATCCGGCTCAGGGTGTACATGGCCGTCAGGGACCACTTGTCGGAATACTGCTTTTTCAGCTCGATATTGACCGACTTGTAAACCCTTTTAGCCTTGGAAGCAAAAAACGGGCTGAACCCGGTTTGCGGAATCAGGGCCTGGATATCGGGCGGCAGGAAATACCAGGAAATCAGCTGCCCGTCCAGGTTGTGATAGATGTAGCTTCCTGGAGAGGTTTCGCGGTTCCTGGTCGGGAAATCCTCGATAATGTGATTCACATACCGGTACTGTCCCCAGACCTCAACCGTCCAGTCCTTGTTGAGCGGACGGCTGTAACCGGCCACCACCTCGTCAGTGTAGGTCGGCTTGACATCCGGATGGATTATCTTGCCGGTTTCATTGGCCTGAATGACATCGGCAATCTTGGTCCCATCGGTACGCGAGAAATAGGTATCGGTCCGGAAAATACGTACCGGGGCGGCCGCCCTGGCCAGCGAGCGGTTATCCATGTTGTTGTAGCGGCCAAAGCTGGCGAAAACCTTGTCGCCAACCTTGGGGTCCAGGACATAGGTAAAGCCAAAGCGCGGCTGGATTTCCTTGTCAAAATTGAAGGTCAGGAATTTTATTTTTTCGTCGGTCTTGACGCTGAATTCATCCCGGTTCAGCAGGAAACCCAGGATCAGGGTGAACCTCTCGCCGATGCTGATGTTATCCTGCAGGAAGATTCCGTAGGTCCGGCCGCGGGAATCCTGGGGTGGCTGCTGCGAATAATATCGGCAGCGGAAGACCGGCTGACCACCATAGGTGGTGACGATGATGCTGCCCCAGCCGTTGGCCAGCCTTTCCAGGTACTCGCCGCCGTCGTCATAGCTGAACCCGGCCTTGATGACGTGGGAATGCCCGGTGAAATCCAGGTACTTGGTAAAGACCAGCTTGAACTCATCCCGGAAAAAGTTCTGGGTGTTGTACTCGGAAGCCCCGCCGACGTATTGACCGGAAGCCGTGGCCGGCGGGATGACGTAACCGGTAGCGGTCTGGAAATAGCCCATCTTGTCCAGGTTGTTGATATCAAACGGGGGCAGGTAGCCGAGATCGTTGATGGGTACGCTCTTGTAGTTTTCATTAACATGGTCGTACTTGACTTCCAGCAGGGTGGACTG
>JABLWX010000078.1 GCA_013178315.1 Candidatus Aminicenantota bacterium
TAAACCGACATGACCCATGACCGGGATTTCTGCTTCCACCAGGGCCTCGACCAGTTGCAGCCGGGCCGGGCTGGCCCCTTCCAGCTTTACCCCGTCGGCCCCGCCTTCTTTTATGAACCTGGCGGCATTCTGGATTGAGTCCTTGAGTGAAAGATGGAAGGACAGGTAGGGCATGTCGCCGATGACCATGGCCCTCTTCCTGGCCCTGGTCACGGCCCTGGTGTGGTGAATCATTTCATCCATGGTTACCGGAAGCGTGGTCTCGTAGCCGAGCACCACCATGCCCAGCGAATCGCCGACCAGGATGATATCCACCCCGGCCCCGTCCAGGAGCCTGGCCGTGGGATAATCGTAGGCGGTCAGGGCTGAAATCTTCTGTTTCTGTTTTTTAAGTTCTTGAAGATAGCATACGGTTACCCTGTCGGTTGAAGGTTTAACCATACTTTCTCCTTTCTTTATCCCCTGCCCGCCGCCGGGCTCGAGGTAAAGCCATAAAAGCCTTCTGGCTGGATTCGAGTCTCAGTGCCCTCCCCGGACCTCTGAGCTCTTCTTAATTATATCACTTTTTTATTTTTTTGCCCGGAAACTCTGGGGCACGTAATAAAGGGTGCCTTTGGTGAGCTGCTTGACCTGGTCTACCAGGTCCCAGACTTCCTGCTCCTGGCTGAGGTCGAGGTCGTCGGCCTTGACCACCAGCAGTGGCGTGGCCTTGTAATTAAAGAAAAAATAATCATAGGCTTCGACGATGTCTTCCAGGTACTTATCGGAAATATTTTTTTCCAGCGAATCCCCTTCTTTTTCAATTCTTCTGATAAGGGTGTTGACCGAAATCTGCAGGTAGATCACCAGGTCCGGCCGGGGCACCCTCTCGGCCAGGATACCGTAAATCCGTTCGTAAACCTGGAGCTCGTCGTCGGTCAGGGTCTGGTAGGCGTAAATCTTATCCTTTTCAAAAAGGTAATCGCAGATGATACGGTCCACGAACAGGTCCCGCTGCAGCAGCCGGGCCTGCTGGTGGTAGCGGTTGGCCAGGAAGATGAGCTGGGCCAGGAAAGCCGCTCCTTCCCTTTCGTTGTAAAAATCCCTGAGGTAGGGGTTGGCCGTCTGGTCCAGGACTAACTGACCGCCTATTTTCTGGGCCAGAAGATGGGCCAGCAGGGTCTTTCTCGACCGGAAGACACCCTCAATCGCGATGTGCCTGAAGTTTATATCGGCGTTGAACTTCATCATTACTCGGCGGCGGAATCACCCTGGGCCCGGGGAACTACTCCTTGGGCTGAACCGGGATGACCAGCCAGGCAATCAGGTAGAAAAGGACCATGGGTAAAATGGCCGTCAGCAGGGCCACACCCACGAAAATCAGCCGGACCAGGGATACATCCAGGTCGAAATAATCGGCCAGGCCGGCACAGACCCCGCCCAGCATTTTCTGCTGCACTGACCTGTACAATCTTTTGGCCATGTTGCCCTCTCCAGATTGAATCTGCCTTTATTTTACTGAAAACCACCAATTTTACAACCCTGAGACTGCCGACTGCGCAGGCGGCCTTAAAAGGCTCTCAGATTTACTACCGCAATGGGTAAGAAAGTCTTTTTCCTTCCTGCCTATCTTTTTTTATTTGACCTCCGTATGGCAGGAGATTTAATATACTCTTGAAAGTCCGGGCAGGGGAAAATCGAGTCAAACCATGCTTTTCCTGCTTTTGGAATTCAAGGTTTGAGGAAGGATGTTCCATGAAAAGAATCTTAAATGTTCTCCGCCGCATTACTGAGGCCATGGCTTCCTTGAACTACCAGTATGAATCCAAACAAAGGATTTTGGGCTGGCCAGCATTATCCATCAACCTTGGTTTTTCAGAAGGAGAAATGCGCCAGGCCAGGGGCTGGGTGGCTATCGGAACCAGGGCTTCAGGAATTCTATCTATTGGCCTTTTTGTCTCCAGGGGCCTGATCGCTGTCGGAGGAATTGCTTGCGGCCTGGGAACAGTCAGCGTGTTTGGCCTGGGGCTGCTGACGGTCAGCATTCTCGGCCTGGGCCTGGTGTCGGTATCGGCCTTCGCAGTTGGCTATCTGGCTGTGGGCATATTAGCCGTGGGTTTCAAAAGCGTTGGCATCCTGGCCATCGGGAAAGAAGCCACTGGAATTATCTGCATCGGCCAAGAAATTAATTCTCTCTTCAATTTATGATATCCCCGGCATTAAGGCCTGCCACTTTACCCCGAGGAAAAAATCGAAAGAAATAACCGGGCACCGGGAATCCCGCCCTAACCTTGATTCCATAATTCCATCTGAGCTTGATCCGGAACAACCCGGTTCCTGTCGCGGGCTCCACGCCGGCCGTTTTTTATTGACTAAAAAGCGGGATTATGTTATCCGTTTAGTCTAAAAAAATCGCAGGAGGTTTAATATGTACGGCTGGACCGGAAACATACTCAGAATCAATCTTACCGACCGGACTCATAAAGTCGAACACTTCGACGAGGAATTCGCCAAAAAATGGGTGGGCGGACGCGGCTTCGCCCTCAAAATTCTCTGGGATGAGCTCAAGCCGGGCATCGACCCGCTGGGGCCCGAAAACAAGCTCATCGTCACGGTGGGACCCATCGCCGGCATTCCCGCTCCCAACACCGGAAAGACCGTGGTGGCCGCCAAGTCTCCCCTGACCGGGGGTTATGCCGACGGCAACCTGGGCACCCGGGTCACCGAGCAGATGAGGAAAGCCGGTTACGACCTCATCATCATCGAGGGCAAATCGGCCCAGCCGGTCTACCTATACATCGAGGACGATAAAATCCAGTACCTGCCGGCCGACGAAATCTGGGGCAAGGGCACCTATGATACCCATGACTGGCTCTACAAGAAATACGGCAAGGGGGCTGGCGTCCTGTCCATCGGCCAGGGCGGCGAAAACCTGAACCTCTATGCCATGGTCCGCAGCCTGGAAGGCCGGGCCGGCGGCCGCCCGGGAATCGGCGCGGTCATGGGCTCCAAGAAGCTCAAGGCCATAGTCATCAAGGGCTCCAAGCCCATCCCGGTGGCTGACCCCGAGGGCATGAAGAAGCTGGGCCTGGAAGACCTGCGCAAGGTCGGCGAAATTGACAAGAAAACCGGCTGGTCCATCCAGGGAACAACCGGCGTCCTGGCCTGGTGCAACGAAGTGGCCGCCCTTCCGGTCCACAACATGAGAAAGACGCACCACCCGGACGCCTGGAAGATAGACGGCGAACGCCTGAACAACGCCCGGGTGGCCACCTACGGCTGCCCCAACTGCACCATGAGATGCGGCATCACCATCTTGGACCACGAAGGGCACGAATCCGAGCTTGATTATGAGAATATCGGCATGCTGGGCAGCAACCTGGACATCTTCGAGCTGGACCAGGTGGCTTCCCTGAACTACCTTTGCGACGACTACGGCCTGGACACCATCTCGGCCGGGGCGGTCCTGGCCTTTTACGCTGATGCCATCGAACAGGGAGCCATCAAGGGCGACTTCAGGTTTGGTGACGCCGAGATGGCCAAGAAGCTCCTGGGAATGGCCGCCAGGAGGGAAGGCGAAGTCGGCAACCTGCTGGCCGACGGCACCCTGCGCATGGCCAGGAAGATCGGCCACAATTCCGAGGCCTATGCCATGCAGGTCAAGGGCCTGGAAATCTCGGCCTATAACTGCAAGTTCATCCCGGGCATGGCCCTGGCCTTCGGCACCAGCCCCATCGGCGCCCACCACAAGGAAAGCTGGGTCATCACCTTCGAGCTCAAGCAGACGGCCCGCGATTCCTACGGGCCCGAGAAGGCGGCCAAGGTCATAGAGCTGCAGAGAATCCGCGGCGGCCTGTTCGAGTTCATCGTGGCCTGCCGCTTCCCCTGGATCGAGCTGGGCTGGGAGCTCGAGCACTACGCCGAGTACTTCAACAAGATAACCGGCCTGAACTGGACGCTCAACGATTTCTGGAAGGTGGCCGACCGCATCTATGCCCTGATGAAGTTCTTCTGGGTGCGGGAGTTCCCGTTCTGGGACCGGACCCGCGATTACCCGCCGATGGTCTGGTTCGACCCCAAGAACGCCGACACCGACGGGCCCATCGCCGGAAAATACCTGGAGCTCGACAAGTACAACCAGCTGCTTGACTATTACTATCAGCAGAGAGGTTGGGACAGGCGCGGCATCCCCACCAGGAAGACGGCCGAAGCCCTGGACCTCAAGAAGGAAGCCGACGAGATGGAAAAATTTACCAGGCTGGAATAAAATAGATATCGCAGTTAAAGTTTCAGATAAGAACCGGATAGAAAAATTTAGATATATTCTCTCGCTTACTGAGAAGGAGAGATTTCCGGGTTTTAATATTAGATAAAGAAATCTTCCACCAATTAATTCTCGGCTCCGTCGTGGTTCCTTATAGGCTGAATGGTGTAAAATGAATTAAAGGAGCAAAGGCTATATGAGCGGCTCAAACATAAAAATAACCGTTAAGCTGATAGGGCCTTTTGTCAACCAGGTCGGTTTTTCCGAAAAGACAATCGAATGTTCTGCCGGGACCACGGTGGAAACCGTGGTCTCTTCCCTGCCCTTAGACCCGAAAAGACCTAAGATTGTCACCAGGAACGGGCAGGCCGTGACTCCGGCAGAAAAATTGAGCGACGGCGACCGGCTGGCCATCTCCCCTCTCTACTCGGGCGGTTGATGGAGAGCGGACAGCCTGGATCCTGGTAAAGTAATCACAAAAAAGGATAGTTGAGAATAGATGCTGCCAGAGGGCTCTTAGCCGGGCCAGTCGGCGCGGCCTTAGAAAGGACGGGGGATATATGAATGATGGTTCATATGACGGCTACGGAGCGGCAAGGCCCATCCTGATTGGCGGGTGCTGGCAACCGGCCACCGCCTCTGAAATTTTCCAGGCCTGCAACCCGGCCACCGGCCAGAAGCTTCCTGAAATCTACCCGGTTTCGGCCTGGCCCGACCTGGAAAAAGCCCTGGCCGAAAGCCGGAGAGTTTGCCAGGAAGTGGCCAGCGCTCCCCCGGAAAAAATAGGCCGGTTCCTGAATACCTACGCCGACCTCCTGGAAAAAAACCAGGAAGCCATCACCACCATGGCCCACCTGGAAACAGCCCTTCCCCTTAAATCGCGACTGAGGAGCACCGAATTCCCGAGAATGATCAACCAGCTGCGCCAGGCGGCGGCCGCGGTCGAAGAGCGGAGCTGGTGCCAGGCTACCATAGATACGAAGTTAAATATCCGGTCAAAATACGGTCCCCTGGGCGGAACGGTGGTTATCTTCAGCCCGAATAATTTTCCCCTGGCCTTTAATACAGTGGCAGGAAGCGACCTGGCCAGCGCCGTGGCTGCCGGCAACCCCGTCATCTGCAAGGCCCATCCCGGCCACCCCGGGACGACCAGGCTGATGGCCGAATCCATGCTCGAAGCCCTCCGACAGGCGGAACTTCCGGCTTCGACCGTCCAGCTGCTCTACCATTTCAGCGCCGAAGACGGCTTCAGACTGGTCAGCCATCTGGCGGTGGCTGCCGTGGCCTTCACCGGCAGCAGGGCGGCCGGCCTAAGACTCAAAGAAGCCGCCGAGAAGGCCGGAAAGCTGTTTTATGGCGAGCTCAGCAGTGTCAACCCCGTATTTTTCCTGCCCGGAATCTTAAAGGAAAAGGCCGAGGCCGTGGCCCTGGAGCTTTTTTCATCCTGCTCGCTGGGCTGCGGGCAATTCTGTACCAAGCCCGGGCTCATTATCCTGTTCAACGACGAGGCGGGACGAAGATTCCTGTGGAAACTGCAGCAGATTTTCAACCAGCCGCTGGCAGGCTATCTCCTATCTCAGGCCGTCCTGGAAAACCTGAAAAAGGCCGTGGAAAAGCTGAAGGCAGCCGGAGCCGTGCTTCTGGCCGGCGGTAATCAAATCCCGAACTGCGGCTTTCAATTTCAGACCACGCTTTTCGCCATTTCTGGAGAACAATTCCTGAAAGACCCGGGAACCTTCCAGCAGGAAGCTTTTGGCACCCTGGCCCTGGCCGTGGTAGCTGAAGAAGTGGAAGAGATGCTCAGGATTGCCGAAAATCTTGAGGGCAACCTGACCGCCTCTATCTATTCCAGCGATTCAGATCCTCAGGACGAAGAGATTTACCGGAAGCTGGAGCCAGTCCTCAGGCTGAAGGTCGGCCGGCTGCTAAACAATAAAATGCCTACTGGCGTGGCCGTCTCGCCGGCCATGCATCATGGCGGGCCATTCCCGGCTACCGGGCACCCCGGCTTCACCTCGGTCGGCATCCCGGCGGCCTTCCTTCGTTTTGCCGCCCGTCACTGCTATGACAACGTGCGAGAAGAACGCCTGCCCGAAGAATTAAGGGCAAAAAACCCCAACGGCTGGATGTGGCGCCTGGTCGACGGCCTCTGGACCCAATCTGATATAATTTAAGCAGGCTTAATCTTCCTTTAATCGCTTCTTTAAGCCCGCTTCCCCTGCTCCTCTCCCTCAGAGCCAGTATCCTTCGTGCTCCCTCCTCTTTCTCCGCCTTCTCCCGCTTCCTCGCCCTGATGCCAAAGTTTAAGAGGTTTCAATTTCCTCCCCGGCCAAATTTAACTATTTCCTGTCCGGTTGAAGATTTAGGTACAGGTTCATCTTATCACTATAAATTACCATAGTTACCCACCCTTTCATATGTTCCCATCTAAGAAGAATGGTGTAAATTGAATCCTGATTAAGCCCTTTAAGTTTCCATCCTTTCATGCAAGAAAATACTTCATCAGTATCAAGTACTCCTTTCATTACGGACTCAGTAGCTTTATCAAAGGTAACAAACCTAACATTTCGTGGACTACCAACCTCATTTATAGATAATATGTATCCAATTGTAAAATCAGCGTTTGCTTGTACTGCAATTGCTGGAATTTGGAAACAATCTAAAGAAAACTCAATATCATACTTTCTCGAGTCAACATAGCGGGATTGCGAATCACACAAGTAATATATTCTTTCGCGATTATTATGCTCCTCTGAAAATAAAATGCCAAATTTATTTCCATCTTTTAAAGTATAGGTATCTGTAGAAAGAATCTCTTTCTTATCCTCCTTGTGTGTGCTAGATTGAATCGAAATAACAAATCTCGGTATGAACAAGAGATATAAGATAAAATAAAACAACAATCTTTGCATCCTAGTATCCCCTCTTTTCAATCCTTCTTATGTATGAATTCACAAAGCCATTAGGCTCACCTTCATGTAGAAATGGTTTCATCCTTAGATAGAGGAAAGCATGACCATATAGCTCATGTGCAAGAGCAAGTGCTTCTTTAGATTTGTTTTCAAAAGGGGCAATTGCACAGAGTATATATGGTTTATTATGCACCGCTATACTCTCAGTCCTACCCTTCCTAGGGGTCACAGTAAATCCTTGCCAACTATTTTCTTCCAACGGCAAGGTTCTATATATATTTTCGCTCTTATCATAAAAAGAAATATTTTCGGTCACAGAAACAACAATTTCCTGGGGAGAGGCAATTAAATACCAAAGCCTCAGGTAATTTGGATTATCAGTCTCCGCTGACCTGTTTATATCAATTAATCCAGTGGTTTTGTCCCAGTAAATATTCCGGGCAAGATAAGCATCACCCATCGTCCGCTGAATCGCTTCATATCCAGCTTGAGTGAATGTCCTGACTATAGCTCCATCCGGGTCCCAATAGGTCACCGGGTTGTTGCGGCAGAAAGTATACAGGTTCCACAGCTGGGGGTTGGTCAGAGCAGCATCTTTATTAATCACCGGGTCCGGGCTCAGCCAGCGGTAGTAATAGCTGCCATAATAGCGGGCTCCAAAGTAATCCAGACTGGATTCGCTGTCCCGCTCCTTGCCCGAGAATTTCATCGCCGGCGTGTAGGAATTCTCCCAGATTTTCTGTATCCCACCATACGGGTCATATGCCGCGGCAAACACCCGGTTGCCCGCCCCGTCTGTCACCACCCGCACCGAGTTGATATGATCCAAAGTGTAATAATACAAAGCGCCACTCTGCGGCTGATACTCAGCTAATAACCTATCACCGAGATATATATAATCCCTCATGCATTCCCCAAGCCCATTATATTCAGCCAATAGCTTGCCGTCAAAAGAATAGATGTAATACGTCCCCGTGGTCCCTACAGATTGCACCTCAACCCCAGATTCAGTCAGGGAAAGACTTGTCACCTGCCTGCCCTCCAGGTCACAGCTCTGCCCCGCGCCTTTTAACCTGCCCTTGATCGCTTCCTTAAGTAGGCTGCCCCCTTCCCTGCTCCTCTCCCTCAGAGCCAGTATCCTCCTCGCTTCCTCCTCCATCACCGCCTTCCCCCGACTCTTCGCCCTGATGCCAAAGCCCTCATCGCTTACATCGAACGGATACCTCTCCGGCAGAGCTATGCTCTTGTTAACCACATAATAGGCCCCCTCCCCCGTGCTGAGCCTGAGCGACTTTAACCCAGAGCAGGACTCCAGAACATTGAGCAATTCCACGCTTTCCTGCCCGTCTTCTCCAACCTTGCTTACCTTCCAGCCACCAGAAGAAAGCTCCTCATCCGAAATGTAATTTTCAAACCTCTCCTTCAGCACCGGCAAGAACAAAGGCTCCCCCGTATCACCACTCACTGAATTAAATGTTGTATCCCAAACCTTTACCACAAGGTCATCTATCAACACTTCGGCTCCAGGAAAAGTGACCAGTGTGATTTCTGGTGTGGCCATAACATTAATACTCAAATCCATCGGCGCATCTTCAATTATCTTCATCCCATCAAGAAATGTTGAGAGAGAGTATGTCCTCCGGTCAAATATGGTCTGGAGATGATGCCATCTGTTTATGGCCTGGGTGCTTGAATTAATATCCTTCTCCACAATCCCGCATCTGAGACCTTCAATCTTGCCTGAATTTCCGACCTTGATTATTATTGAAGACTGCCAATTTCCATTTGTTCTTTGATCAGGGAAAGCCAACCCAAGTTTCAAGGCAGCCAAGCCAGCATCCTGAAAAGTAAACTTGTTCACCTTAAAGAACAGTTCATACGAAATTACCTCAGACTCAAATGGTAGTCCATCGGCATCTGTTAATCGAACTAACGCAGCGGGAATATTTGCGGAGGGAACTCGCCACGCATATTTGCCCTTGTTTTCATATCTCTGAGCTAACCTAATGAAACTGCTCCCATTATCGATGGAGTATTCAATGTCTAATCTTTGAAGTTTCGAACCGCCTTTCCAGGTAATTGAAGACAATGAACCGGCCTGAAGTTCTTCTTCACTTTCAGGCTGTTCAATCTTTAGTCCCGATGGCTCCTGGCCTGGCTCAACATTAGCAATCACATTAAACGTATATGGGTTTTCATCGGTATCATCATTCTTAATACTGATAGTAGCAATTTTATACCCGGGTGTTATTGGAGACAGGGCAATTGAAAACACGCTGCTCTGACCCGGATTAATTGAAGTTGTTACCGGTTGGGTGACTAAGAATTCAATTCTATTCTGACCATAGCAATCTACGGGAGGATACCCGGTTAGAGTCAGGGTTGATGTTCCTAAGTTCCTTATCAAAAAGGATTCACTTGTCGGCTCTGTTATTAATACCGTGCCAAAATCATAGTAAGAACCGCACAAGATGGTTTGTCCCATGGCTGTTTCAATTTCTATTTCGGGCCGGGCTTCAATTACTATTCCAACCAGGTTAATCTGATAGGGATTTTCATCTGGGTCGTTATTTGATAAAGTAATCGTAGCAGATTTGTTTCTTGGTGAGGTCGGAGAAAATCTGATAATAAAGGCAGAACTCTGACCGGGCTCAATTACAGATGATGGCATCTGGACTACCGAAAATTGATCGGCATCAGGTCCCGAAACGTACACCGGGGGATTGCCTGTCAGCACAAGTTGAGCATCACCGGTATTTTCCACCGCAAAGCTTTTATCAGCGGTTCCGTTCAAATTGCATGGAATATCAACAGCCTGACCGTTGGGCAGATCAGCCCCGTCTAATTTCAGGTTAATATCGGGAACTGGTTCTGTGCCGATAAGATTAATTTCATATGGATTTTCATCAAGATCGTTGTCCACTAAGCTGATGACTGCAGTCTTTATCCCGGCAGATGAAGGAGAGAATCTAATGATAAAATTTGTGCTGCCCCCTGGAGCCAACGAAGACGCCGGTTGTTGAATAACGGCGAATTGATTCGAGTCTGGCCCCGAAATAACCACTATCGGGGAGCCATAAAGATTAAGGATAGCATCGCCCAGGTTCTCGATCGTGAAAGTCTTATCAACATAGGACCCGGGGGCAGCACGCAATTCAACCTGACTGCCATCTGGAATATTGTTGCTTCCGACCCTTAAATTTATTTCTGGCAGCGCTGGCAGTGCCCTTATTCTTAGACCCCTCTCATTATATAAATACTTGCCTCTCAGCTCGGTTCCGTATTGAAGCCGCGAAAGCCTATTAAGGGCATCCCATTCATATTGATATCCTGAAGCCGTTAAGAGATTCCCTCTTGAATCAAAAGTAAAATCCGCGCGCTGGTTTTTTGTGTTATAAGACATGCTGAAGATCTGGGTTTCATTGTCTTTGATCTCTTTGACCTGGGTCAGATTTCCATACTGGTCATAAGAATATTCAAAATTATTTACCCGGCCGACACCTGATGGCGTATAAGCAGCGGTTTTCAGCCTGTATAGATTATCATAAGTAAAAGAAGCATTTAAGACTAAAGGATTTGTATTCGTAATACTGATAATGTTTCCCACTGCATCATATGAATACGAGGCTCCATAAAGAGGCGTACCAGATTTCATCAGGCTCGCACTTATAAGCTGCCCTATAGAGTTGTAACTGGCGGTGTATTCCGTCTGATTACCGGAAATGGTTATGCCTGTCGGCTGTTTGCCGGTTCCATAACTAACTTGACTTACTAAAGTTTGCCCGTTAAATGAAGCCATCTCCGGCACGTTCAAGCTGTTGTTGGTATAGATTACGCTTCTGCCATCAGCATAGACAACTTTTTTTAATACATTATTTCCATCATATTCATACTTAGTTGTCTTCGAACCTAAGCCTGGAATTACCTGCGTTTCTTCTTCTACGGATCCAAAAACATTGTAGTTTATATTATTCCTTTCCCAGCCTTTACTGCTATAGATTCTGGCTATTCGTCCGAGCGAATCATAAATGTAATTAATAGTTTCGTCCACAGTCAGAATCTTTTTCAATTGATTGGACGTGTTATATTCGTAACTTATTGTTGTTCCGGCATGGCTCTTTTGTGACAAAAGATTTTCACTGTTGTAAGCATAGTTTATCAGGCCTGTTTCAGGATGGCTTTCCGAAACAACATTATCTAGAAAATCATAATCATAACTCTGAGTCCTGGCCCCATTATAAACTACTGTTTTTAATCTCCCTATATCATCATATGTATATATGGCACTCTTACCCGAGGGGTCTTTCAACTCTTTAACCAGACCAGGTAGATAATCAAAAGTTAGCTCTGTCTGATTATTAAGAGAATCTTTTATTATCGTTTTCTTATCAGAATAAGTATATGTAGTAATATTATTGAGCGGATCTTTTATCTGGGTTAACCGGCCGGCACCGTTATAAAAATAACAGTATTGATCAGATGCATTTATTGAACCTTTGTTCTCTTTAATAACCCGGCCCTCGGCATCACGGGTCTTACGATAGTAAAGCGCAATTCCATCGCCCTGTTCCTCATGACCGAGATCTCGCCCCAGCCCATCCCAGTATTTAATTATCTTATGATTTCCCTGAGTTATTGTTACAGAATTGGTCGACCAGGTAGCCGATATGGGATTAAAACCGGAAGGCATATTAATGTTAGTGATCCTACCCAGGTTATCATATGAAAAACTATAAGTTCCTCCATGCTGGTTGGTCTCGGTCAAAATAGAGCTGTCATATTGAGAAATTGACCTGTTTAATTCAACATATCCTGGCCTCTCAATTTTGGCCAGAGCTCCGTACATATAGGTACATGTTTCTATTCCAGAATTATTACCCGGGGGATTAATAGTGATTATTATGGTTTTAGTGCCGGTGTTTTCTTGATAAGTATAATCCCAGACCAGAGTCTCAGAAGGTCCCCTCTTTTTCTGAACCTTCTTAATTGCACCACATTTTCCCTCATCGGTAAAATAATAAACATTATTCTCTTTAAGCAAGCTGCCGCTTGAAGAGTAAACCTTTTCACTTCCTATGTGAGAAACCATATATTTATTTAAGAATACGTCTCCACCATGTTGCGTGTCTTCAAAAAAATACCCTAACTGCTTATAATAACGAAAAGATCCAGCTCCATAATATTTAATCTTCCGTGGCAGTCCATATTTCAATGTTAGGCTATCATATTCATATTCTTCTTTACTTGGGCAATCTCCAAGAGTCGATTTTGTTAATGATAATAATACTGGCGCTTTTATCTTCCCGAGATTGAGTGATCCTGCTATCCAGTCATAGTTAGAAATCTGCTTGGAGATCCAGCTATAGATCTCGGAGTAGCTTCCATCATTGAAATATTTTTGCTTGATAAGGCCAATGCCCCAACCACTATTAAATGGATCTCCACCTGTACCATTATATGTAACATAGATAATGCTTTCAGGTCCCTGAACCGTAACTGTGCCATCATTGCCATTAGCATATGATGGATATGAATAAAGCCAGAGTTTTCCACTGTCTCCTGGATCGAATTTTATTTTTTTCTGGGTTAAGACCCGGCTTACATAAGGCATATTATAATAATAAAAATCATGGTCATTGTAGCTATATTCTATGCTGCCTCCGTAAGAAGTATTTACCTTCACCAGTTCATAGGTGGAATTATATTCATACGTTGATGCAGACAATTCAGGTGGGTCGTAACTTGTCAATTTATAATAACCGCCACTAAACGTTCCGACAGAATAATAATAGTTTACAGTTTGGCCCGTGGCATTCTTTACCTCAATTCTAACGAGCTTTGGATTTGTAGTTCCCTCTGAAATAAAATTTATCGTTCTTCCCAGGCTATCAGTAATTTGGGTTATTACTGGTAACCCATTTTTATAGGTTATATCTATATGATGCCCATAAGAATCCTCTATTCTCGTTACCAGTTTTACCTGTTCTGAGGTATTGATGTATTGAATATTTGCTTGCGCTCCAAAAGTCCAGATTGTTCCATCTCTAAAATGCAGTCTATAAATTCCTGAATTATCATATTCTAATTTTAAGAATTGCCTGGTTAAAAATGAATTATTAAAATCTATGCTTGGATAAGCTGTTTCCCATCTTCCATCTGGAAATTCAATTACAGGAGTATCATCAGCTTTATTGTTTGCGTAATGAAGCCTGCCCATATGCAGTGACCAGCCAAGCCCTACCCAGGAGTAGGGTTCCTGTTGAATAACAGCCGGATTGCCAGCTATCCTGTCCCTGAGTATCTTTGAATTATAAACTCGCCAGATAACTAAATCAAAATTATTTGGTCCTGGCAGCTGAATATCAAGAAATTTCAATGTCAGATTTCCGGTAAATAAATCAATATTTTCTTCAGGAACTGCTCCATGGAACCCATGCTCAGCAATAATTCCTATCCTGTCGAAAATCCCATTAGAACCATACTGGGCGAATAGATTGTCAGAAATCCCAATAAAAAGAAATGCAATTAGAAGGAAGGAAGGAAGGAAGGAAAATACCCTAAGAATTAAATTTTTTCTCCGCATAGATATTCCCCCTCTTAGTGATTAGAAAATTTAAAGGTATAATTGAAAAAAATATTATGGTTTCTGTTGAAGCCCGTTTATCTTCCCCCACCGGACCGACTCCATCCAAGGCTGATATCTAACTTTTAATTTAAGTTGCTCCTCAGCTTTTGTCAAGCACTTTTTTTTCATTTTTGTATCACTTAACTAAATTAGCCAAGCTGCATTTGTTATTTAGCCAGACAAAACTAATAATATCAAATTTTTAAGGCTGTCTTTTTAACGATACAGGCATAGACAGGAGGTGTCGGCCGGGATTTTAAGCTGGAATTTCTGGTTAGGAGGCACCTCAAAGCTATCGCCAGCCTTGAATTCTTTCCAGTCGTTGCTACCGGGCAACTTGACCACCATCTTTCCGGTGATGACGGTCATGATTTCCCTGGTTGAAGTGCCGAATTCATACTCGCCCGCAGCCATGACACCAATAGTGGCCGGGCCTCCTTCGGTGTTAAAAGAAATGGACTTTACCTTTCCCTCAAAGTACTCGTTCACCTTAAACATTTAATAACCTCCTTGAG
>JABLWX010000079.1 GCA_013178315.1 Candidatus Aminicenantota bacterium
CGTGCTCCGGGTTTCAGTCATGAGCGTCAACACCCAGGAAACCCCGCTGGTTTTCGTCACCGACAAGAAGGCCGGGAAGACCTATACCAACACCGACCTGGGAAATTCATTCGAGCTCGAAGAAAATCCCGGCTCCGAGTATGAAATCTGGGTGATGAAGCTCAGCGGCGGCGAAATGGCCGGTTATGTTTCCATCTATGAAGGACCGCAGGTGAGGGTGGAATGCCCGAAACCGAAAAGCAGCGGTGGACCTGGAGCCGGCACGCCACCTGGTTCCCGGAGAACCCAGATGAAGTAAAGGTCAGCGGGCAGGAGGGTTATCTTTAAAGATTATCTATTTTAAAAGTTCAAAACCTTTCTTTGACCGCTCTCACAGGCGAGGGGACGATGACGGATTTCCTGTTAAATATTTCTGGACGGACGACCTTTTTATTTCATCCAAACCGAGGATGAGGTTAGACCGGGATAGGGTTAAACCGGTCGATATGGTTTAACTTGTTCGTCTTTTGCCCTGTCTTACTTCACTTTCTTATAACCGGCCGGGACATCATAAGTCCCGGCTGGCGGATTCTGCTCGCCGAATTCCAGGAGCTCGGTCGTGGATTTGACCTCGGTATTTATCACCTTGGTTGAATTGGACTGAAGAACGATCATTCCCTTCACCTTGGACATTTCCTTGTAGATCTTGTCAATCATCTTCTCGAACCCGGGGCTTCCGGCCATCATGGCGTTGGTCAGCATCAGGTAATTCTTCCAGTCGATCTGAACCTCGGGTGAAGCCCAGGCCTCGGAAACAGTCTCGCCCATGGCCATGCTGGTGTTGATGATATACTTCCGGCAATTCCAGTTGCCTATTTTCTTCTTCTCCGGGGTTTCCGTGACCTTAACTTCCATGCTCTCGGCGAAGGCTTCAGCCATTTCCTGGGCCATGGCCGCAAACTCCTTGGCCTCTTCTCCCTTTTCGGCCACGTTCTCGTCAATCATCTGCTTGATGTTGAGAGGCATTTCCCGGTAGGTCTTTTTCTGATGGTCAATTTCATAAATAAGTCCCTTGTCCAGTCGCATGAGCGTGGTTTTTTTATCGCCGGTGTCACTCCGGGATTTATCCCTGGCTATCCAGGTAACCGTGAATTCATCTTTGGCCGGCTGGGTCTGCCCCATCATGGTGAAGCCATCGGTATGGGTTTTCTGTTTCATGTAAATATCAGCCTTGAGGGAAACGGCTCCCAGCAGCATAAAGCAAACCAGAGCCGCTCCGGTGAGCAAGATTCTCGTTGCCTTCATCGGATCCTCCTTTGCAACTTTTTAATTCAGGAATTTATATTCAAGGCCCCTGACCGCCTCTATTAAAGAGGTATTTACTCAATGGTGAACCAGGTATCGGCCGAAGCTTTCCGGTCAGAGTTGGCGTCAAAGACAGTGGTTACCACCTTGTATTTTCCGGCCGGAATGCCGCTGAAATTGTAGTTGAAGGTAATGGCCACTTCTTTATTGGGATGCCAGGACTTAAAGGGCAGGTTGGCAAACTGTTCCTGGCCGCCGAGGATCTCCCCGTTTTCGTTTACCAGCTGGAAATCGGCCGTGAACCGGAATTCGTAGTAACCCGCTTCATTCTTCATTATCCTGTAGCCAACCGGCTCCAGGTAGACATAGATGGTTTCGCCCTGGGAATAGACGTCGTCTTCTTCGGGCTCATAGACGCCGTAGGTGTTGTTAATCCCCTTGACCAGGACGACATTTCTCAGCATCAGGGGGGCTTCTTCCCAGATTTTATCCTTGATGGAGTCGGCTGCCGCCAGCGCTTTTAAGTAATCCTGGGCCCGGAGGGCTTCCTGCATTGAGCCAATCATAGAATCAAAAGCTCCGGTGGCAGTTGAAACAGCACCTTGGGTCCCGGCACCTGCCTTTTCTGGCGGACTTTCCGTTTTCCGGGAACAATCTGCGACCAATAGTATGAGGAAACAGAGAAACATGGCGCCGGCCAGAATTTTTTTCATTTTCCCTCCTTCCTTTGGCGGGTCGTTATGCACCTATTTAATAATAACTGGCTTTTTTAAGTCAAATTAAAGTTTGAGCCGGGGTGGCCCTGGCAACTACGGCGAAGACTACGGTGTCGCCGGGTAGATTTTTTGTAACAATTGCCGGGTTATTTAGTTCTGCTCGATCTTTCCTTTTGATAGGAATTCTTTTCGTGGCTTGATAGGAAAGCTCCCTTGACTTATTCCCCGTATTCACCTTAGCATAATTACAGGGTAAGACGGGCAAACTGAGTCGGCGAACATGCTTCTCAAATCCATCGTCCCGGCAACGAAGCAAAAAAGTCCATTCTGCAGGTGGAAGGCTTTGTTTTGTCTAAATAAAATGGTCATGATTTTCTAAGCAACAATAAAATTGAAAATGGAGGACACCTCCAGAAAGGATGGTTATTGATGCTTAGATTCTCCTTGAAAAGGACAGGTTGGCTTCGGGCAATTATTTTCTCCGCGACATTAATTATTATTGTTCTGGCGTGCGGCCTGGTTCTGGACTTTACTGTCGCTACCTCGAGTTTTTCAGGGTCGATATCAAGAATCAAGAGTGGAAATAATAAAGCAGACAGAGCCGCTGTTTCTCGAATGGAATTAACGGCCGGACCTTCCTCCATATCTGTGCCGTTTGTTGAAAACTCCGGACAATTCCCGGAGCAGGTAAGATTCCATGCACCTCTTCCGTCCGGTTCTTTATTCCTTACGGAGAAATCACTGGTTTATTCCTTCTGTAGGACAGAACCTTTACGGCAGAGCGAACAGAAGCATTCCGGACGCTCCGCAAAGGAAAAAAGTTTTTTAACTCCGGAAACTTTTCTCTCCGGGACACAGAGCCGGCTGATTTCTTTCCGCGAACTTTTTGTTGGTGAAAATGGCCGGCCGGTAAAATTTGTTGCCCAGGGCGAAGAACAAACTCCTACCAGGGTTTCTTATTTCCGGGGAAAAGACCCCGGGGCCTGGAAAACAGCCCTGGCTACCTACCGGACCGTATCTCTCGGAGAGATATATCCCGGTGTGAATCTAAAGCTGAAGGCGGAGGCCGGAAATGTCGAACAGATTTTTCTCTTTGAGCCCGGTATCTCTCCGGAAAAGATCAGGATAAAAGTGGAGGGAGTTAAGTCCATAGCGGTGGATCCGGAAGGAAGGCTTGTTTTAACCACGGATGAGGGCCCCATCTATTTTAGCAAACCGGTTGCCTACCAGGAGGTCGAGGGAAAAAGGGTCGAGGCGGAAGCCAGTTTTACGGTTTATGCGGGAAATACCTATGGCTTTCAGGTGGATTCCTATGACCGAAGCCTGCCTCTGGTAATTGACCCGACCATTGATAAATTGCTGGCTTCAACTTTCCTGGGCGGAAACGATGATGAATCTTACGTCTGTGCGGAAGTGAATGCTTCGGGTAATATTTATGTAGCCGGAGTGACCAGGTCGACAGATTTTCCGCAGGCCATGGGTGTCAGCCGGCTCGCTCCCGCTTATGGTTCTAATAAAACCTTTGTCGCGATGATAAGTAATGACTTCAGCACGCTTCATGCGGTTGCCTTCCTGGAAGGCGGGATATGTCAGGCCTTGAAAATTGGAGCCTCGGGTGATGTCTACGTGGCCGGCTGGACAGCTTCGGCCAGTTTCCCGGTCACACCTGGAGCTTATGACACCAGCTTCAATAATTTCTTTATAAGCTTCGTCTCCCGGCTCGATTCATCTTTGAGCGTTCTACTGGCTTCGACTTACCTCGGGGGAGATGCCTGGTCATTCCAGAGCGTGTACACCATAGTGCCGGACCAATCAGGAAATATTTATGTGGCGGGCGAGACCGGTTCGGCCGATTTTCCGGTTACACCGGGCGCTTTTCAGACGGTTCTGGTTCAAACTCAGGAGGGGTTTGTTTCCAAACTTGACCCTGACCTGACCGCGCTTCTGGCCTCCACCTTTCTTGGCGGAAATGGGCTGGACAAGATCAGCTCCATAGCGTTCAACGGCTTTTCCAGCATCTATGCGGCAGGAACCACGGAATCGAGAGATTTTCCCGTTACGCCAGGAGCCCTGAGGACGGAGTTTAGCGATTGGGAAGCGTTTGTTACCAGGTTATCGGCGGACCTCACGACGCTTGAAGCCTCAACATTTTTAGGGGGGAGGGGAACTGACCACGGAAATGCCCTGAGGCTCGGGCCGGGTGGGAATGTCTACGTGGTTGGTGACACCGAATCTTCCGATTTTCCCGTTTCTCCCACGGCTTTCAAGAAGAAATTCAGGGATCAGACGATAAGCGAAATAGACGGTTTTATCTCGATACTGGCCGGGGACCTTGGCTCGCTCGTCTCTTCCACCCTGCTCGGGGGAAGTGCTGGTGACGAGTGTTTGAATCTCACCATTGATAATTCAAACAGGGTTTATGTTGTGGGGACCACCTCTTCTGCGGATTTTCCGGTGACCTGGGGAGCTTACGACATGAGCTATAACGGCGGCGTGGTGGATAACTTTGTAGCCAGGTTAGACCCGACGTTATCGGTACTTGAAGGCTCAACTTATCTTGGCGGAAGAGATACCGAAACCTGTGTTTCTGTGTTTATGGATGGACAGGATAAAGTGATAGTTGCGGGCACAACAGTTTCTTCTGATTTTCCCGTCTTGCCCGATGCCTTTGACAGAACATTTGGCGGCACCGCCGAGGGATTTGTTTCCAGGCTGGGCTTCAATGAAACGCTTCTTGACATGGAGGTGACGGTTGACACCGTGCCTTCAGGTTTTCTCATAAATGTGGACGGAGTTTCTTATACCTCTCCCCAAACTTTTCACTGGATAGAGGGCACAGTGCATACCATCGGCACGCCCTCGCTCCAGGGAGAAAGTCCGGCAGGTGCGGGTCGGATTTCTTCCCGGCTGCGAACCTTAAGAACTACGGGCAAGCTTACCCCGGATAAAAGACCGTCCCCGGTTCAGGGACAGGATGGCGGCACGAGATATGTCTTTTCTTCCTGGTCCGACGACGGGGCGCAATACCATGAGATAACCGTTCGGTCCAGCACCTGGCGATATACAGCCTTTTTTGAGAAACAGTATTCTCTGACCGTTTCGGCCAATCCGCCGGAGGGAGGAAGTGTTACTCCGGCCGGAACGAACTGGTTCAAAGAGGGAGCCGTGGTTCAGGTTACCGCCGACCCCAATCCTGGTTATGGTTTTTCTTCCTGGTCCGGGGATATCTCGTCAAGGTCGAGGACGGTTTACGTGACGATGGACGGGCCCAAAACCCTTGTGGCCAATTTCATCGATGAAAAGGTTTATCCACCTGTGAATGTGAACATACAGAGGCTGGAGAATGACCTGATTTTCTATAAAGAGTACGTAAACAGGCTGACCTGGCAGCCGAATGAACTAAATAAAATAATGGTGCTGCAATACTTCATATACGTAAAGCCAAAGGGCTCAAGCGATGATGATTATCGGCTCCTGGCCAGAGTATTTTTCGACACTTTCCAGTACGACCACCGCAACCTGAAAAAAGATGACCTGTATACTTACCGGATCACGTCTTTCAACATTCAAGGTAAAGAAAGCAGCTATGTCGAGATAAGTAATTAGTATTAGCAGTCCCTGGTGAATGAACTTAATAAAAAGTTTATAATTAAAAGGATAGAGAATAGCGGGGAAAACTCTGAGGGGAGCGAAAAATGACTTTCTCCAAAATATTTAAAATCTTCCGGCAGAACTTGGAGGCCGCCCTGGTTTTAATGTTGGGACTTTTATCGCTATTATCACTATCAACGGCAGGACTACACGCGGCACTGTTGAAAGAAGGTGGTTCCCAGGAAATCAAGAATCCACGGCCGCAGTTTCAGGGCCAGGAAGTTTTGAGGGTGCCTATGGGCACCGGCCAAACAGAGCTGGGTGTCATCACCCCGGAAGAAGCCAACCCCGAGGGGCCGATGAGCTTCGTGGTTTCGGCTGAGGGAGAAATTTACGTCCTGGACCAGGTCAACTCCCGGGTCCAGGTTTTTAAGGACGGCCGCCGGGAAAAAACCATCCCCATACCCGGCGCGGTTTTTAGCGACCTGGAATTGTTGCCGGGCGGGCATGTGGCCCTGCTGGATAACGTGGTGGACAGGGTCATCGTGATAGTTGAGGAAAGTGGCCGGGTGATAAGGAAAATTTCACTGGTGCGCGAGGGAATCCCCGAGCCTGGTGCCATTACCGGCATCTATTTCCGCCACGAAGGCAAATGGCCGGGGTTGCTGGCCCAGATGGACAGCCGTTCGATCCTGCTGGCCGGTCCGGACGGGGGCCCGCTGGCCGAGCTGATGAACTTTCCCGGCCTGCTCGACTGGAGCGGACAGCATCTCCTGAAGGTGGAAATGGAAGGGGAGAAAAAGGCCTCGGTGCTTAAGTCTGATGAAAAGTTCCAAAACTGGACACGGTACCGGGCCGCGTTTCGCCTTCCGCTGGGACGAATCTACGGGGTGTGGGAAGATAAGTATGAAAGCCTTTACCTGGCTGCCAACTGTTTTGACAGTAAAAAGGAGACCAACGAAGTGATAATATTCGAACCGGGCGGAAGGGAGCTGGCCCGGATACAGCTATTTGTCTCGGGGGCACCGCATGAAATCAACAACCCGGTCCGGGTCACGCCGGAAGGGGTTATTTACCAGCTGGCCATCGACGGCCAGGAGGTGGTCATCAGGAAATACAACGACTGAAACGTTCTGGTGCTAAGAGCACTTGTTCCAGCCGCAGTTGGCGCAGATGGGGCACTTGTCGTTTGAGCCAGACTCAATGATTCTCACTTGAAATAAAAACATCTTGCGGAATATAATTTTTTTTAGTTGTGAAAGGGAGAAAATGGAATGAAAAGGAGAGATTCATTTTTATTTTCGGCAATGATTCTTTCCCTAATAATTTTAAGTTCCTGTCAAACGCTTTCGCGGAAAACGGTCCAGGACGTCCCGGCCACAAGTAAACCGCCTGGAGTGAACGTCCTGGTTGATGGAAAGCTGGCCGGCAAAACGCCTTTTATCCTGAAGCTGGAACGGAAATTCCCCCATTCGGTTCGTTTTGAAGCCGAGGGCTTCCGTCCGGTAGAAATTCAGATTACCAGGCGCCGGCCTCCACTTGGCGAGACAATTCTCACCAACGCTGTTTGGGCACCGGTTGGAGCTGTGGTGTGCGCCTTAGCCCTGGCTCCTCTCTGGGATAAAGTTTCACCTGGAGAAGATGACCTGACGCCGTTGGTTTATTCATACATCATAGGCTTAGCGGTCGGCTGGGGAACGGGCGTTATTGTGGACCGGACAAGCCCTCGAAGCTTTGACCTGGTTCCCCAAACCCTGTCCGTGGAGATGGAAAAAGTTGAAAACACTGAAGCGGAAACTCGCCCGGCTGTCATTCCAATGGATGCAGAGACTTTCCGGCAGTTACGCTGGATACGGGTAGTTTCCAGGTAAAAAAAAGAAAGTTACCCGGTTAATGAAGACTGTTCGATCAGGCCAGACTATTACAACTTTTTTTCAATCCGATAAATAAAATCTATCCATTTTGAGGGGAAATTCTGTCGGCCTGGAACCAGCATTTTTCTGGATGGAAGCTTATATATTTTTCCTTTTAACTCTCTTTTAATTCCGAAGCAACCGGGCAAAGCCACTGGAGGGAATTATTTTTTCTTCTGGCCATTGTCCGGATGTCCGGGCCTGTTCTAAGCGGCAATTTTCAGAAAAGCTTATGAGCACTTGTTCCAGCCGCAGTTGGCGCAGATGGGGCACTTGTCGTCGGGCAGGGTGGCCCCGCACACCGGGCAGATGTCCCGTAGCAGGTCGCGGTTGTTTTCCTTGACTTCGCCCAGGTGGCGTTCCAGCACCTTGGCCACGGCGTCGGGAATGGACTGGACTAACCCGCCCTCGGTGAAGACCGGTTCGCTACCGCCGATGCCCTTGAGCTGCAGGATAACTTCCTTGGGGTCGACGCCGCTACGCAGGGCCAGCGAGATCAGCCGGCCGATGGCCTCGGCGTCGGCCATGGTGGAATAGCCGCTCTTGCCGATCGAAGTAAACACCTCGAAGGGCTTGTCATTGAGGAAGGTTATGGTCACGTACAGGTTGCCCAGGCCGGTTTTTATCTTGTCGGTCTTGGAGGGCAGGCTGACCGGTCTTTCCCGCGGGATGAGCTTGGGCTTGGCCGCGGCCGCGGCGTACAGGACCTGCTCGGCCTTGCTGCCGTCGCGGTAAATGGTAATCCCCTTGGTTCCAAGCTCGTAGGCCAGGAGAAAGGCCTTTTCCACGTCTTCGGCCGTAGCCTTGTTGGGCAGGTTGATGGTCTTGGAAACCGAGTTGTCCACGTATTTCTGGAAGGCGGCCTGCATCTTGATATGGCCCTCGTAGGGGAGCTCGTGGGCGGTGACGAAATAATCGGGCAAGGGCTCATCCGGGTGCTCTTTCTTCCAGGCTTCGTACAGGGGGTGGATGTCGCGGATTTCTCCGTCCAGGATCTTGCTCACGAATTCAAAGGCAAAGATGGGCTCGATGGAGCTGGAACAGCCAGCCAGGCGGGAGATGGTGCCGGTCGGGGCGATGGTCAGGACCGTGGCGTTGCGTCGCTTTTTCCCCTTGAAAATGGACTTGTTGATGTTCGGGAAACTTCCCTTGAGCTGGCCGAGCTGTTCGCTCTGCTCGTCGGCCTTCTCCCGCATGAAGGAAGCCAGCTTTTCGGCAAAGTCCAGGGCTTCGGGCGAGTCGTAGCGCAGCTTTTTCTTGAGCAGCAGGTCGGCCCAGCCCATTATTCCCAGGCCGATGCGGCGGTTGGCCCTGGTCATCTCGGCAATCTGGGGCAGCGGGTACTTGTTGACGTCGATGACATTATCCAGGAAGCGGACGGCTATCTCGATCATGCCGGCGAACCTTTCCCAGTCGAACTCGTCCGGCTTCTCCGGGTCGTAGAAGTTGGAGACGTTGATCGAGCCCAGGTTGCAGGATTCGTAGGGGTGGAGCGGTTGTTCGCCGCAGGGGTTGGTGGCGGTGATGGGGCCGAGCTCGCGGGTGGGGTTGAACTGGTTGATGCGGTCGATGAAGATCAAACCCGGGTCGCCCGAGGCCCAGGCCGAGTCCACGATCAGCTTGAAGATGTCGCGGGCCTTTTTCCGGACGGTTTTTTTCTTGAGGTACGGGTTATAAAGCCAGTAATAGCCGTCGTGCCGCAGGGCCTGCATGAATTCGTCGGTGATGGCCACGGAGATGTTGAAGTTGTTGAGGGTCTTACCGTCGCGCTTCATGGTGACGAATTCTTCGATGTCGGGGTGGTCGACGCGCAGGATGCCGATGTTGGCCCCGCGCCGGGTTCCGCCCTGCTTGACGGCCTCGGTGGCGGCATCGATGACCTTGAGGAACGACACCGGGCCGGAGGCCACACCCTGGGTCTTGTGGACGAAGCTGCCCCTGGGCCGGAGCTGGCTGAAATCGAAACCGGTGCCGCCGCCTTCCTTGTGCACCAGGGCCGCGTTCTTGACCGTTTCAAAGATGGATTCCATGGAATCCTCTATGGGCAGGACAAAGCAGGCGCTCAGGCACATGTCGCGACCGGCCCCGGTCAGGGTGGGACTGTTGGGCAGGAAGTCGCGGGCCATCATCACCTCGAAAAACTTCTCGGCCCATTTCTTTCGCTCGGCCGGCGTCTTCTCGGCCGAGGCGATGTACTCGGCCACCCGGAGAAAGAGGTCGGATGGCTTCTTGTCGATGAGTTCGCCCTTTTCGTTTTTCATGAAGTAGCGGGTTTTCAGGATTTTTATGGCGTTCGGGGAAAAACCTTCATCCTTGAAGTGAACCATGTTAACCTCCCTTTCCAGGTGAATGATTTCTTGATTTTTATCGCTTGCCCAGGGCCCTGAGCTTGCTGTCGATGGTGGCTTCCTTGTCCAGGCGATGGTCAACCCGCAGGTCGATGTGGATACGACGTGCTCCCATTTTCAGAAGGACCTGGTGGCAGTCGGAGACCACCTTCAGAATGGAGGCCAGGTCCGGGGCTTCGATGGTGGTGGACATGGCCCCGGTCTCGGAGCGCAGGCCGGAGTTCTCTATTACCTTTATTACCTCTTTAACGTAGCGGCTAACAGAGGAGCCTTCAGAAGTCGGAAAGATGGAAAATTCCGCGATCACCATGGCCCTTTCTCCCGGCGGGTTTTTTTCTTACTAAATCATTATAGCCCAGGGGCTGGAAAAATGAAGGGGAGAAGGGGAAAGAAGAGGCGGGGCTGAATCAGGCAGGTATTGCGGCGGGAATACTTTCAACCCTGTCGGCCCTGTAGATGGGGCAGGAGCAGGTGTCGGCATCCTTATTTAAAAAACAAGTAAGACAGCTCCTGGTCATCAGGATGGCGCCCGGGAAAATATCTTGGAAAGGCTGTCCCGGCAATTCTAAGGGTATTTTTTATGATTCATTGAAGGCCGGCGAGTATTTGATTGATTAGCCCTGTTAGTGTATTTTAGTTAACTCCAGAGTTGCCGGTCTTTTGGGCTGAAAAACCGTCATGAAACTCGACAGGGAAAGAAAGTTTATCCTGCTGGCTTCCACCCTGGCTTCCTTCCTGACGCCGTTCATGGGCTCGGCCATCAACCTGGCCCTGCCCGATATCGCCAGGACCTTCGGGTTGAGCGCCGTTACCCTTGGCTGGACGGTGACCGCCTACCTCCTGACCACTGCGGTTTTCCTGGTGCCGGTGGGACGGCTGGCCGATGCGGTCGGCCGCCGGAAAGTTTTCGTGGCCGGAATCAGCGTCTTCCTGGTTGGGGCGCTACTTAGCGGGCTGGCCTTTTCCGGGGTGGCGCTGATTGTTTTCAGGCTGGTGCAGGGAGTGGGCGGGGCCATGATTTTCTCAACCAGCATCGCCCTCCTGGCTTCTCATTTCCCGCCGGAAAACAGGGGCCGGGTGCTGGGGATTAACACAGCGGCCACTTATACCGGGCTGTCCCTGGGTCCGGTGGTGGGGGGATTACTGGTTCATTACCTGGGCTGGCGGAGCGTCTTTTTCTTTGCCCTGGTGCCGGGACTCCTGGCCCTTTACCTGGTGACCAGGGCCTTTAAGCATGTTCCGTCCGTGCCGGGAGAGAGCCTGGCCGGTTTTGATATCAGGGGGTCGGCGATTTACGGCCTGGGCCTAGTCAGTTTCATGCTCGGTTTTTCCAGGTTGCCGGCGGCTTACGGGTTCTGGCTGGCCGCGGCCGGGGTGGCCCTTTTGATCCTGTTTTTCTATTTTGAAGGACGGCAGCCGCGCCCGGTGCTGGAAACAGCCCTGTTCAGGAAGAACCGGGCCTTTGCTTTTTCCAACCTGGCGGCTCTTATAAATTACAGCTCAACCTACGCGGTTGGATACCTATTAAGCCTGTACCTGCAATACATATACGGTTTCCCGCCAAGGACGGCCGGGCTGGTGCTGGTGGCCCAGCCGGTTGTTCAGGCCCTGTTTTCCCCGGCGGCCGGCAGGGCTTCCGACCGGATCGCGCCGCGGGTGCTGGCCTCGGCCGGCATGGGGTTGACGGTGATTGGCCTGGTGGCTTTGTCTTTTATCAGCCAGGGGACGCCGCTGGTCTGGGTGGTCCTGGGCCTGGTTTTCCTGGGGACGGGGTTCGGGCTTTTCTCGTCGCCCAACACCAACGCCATCATGGGCTCGGTGGAATCAAAGAACTACGGAGTGGCTTCGGCCACCCTGGCTACTATGAGAATGATGGGCCAGATGTTCAGCCTGGGTTTGACCATGATGATAATCTCGGTGGTCATGGGAAATGTCCGGATCATGCCCGAGAATTATCCGCTGTTCTTGAAGAGCCTGCGGTTGACGCTCGTGGTCTTTGCCGGCCTGAATTTTGCCGGTATCTTCGCCTCGCTGGCCCGCGGCAGGAAGGGGGACAGGCCAACTGCTCCCTGATTTTTTCGCGGCCCGGGAAGACAGGCTGTGAGAATGGTGGAGACAGAATGTCCAGCCCCTGCCTGAATTAAGCCGGGAAGTTAATGTAAAGAGCCATTAGACACCTGCTCTCTCAATTATTTCGATTGGAGCCTATGTCTTCTCGTATTAATCTCATCGAGCCCGGTGAAACTCTGTTTAATTAAATTGAGGGATGAAATAAAATAAATGAACCTAAGGGTGCTGATTGTGTGAGCTCGATTGAAGGAGGGAATGCATGTTTGAAAAGAAACACGAACGGCTGGCTTCCAGGCGGGTTTATTTTAGAAGAATTTTGGTCCATCTCGCTTTCGCCTTGATCTTGATTGCGCTGGCCCTTTCCCTGGGGGTGGCCGGTTATCACTGGATTGCCGGATTGAGCTGGGTTGATTCCCTGTATGAAGCCTCCATGATTCTCGGGGGGATGGGTCCCTTTAATCCGCTCAAGTCAAGCGCAGCCAAAATTTTTGCCTCAGCCTATGCCCTGTTCAGCGGGCTGGTTTTTATTGCCCTGGTCGGCATCGTCATGGCCCCGGTGGTGCACAGGATGCTCCACAGGTTCCATGCGGATTGATTTCTGACATGAGTAAGAGCGGGTGCGGAATTTTTTAGGGATTCTTATTAGGGGGGATGGGCGGCGGCCCGTTTCGTTATCTTTGAGGCCTGTATCTATGATGCAAAAAAGTATGACGGCTCATATTTCTTGATCGAATAGGTGGCGCCTTTAGAACAGGTGTGAAATGATAAGCAACTCACCCCACCCCTTTTATTAACTTCTATTCTTGTTTTATTCTTGCATTCCTTACTTTCCAAAAAAGATCGGGCCGGACCTCATTTCAGCGATTCGTACACAATGCGGCCGCCGACAACGGTCAGCACTGAATGGGTGTGGCGGATCTGGTTGGCCGGGATTTCGAAGATGTCCTGGGAAAGAAGGATCAGGTCGGCCAGTTTCCCGGGCTCGATTGAACCGCGAAGGTTCTCTTCGTTGAGGGCATAGGCCCCGCCCAGGGTATAGGCCTGGATGGCTTCTTCCAGGCTCAGCTTCTCGCCCGGAATCCAGCCGCCGGGTGGCTGGCCTTCCCAGTCTTCCCGGGTTACGGCCATCTGCAACCCGGGCCAGGGGTTTATGGTGACCACCGGCCAGTCGCTGCCGAAGGCCAGGTGGCCACCGGCCTTGAGGACCGATTTCCAGGGGAAAGCCCGCTGCACGCGCTCCGGGCCGACGTTCTTTATCCAGGCTGACATCCAGACCGGGTCGGGGTCGGCATGAAGCGGCTGGAAGCTGGCGATTATTCCGGGATTATTGAACCGGGCGAAATCGTCGGCGGCCACGCACTCCACGTGCTCAATCTTATGGCGCAACTCGGGATGGCCGCTCTCTTTGAGCGCCTTTTCGTAGGCGTCGAGGGTCAGGCGGATGGCCAGGTCGCCGATGGAGTGGGTCGAAACCTGGATGCCGCGGCGGCTCAATTCCATGACCGCGTTGATGTAATCGGCGGGCTCCCAGAAGAGTTTGCCCTTGTTGCCCTTCATTTCTTCGTAAGGGTCGAGCATGGCCCCGGTGCCGGAATCAATGACCCCGTCCAGCATCAGCTTGACGCCGCGGACGGCCAGCCAGTTGTCGTTGAATTTAGAGCGGGCCTGTTCGTAGGCCTGGAAATCGCTTTCTTTCGGCCCGGGTTCATCCACCCACATGGTCACCACCAGGCGCAGGGTCAGGGCGCCTTCCTGGCGGAGCCGCGCGAAAAGTTCCAGGTCCTCGAACTCGCCGCCGAGGCCGTGGACACAGGTCACGCCCCAGCGGGCAGCTTCCTGCAGGCCGGTGCGCAGGGCGGCCAGCCTTTCTTCGGGGGTGGGCTCGGGGATGAGGCGGCTGACCAGGCCGCTGGCTCCTTCCAGCAGGGCGCCGGTCGGCTCACCCTTCTCGTCGCGGACAATTTTACCGTCCGGCGGGTCCGGCGTGCGGCGGGTTATGCCAGCCAGGGCCAGGGCCCGGCTGTTGACCCAGCTGGTGTGGCCGTCGGCGCAGCGCATGATAGCCGGGCGATCGGGGACCACTTCATCCAGGAATTTCTTGTGGGGCATGTCGCCGGGAAAGGCTGAATACATCCAGCCCCGTCCCCGGATCCAGGGCAGGTCGGGGTGCTCGGACGCAAACTGCCTGATCCGGGCCTGGATTTCCTCGACGTTCCTGGTGCCGGCCAGGTCCACCCGGTTGAGGTTGAGCGAGCCGCTGACGAAGTGAACGTGGCTATCCTGGAAACCTGGAAGCAGCAGGCGGCCGCCGGCCCGGATGACTTTTGTCCTTGGGCCGGCATATTTTTTGACCTGCTTGCTTGAACCGACGAAAACAATTTGTTCGCCTTTTATGGCTACCGCTTCGGCCCAGGGCTGGGCCGGGTTGACCGTGTAAATCCTGGCCCCGGTTATGATGAGGTCGGCCGGCTCTGGCCTTCGGGCGCAACCGGTCTGTAAAGTTAAGAAGAGTGCGATTATGAGAAGGAAAGAAAAAAATAACCTCAATGATGAAAATGATAAATTAGATTTGCCTGCACATTTTCCAAACTTGCTGTGGGATCTGGTAAGCATGTTCAGCTCTCCTTTTGAAAATCAGGATAGAATTATTTTGAAATATTTACAATAAGCAAAAATGGGGACACCAGCAGGTGTCCCCGTTTTCGGTAGGGCGGTCTCCCCGAGAAGAGAAAAGAAAAATGGGGTGAAAAGGGGACACTTGCAGGTGTCCCCTCTTTATTGACTGAGGGATGGGAATCGGGTAAGCTGGATGGAAAAGGAGGAGAGCATGAAGAAGTCTGCCCTCAACCGGCGCGATTTTTTGAAGGTCGGTTTAACCGGCCTGGTGACCACCGGGGCCACCGGTCTGCTTTTAGCTGACGACAAGAAGAAAAAACAGGATACGAAAAAACAAGCGGCAACTGCTTCCGGGCCTCAACCGCCGGGCGGACGCCGCGAAGGCTTTATCTACCGGACCCTGGGCCGAACCGGTGTTGTCCTGCCCGTGGTCTCCATGGGCGTCATGAATTCTGACAACCCGGAGCTGGTGCGCGCGGCCTTGGACTCGGGCCTGGTCCACCTGGACACGGCCCACGGCTACCAGCGCGGCCGCAACGAGGAGATCATCGGGCAGGTGCTCAAGGGCCGGCCGAGGGATAGCTTTTTCATCGCTACCAAGGTCCGCGAGGGCGAGAGGTTCCTGGAAATGGTGGATATCTCCCTGCAGCGCCTGGGCCTGGAATACGTGGATATTCTCTACCTTCACAACCTGAGCAAGCGCGACAACGTCCTGGCCGAGGAGAACCTCAAAGTCATGGAACAGGTTAAAAAATCAGGCAAGGCCCGCTTCATCGGCGTCTCCACCCATTCCAACGAGCACGAAGTAATCCGGGCGGCCCTGGAAGCCAGGATCTACGACGTGGTCCTTACTGCCTATAATTTCAGGAAGGAAAATATCAAGGAACTGGATGCGGCCATGGCCGAGGCGGCCGCAGCCGGTATCGGCCTGGTGGCCATGAAAACCATGGCCGGGGCCTTCTGGGATAAGCAGCGCACCCAGCCCATTAACACCAAGGCTGCCCTGAAGTGGGCTATGCAGAACCCCAACCTGACCACCTCCATTCCCGGGATGACCACCTTTGACCAGCTCAAGAGCAACCTGGAAGTGGTTAAAGACCTGAAGCTCACTCCCGAAGAGCTCTACGACCTGAAGATGGGAGAAACCCAGAACCTGGCCGGGCTTTACTGCCAGGGCTGCGAGCGCTGCGTCCCGCAGTGCCCGAAGGCCCTGCCCATTCCCGAGATGATGCGGGCATACATGTATGCCTACGGCTACAAGAACCTGGCCGCGGCCCACGAGCTGGTGAGCTCACTCAACCTGCCCGACAATCCCTGCGCCGGTTGCTCCAGTTGTTCTGTCAACTGTGCTTTGAAGTTCGACGTGCACGACCGCCTGGTTGATATCAACAGGTTAAAATCGGTCCCGGCCGAATTCTTCGGCTGAAATTGATTCATACCTGAAGAAGAAAAAAGAGATACCTCGCTCGCGCCTTATCAGTGTCGTGTCCTCTTAAGCAGGATTCCTCCTGGTTGCTACCCGTCTTCTGTTTGGCATATATTAGGCAGTAAGTTTATCTGCTTCTTGATGGAAGGAGGAAACCGACCATGAGAGGAAAGAATGTTCTCCCGATTTTTCTTGTTTGCTTTGCCATCTTAATAAACCTGGTTTCGGCTGGCTGGAGCCAGGACCTGGGGGACCTGCTGCAGATTAAAAAAGGACGCTCCCTGGCCATTACTTCCTCTGACCCCAACCTCAACAGCAACGCCGACCGGATTAAGATTATTGCTCCCGGGGAGACCAAAGTCCTGGCTGATATCCAGGGGCCCGGAGTTATCCGCCACATCTGGCTCACCTTTAACGAGGCCCGTCCCAACTGGCTGGAAGCGGCCGGCTCGGCCCGCCCCGATGAAATCGTGTTGCGGATGTACTGGGATGGAGCCACGGAGCCGGCGGTTGAAGCTCCCATCGGAGATTTCTTTGGAGCCGGTTTCGGCTACCGCCTGGAGCTCAAGTCGCTTCCCGTCCAGGTGGAAAGTGGCGATGGCTACAATTGCTACTGGCCGATGCCTTTTTACAAGCGGGCCCTGATCACCGTGACCAATGAGAGCCCGGCCAAAAATGTCCGAAGCTTCTACTACCACATTGATTACACCGAAGAACCCGAGCTTCCGGATAACACACCCTACTTCTGCGCCCAGTACCGGAACGAATTCCCGGAGAAGACCGGCCGCGATTACCTGATTCTTGAGGCTGAAGGCCAGGGACACTACGTGGGGACGGTCTTGTCGGTTCGTTCCCGCAGCCCGTTCTGGTTTGGCGAGGGCGATGCCCGCTTCTACATCGATGGCGATACTAAACCCACCATCCAGGGCACGGGCACCGAAGACTATTTCCTGATGGCCTGGGGCCTGAACGAAACCCAGTTTCCCTATTTTGGCTGCACCTACATGAGCAGCGATTTTGAAGACCTGGGAACCGAATACTGCCTCTATCGCTGGCATATCGCCGACCCGGTCAGGTTTTCCAAGTCGTTGCGCTTCGAGATTGAGCACACCGGCTGGATAACCGAAGATGAAACTGAAAGCGGCAAGGTGGAAGGCCACGTGGAACGCGAAGACGATATCGCCACGGTGGCTTTCTGGTACCAGGTGGGACAGCCCAAGCGTTTCACCAAATTACCGCCGCTGGAGAAAAGAATTCTACCCAACCTGGATATAATCTTTGAGGGAAAGGGGCTCCTGGCCACGGCCAAACACTCGCCGGCAGTGGTCGAACTTCAGAAAGGCTATGACTGGACGGGCGAAGGGCAACTGCTTTTCAGGCCGGCCTCGGCCGAACCCATCCTTGAAGTTGAGTTTGAAGTCAAGAAAGAAGAATACCGCGGGCTCATCCTGAGGTGCACCTACGCCGATGATTACGGAATTTACCGCATTTACCTGGACGGGAAGAATGTCCGCCAGCCCGAAGATTACATGGCCAGCCCCAAGCTGACCGAGTTTGATTTTTATTCGCCGGTCCTCAAGGTTAAGGACATCTACCTCGGGAGCTTCAAGCTGGCCCCGGGCAAGCACACCCTGCGTTTTGAAAACGTGGGCAGGAATATCATGTCTAAGGGCAACTACCTGGGGCTGGATTCGGTGAGGTTGCGCGAGCGCTGGCTTAAGAAGCGTAAGCTCCTATCCTGAAGATAACTGATTAGAAAGAGGTGCTGCTATTTTACCCGGATTTGCCGGAGCGCCTCTTCGATAACCAGGGCGTTGCCATATGAATCTTGAAAATCGAGGAGGGGCCTGGTCCGGCCCCGGATAGCCTCCCCGAAGTGCTCGACCATCAGCAGGAACTGGTCAGCCGGCGGGAATTTTATCAGCTCGGTTTTCTGGCCCCGGGTGATCTGGATTTCAGTTGCAAAATGCTTGGCCGAGAAAGCCCGGTCCAGGGCAATCCGCCCCAGGCTTCCGGCGATTTCCAGGCTGCTCTGGAATTCCAGTTCAAAGCTGCAGGTCAACAGGGCCTGGCGCTCTCCGGAGAAAGTGCAGAGGAGAGAAAAGGTCAGATCGATTCCGGTTTGTTCGTCAAGATGGGCAGTGGCTGAAAGCTTTTCTGGCTCAGTTTTAAACACCAGCCTGGCTGCATTTATGGTATAGCAACCAACATCATAGAGCGCACCGCCTCCCATTTCGGGCGACCAGCGGTAATTGCTGCGGTCCCGGTCGAAGATAAAGGTGAAGGTGGAGCGCACCAGGCGCGGCTCTCCGATGACTCCTTCCCGCAAAAGCTCCAGGGCTCTGGCCAGTCGCGGATGAAACCGGTACATGAAGCCTTCCATCACCAGACATTTCTGCCTTTCCGCTTCGGCGAACATCTCTTTAACTTCGGCTGCGGTCAGGCCCAGCGGCTTTTCGCACAGGACATGCTTTCCGGCTCTCAGGGCGGCCATGGTCAGGCGGTGGTGCAGGTGGTTGGGCAGGGGATTGTAAACCGCCTCAATCTCCGGGTCGGCCAGCAGTTCATCATAAGAGCCATAAGCCTTTTTTATTCCAAACTTATCGGCCCAGGCCCTGGCCTTTGACCTGTCTCGCGAAGCTATGGCCAGGAGTTCAGCCCGCTTCGATTTTTTTAGGGCCGGGATAAAGGCTTTCTCGGCGATGGCCGCGCAGCCCAGAATTCCCCACCTTATTTTTTCGGCCTTTTCCATCTTCTCACCCGGTTACGATCACTCTATGGCGAATGGCAAATTCCCTTCGATATATGAATGACCGTTCATATATTATCCGGGCTTGCCTGTCTGCCTCGGGCTTTAGAACTGCTTCATCTTTTTCAAAAAGCCCGGGTCCACGTCACAGCCGAGGCCCGGGGCTTCGGGCAGGTAAATAACGCCTTTCTCAACCTTGATTCCACCCACCACCGGGTCCACCTTGTGCTCGGAATTTCCGTCCAGGTCGGCAAAGACGATGTTTTTCTGGCTGGCCACCAGGTGGGCGGCCGCGGTCAGCCCCAGCCGGGTTTCCAGCATGCAGCCGACCATGCACTTGAGGTTGGCGGCGGCGGCCACGTGGGCGATCTTGAGCGAGTTCAGGATGCCACCGGCCTTCATCAGCTTGATGTTGAAGTAATCGCAGGCATCTTCTTTTATTAGCTTGATGGCATCGGCCGGGCCGAAGACGGACTCGTCGGCCATGATTGGCACCGGCGACTGGGCCCGGACCTGTTTCATCCCGTAAATATCGGAATCCTTGACCGGCTGTTCGCAGAATTCAATGCGGTAAGGTTCCATTCTCCTCAGGGCGGAGATGGCTCCCGGCACCGACCAGCCCTGGTTGGCGTCCAGCCGCAGTTTGATGTCGGGGCCGATGGCCTGGCGCACGGCGGCCACCCGCTGCAGGTCCAGGTCCGGGTCCTCTCCCACCTTGATTTTAATCTGGCGGTAGCCCTGCTCCACGTTCTCCCTGGCGCTGGCGGCCATCTTTTCCGGTGTATCCAGGCCGGTGGTCATATCGGTCTCGAAGCTCGAGCGGTAACCACCGAGGAGCTTGTAAACCGGCAGGCCGGCGGCCTTGCCCAGCAGGTCGTAGAGGGCCGAGTCAAAGGCAGCCACGGCGCTGGGGTTAGCGTGGACGATATTGCCGATTCCGTCCACCAGGCCTTCTATGTTCAGCGGGTCTTTGTCCAGGAGGATTTCCCTGATGGCTTTGGCCGCGGCCAGGTTACTCTCCTGGGTCTCGCCGGTTATGGGCGGGAAGGGGCAGGCCTCTCCGATTCCGTAGAGACCGCTGTCGGTGATAATCCTGACCAGGACGTCGTTAGCTGCATACATGGTGCCGATGGAGATGCGAAAGGGGGCAAACAGGGGAACGTCAAAGTTGTATATTTCGATTTTCTTGATTTTCATCTTTTTGACTTCGTCCCGGGCCGCGGCCAGGCGGGGAGAAGCCAGGCCCAGCTTTTCGGAGAAGGCGGCCGAGGCCACACCCAGGCCTAAAAATTTCAAGAACTGGTGACGGCTGATTTTCATCTTGCTCTCCTTTCTTGTTCCTGAACTATTTAAAGGGTTGAAGCCCGAAAATTATGACCAGGTCTTAGCTCCTTCTATGAATCTGATCCGCGTGGCCCTGTCTTCGCTATTCGTCTTGCTAATCATCTAACCCGATTTTAAGAAAAATTGTTATCTGGCTCAATCGAAAAATCAGTTCGTCCATTTCTCCCGGGTATGCCCTGGCCCGGCATTTTTCTCTTGACCCGAAATAAACCAGGCTTTGACAGGCCCGGCCTATATTCTTATGATAACTTTATACCCGCTTCGGATGAAAAAGGTGGAAAGGAGGAGGCCCTTTTCCAATCATCCCGGTATTGCCCTTTTATCAACTGTCTTCTGGCCTCATTTTGCCTGCCCCGGCGGCAGATTGATCATGACCGGCAGCAATCTGTCAGCCTTATTAACCTGCCGGCCAATGGCGCTTAAGGAACTTACGACGTTTCAATAAAGGGGGTTGCCCATGAAAAAACTACTCAGCCTTGTTCTCCTGGTCTTGATAATCGGCGGGCTGGCTGCCTGCAAGAAGGAAAAAGCCAGGCCCGAAGTTTCCATGGAACCTGATTGGTACAGGTACATCTCGGCCCACACCTCCGGCACCATTCCCCGCCGGGCCCGGGTCCGGGTGGTCTTTATCCAGGAAGTCGGACGACCGGGCGAGGAGCCGACCGGACTGCTGGAGATAAGTCCATCCGTGCCCGGCAGAGTGGAGTGGGCCACCAACCGGGTCCTGATGTTCATCCCGGCCACGGAGCTCAAGCCCGATACCGAGTACAGCGCCGTCCTCCACCTCGGAAAAATCATGAAACTGCCCAAGGAATATTCCCGCTTCGCGTTCAGCTTCCGGACCATCAAGCCGCAGATGGAGATCAACATAGAAGGCGTTTACGCCGAGGATTATAACCGGCCCGAAGTCCAGGTGCTGAAGGGTCAGGTCCTGACCTCCGACATGGAAGAGTCCCGGGCCGTGGAAAAGGTCCTCCAGGCCGAGCAGGAAGGAAAAAGCCTGGATATAAGCTGGAGCCACTCCGGTGACGGCACCAACCATTATTTCACGGTCAGCAATATCATCCGGGGTGAGGAACCGTCAAAGGTCATCCTCCGCTGGGACGGCAGCCCGCTTAACATCAAGGACAAGGGCGAGCGGGAGATTGAAGTGCCTCCCCTCAACCAGTTTGACCTGGCCTCGGTCACGGCCGTCCGCGAGGAAACGCCACACATCCTGTTGAGGTTTACCGATGTCCTGGACCGAAACCAGAATCTCCGTGGCCTGATCCAGGTGGAAGAATACCCCCTGACCTTCGAAATAGAACAGAACAAGATAAGGGTCTACAGCTCGCGACCTTTCCGGGGAACGGTTGAGGTCAAGATTGCCCCGGGCATCAAGAGCATCACCCGGCGTGTCTTCAACCGGGAGGAAACCCGGACCGTAACCTTTGGCACTCCACCGCCCCAGGTCCGCTTTGTCGGCCAGGGGGTTATCCTGCCCAGGAAAGAACGACTGACCGTGCCCATCGAGGCCATCAACCTCAGGGCAGTCCAGGTCACGGTCTTCAAGATTTTCAGCCAGAACATACTTCAATTTCTGCAGGTAAACGAGCTGGCCGGTTCGCGGGAAATGGCCAGGGTTGGAAAGTACCTCTGGCGAAAAACTATAAAGCTCTCGGACGACCCGGAAACAATTTCCCGCTGGACCCGCTACGAGCTGGATGTTACCCCGCTATTCCAGGAAGACCCGGGCAGCATTTACCGCTTGATACTTTCCTTTAACCGCGGCAATGCCGTCTATCCCTGCCCGGAGAGCACCGAGCCGGTGGTCACCGAACCGCCTCTCAAGGATGAAGAGGGCGAGTCGGAGGAGTATTATTACTGGGACGAGACCCGCGGTTATCCCTATATCCCCGACGGCTGGCTCCACCGCAACGACCCCTGCCACGATGCCTATTACAACCCGAACCATAACCGCCAGGCCGTGGTCAGCCGCAACTTCCTCTGTTCCAACCTGGGACTGGTGGCCAAGCTGGAAAAGAACAACCGGCTGCACATGGTGGTGACCGACCTGCGGACGGCCCAGCCCCTGTCCGGGGTGCGCCTGGAAGTCTATAATTTCCAGCAACAGCTACTGGCCTCGACCGACAGCGACGGCAACGGGTTTGCCGTTTTTGACCTCAAGGAAAAACCCTTCCTGGTGGTGGCCAGGTCGGGACGCGACCTCGGTTATCTCCGCCTCAGCGGGGAGGCGGCCCTCAGCCTGAGCAGCTTCGATGTCGGGGGCGAAACCGTTAAGAAGGGGCTGAAAGGTTTCATCTACGGTGAGCGCGGCGTCTGGCGGCCGGGCGACACTCTCTATTTAACTTTTGTTTTGTTTGACCGCGAGAAGCAGTTGCCGGAAGGCCACCCGGTGGTCATGGAATTCTATTCGCCGCTCGGCCAGCTGGACCGGACCCTGAAGCCGGTAAAAGCGCTGGGCAACTTCTATGCCTTCAGAATAGACACCGACGAAAAGATTCAGACCGGCGCCTGGCAGGCCCGGGTGCTGGTCGGCGGCCTGACCTTCAGCCGCACGGTCAGGATTGAAACCGTCGTGCCCAACCGGTTAAAGATTGACTTCCAGACCGGGAAGGAAGTGATCACCAGGAAGGACCTGCCGCTTCAGGCCACGCTAACTGTCCAGTGGTTGCACGGGGCCCCTGCTCCCGGGCTGAAGTATGACGTCACGGTGCGCCTCTCTTCCAGGCCGACAGCTTTCAAGCAGTACCCGGATTTTGTCTTCGATGATCCTTCCCGGGACGCCATCTCCGGCGAGGAATCGCAGGTTAAGGGCCAGCTTGACCAGCAGGCCCGGGCCCGGGTCAAGCTGGAGATAGAGCCGGCCACGGCTGCCCCCGGAATGCTTGAAGCGACCTTTGTCACCAGGGTCTTTGAAGAGTCGGGTGATTTCAGCATAGATACCTTCAGCCAGGACTTTTATCCCTACGACCATTTTGTTGGCCTGAACCTGCCCGAGGAGCGAAAAGGTTACGGTTTCCTGGAAACGGATAAAGAACACACGGTCAATATCGTCACTGTTGATCACAGGGGCCAGCCGGTTTCCGGCAAGCGGGTGAAGGTATCGCTCTACAAGATGGGCTGGAGATGGTGGTGGGAAAGAGAGGGCGAATCGCTGGCTGATTACATCTCCAGGCCGACCGTCCGGCCACTATCCAGCGACACCCTGGTCACGGAGAACGGCCGGGCGGCCTGGAAGTTCAACATCAAGTACCCGGACTGGGGAAGGTTTTTCATCAGGGTGGAAGACCCGGAGGGCGGACATGCTGCCGGCCAGATGGTCTACGTGGACTGGCCCTCCTGGGAAGGTCGGTCCCGGGCCGAGGGGACAGAGGCTGCGGCCAGGCTCAGCCTGACTTCTGATAAGACCGGCTACCGGGTGGGCGAGAAAGCGGTTATCTACCTGCCTGAAAGTGTCCAGGGCCGGGCCCTGGTCTCGGTGGAGACTGGTTCGGCCGTGCTGCAGAAAATGTGGGTTTTTGCCCAGAAGGGTGAAAACCGGTTTGAGATTCCGCTGACCGAGAAGATGACCCCCAACATTTACGTCCACGTCACCCTCATCCAGCCCCACAGCGGCAAGGTGAGCGATGTGCCCATCAGGATGTACGGGGTTATTCCCATCATGGTGGA
>JABLWX010000008.1 GCA_013178315.1 Candidatus Aminicenantota bacterium
TGGTTGAAGTCCGCGCTGGGCTTTTTTATCGATAGCCATTCCGGCTGAAACCGAAATCGCCTGGCTTGATGAATTTTCCCGGGGCTGGAGGCAACTGGCCGCAAGGACCTGGGTTGAGCTCCTGGGCGGAGACACCACGAAATCCAGGACCGGCCTGGTCCTCAACGTGGTCATCCTGGGAGAAGCCGACGGAAGGCATATCAGGTACCGGTCATCTGCCCGGCCGGGTGATATTGTGGCGGTCTCCGGCAACCTGGGAGACTCCGAGGGCGGACTCAGGCTGATTCTCCAGGAAGAGGGAAAAAGCAGGACGAAACCCGAGGAAAAATACCTCATACGGCGTCACTACCGGCCGCGGCCGCATCTCGAGGAAGGCCGGTTTCTGGCCGGACAGCCCGAGGTCCGGGCCATGATGGATGTTTCCGACGGCATCGACTCCGACCTGAGAAGGATAATGGAGAGGTCCGGGTGCGGAGTGAAGGTTTTCCTGGAACAGCTTCCGATTTCGCCGGCCCTCAAGAAGTGCGCCGGCCGCTACCACTGGAACCTGGATGAATTGGCCGCGGCCGGGGGCGAGGATTACTGCCTGCTGCTAACGGTAGCCCCGGAAAAATTCACCGGCCTGGCCGAAAAATTCTTCCGTCGCTTCGGGCGACCATTGCCGGCCATCGGCCAGATTACCGGAGAAAAAAATCGGCTGCAATATCTTCGGGACGGCCACCCGGTAGTCCTGGGAAAGTCTGGATATGACCACTTCAAACACGGGTAATCAATTCTAAGGCTTCCATTAATTTAATAATTCGACGGTGGCCTGGCTGACCCAGAATATAGACTCACCGAACTTTTTTGTCTATAATTCTCCGCTAATTCTATCGATCCCTCAAGACCATGACTGGAAAAGGAAGCGCGAGGCGGCGATGAGAGGTGAAAAACTTTTAATGAGTGATATTTTAGTAGAGAGTTCCCCTTACGGTCTTGTTCTTATCGAGAATTCAGGCCGCTGGTTGTTTGTCAACCCCGCCTTCACCCGGATAACCGGTTACACCCTGGAAGACGTTCCCGACGGCAAGACCTGGTTCAGGAAGGCTTTCCCAGATAAGGAAAAACGAACCGAGGTCATCAACCTCTGGTTTGCCGATCGCCAGGAAGGACTATTCAAGGACCGCGTGGTGGAGATAACCTGCAAGGATGGCTGCAAAAAATGGCTGGAAATGCATTGCAGCGAGAGGCCTGATGCGAAAATGGTGGTCAGTCTCCACGATGTCTCCGAAAGAATGGTTCTAAAAAAAAAAAAGAAGAATCGGACAACTATTACAAGGCCCTGCTTGAAGCCACTCCCGACATGGTAGCCATCACCGACCCTGCCGGTTACATCACCTACGCTTCGGAGAGCACGGCCAGATTCCTGGGATACGATTCGTCTGAAGAGCTACTCGGCAAGAATAACCAGGATCTTTTTGCCCCGGAAGACCGGGAAAAAATCCAACAAATGGGATTATTAATGGCCGAACATGGGTTTCATGGACCGTTCATAGCCAGGGTGGTGAGAAAAACGGGTGAACAGAGGATTGTTGAAATCAATTCCTCCCAGGTCAGAATCTCGGGCGAGCTGGTCTCATACATCGGTATAATGAGAGACATAACCGACAGGTTGAACCTGGAAAACGAACTCCGCCAGACATTGATAGAAAAAGAAGTTCTCATAAGAGAAGTCCATCACCGGGTTAAGAATAACCTGCAGCTCATACAGAGCATATTGAGATTACAGGCTCAATACCACGCTTCGCCCGAAGTCAGGACAGCCCTGAAAGACGCCCTGGGTCGGATAAGGTCCATAGCCCTGATATATGAGAGCCTTCTCAGGTCAACCCGCCTGGACAGAATTCACCTGGACCGTTACCTGGAAAAGATAGTCTCTCACGCCCTGTCTCTCTATCGGCAGGATGGAAGGGAAATCAGGATCGAACAAAGACTTGATGAGGTCCAGGTTGACCTGGCTCTGGCTCATCCCTGCGGTCTGATAGTCTCGGAACTCATTTCCAATGCTTTGAAACATGCCTTTAACGGGCGAAAAGAGGGCACCATCAGAATAAGCCTCGAGAAAGCCAACGGCAGGCAAGTTGTCCTGACGGTAAGTGATGACGGAAAAGGGCTGCCTGAAAATTTCGACCCGAAGGGCTCAACTTCGTTCGGCTGGCAGATAATCCACGACCTGGTAAAACAGCTCAAGGGGACCATGTCCTGTAAATCTGGCCAGGGAACCGAGGTCAGAGTTATCTTTACTCCCTGACCTGAGTCCGGCCGGTCCCCAGGTCTATGGCCAGGTTCTTCCTGACACTGGCCGGAAGCGAAGAAACTCCTTTTATTTCTTTCCAGGCAGCAGTGCCCGGCTCGCCGCAGCGGACGGTATAACTGCCGGCCCGGAAAACCGGCGGGCGGAACTCGGCGCCTCTGATCCTCAGGGTGTAAACCACCTCCATGGATTTTTCATCCACCACCTGGACCACCGGGTCGGAAATTCCACGGAACTGGAGAAGCGGCAGATAGGCCGCGGGTTTTCTTCCGTCGTTTTCCAATTGACTGAAAGACACCGGCCAGCCCGGGTAGGACTTATACTGGGCCTCCGAAAAATTCTCGGGCCGCACCAGGCAATCCAGCATGACCCGTCGTTCATTACGGTCAAAAATGACCAGGCCATATCCAGAAGAGCCCCTCCCCGCCTGTGCTGTTTCCCCTTCAAGGGGGTTAGTTACCACTTCCAGACTGAATTTATTCCCGAAGGCATCTTCGAAATCTCCGGTGGCCTCTGGAGCTTTTGTCACGAGAGACCTGGTAGCTGGCTTCGGCATCCAGCGAACGGCCGGGCCGGCCACGATTGGTGGCGGCACGAAAGCCCAGCCCGCATCGCCCGGTTTTCCCAGCCCGTACTTGAGAGCAGCCGGAGGTCCGCCGGACCCGGCCAGGTGCGGAGCAAAGGCCTGCCTTAGTATCCTTATGGTTTCATCCCTGGCTGCCTTCGGCCAGCCCCCGCTCATAAAATCGGCCACCGGTCGGTCATCGGGCGGATAATCGCCGGGCTTAATCGGTTGCAGCTGCCACAGGGCTTCATCACCCAGCCGGCCTTCTGGTAGCGTGAGCAAAGATACCCAGAGCGACTGGGTGAGTAACGCTTTCATCCAGACTCCGTCCGACCAGTCTTCGGCCCACTTCCTCAGGAGTTTCAACTGGGCCGGACCCAGGAGTTGCGCCTGTTTTGGAGAGCCCTGCTTCTTCAGGTCAAACTCGCTGTTCCAGGCCCAGCCGTTTCTAACTTGGGCCTCCGGTAGAAGCGGAGCCGGGGCCGACTTGAACACCCGGTCACAGACCACGGCCAGGCTCAGGCCGCCATATCGAATTTCCCGGAAATAAGGATCTTCATCTTTTCCTGAACCCGGATGGCCTTCAACTTCCGGCAGGTGGGAAATCTGGGTGGCCAGCACCAGGTCAATGAACTCCGGTGGCATCAGGAAACCACCGCTGTCCTGGGCGGCCACCGGGTCGGGATAATCTTCTGCTCTTATCAGCCGGCCGTTTTCACCCCAGAGCTTGGCCTGGAAAAAATCCCGGGCATCGGGCATGACCACGGCCGGCCTGTCCCTGAGCAGCTCGGAAAAAACCCAGCCGAAAAGGAGCCACTGCCTGAGGTATTCCCGCCGCGCTTCTTCCGGCGTAAACTTTTCCCGCCAGAAAGAGGCCGGGCGTCCGAAGACCTGGTTACCGGCAAAAAACAGCAGGTCCGGGTTCTGCTTTTTCAGGACCGAGACCAGGCCGTGGTGAGGATAGCCCTCTTCCTGTTGATTGCTCAGGACCGCCAGCACCAGGCGGTCCTGGTCCCGGGGTTCTTTTCTTACTATTCCGATGGGATTATGGGCAAATTCCGGCCCGGGTTCCTGGCCTTCCAGCCTGGCCCGGAATTCGTGGTCACGGCTGGAATCCCAGCCGGCCACCCTGAACCTGGCCAGCCAGGAATTGAGGTCGACCGGGGCTGCGGCCACCTGGACCCAGCGGCCATCTTCGCTTATTTCCAGAACCGCCCGGGTTTCAGAGGTCAGGCAGCCCGGTACCAGCTGGGCGGTTAACGTCAGCTTATCCCGGCTGAGAGTATAAAGCGTAAAGACCACGGGGCCCAGGGCTCTTTCCGGATGATTCTCAAAAAGATCGCCACTTATGTCCAGATCGCGCCAGCGGCTAGCGGCCATTCCTTCCCCGGGGCGAACTTCAGGCAGGCTGGAGACCAGGGCCAGCCCGCCGGCAATCTTATCCCCGGTCAGGCGGGTTTCTTCCAGCTCGTCAAGAATTTCCCCGCTTTCGGGCTCAACCACCTCCAGCCTGACCGACGATTGAGAGTCGGAAGTTCCCAGGTTCAGTCTCAGTTCCAGGCCCTTTCGCAGGGCTCTTTTCAGCTCTTCCTGTTTTTCCTCTGAACTGACGCTTTCCAGCTCGCCTATGAACAGCAACCCGTCGGTGGTCACACCGGCTTCCAGGCCCTGGCCGCTGACCGCAGCCTCCCTGAAATCGCCACCCGGGCTCTTTATCCCGAGCCTGAGTGCGACGAAGTTCCGGGCCCTGGCCCTGGCCGGAAGTTCGGGGACGGACACCTTGACCGAGATTTCCAGGAGGCCCGAACCCGCGGCTACTTCTCCAGTCAACAGATAAAGATAACGGTTGGCCGCCGCTCCCAGGCATTCAACAGAGCCCTGATTAAGTCTCCAGTCTTCCAGGCGCTGAGCATAGAAATCCGGGCCAACCCAGGGCCGGCTCAGGTTTTGCGCCCAGTCAGGCCTGAACTGCCCGGCCGCCAGGGGGCCCAAGGTCAGAACAAAAAGAAACCAGCCAACCAGGCCAGAACGAAGAAGCAGTCCAGAATCAAGTCCGGGCCCGCTCTTTGAAAAACCGGATTCGCGGATCTGGTTTCTAAGAATTTTTTTCGGCATCGCCATCTCTTCTCTGACTTAATATTCTTTGACCGGATATTCTTTCCGCCTTCTGCAGTAGCCGGTCGAGGGACCTTCTTCCGGTCGATACTCTCATTTCGCCCGGGACCAGCTTAACCCATCGTGGCCCGGGCCCGGCCACGGAAATTTTACCGCTTCGCGGCTCCGCTTCCAACTCTGCCACGGCCCGGCCTGGATATCAATTTTCAGGATGAGGGCTTTTTGTTGCCAGCCTGCCTCCGGACTCAGCTCACGCCGGCCAGGGCAATCAGGGCCCGCATCAACTTGAAGCCTTCCAGGTAGTCCTGAGAGGTAAAGGTCAGGGTCCGCGGAGCCGGTCGTTTTACCCCTGGGATCAGGACACCCAGCTCGGCCTGCTGGCTGGTGTGCAGGTTGATTTCAAATTGGTAGGGTGACTGGAGCTTATAGGCCTGGAAACCCTTCACTGAATTGAGGGCTTTCCGGGCCCCGTCTCTTAAATCAGCCAGCACCTTATCCCGGGCATAGTTCCTGGCGGCCAGGCGGTTGACGGCTTCCTTGACCGGGACCACCACCAGCGATTGGCCCAGGAGCTCCCGGGCCTGGCGGCAGGTCTCGGTATCGCCGGTTAGCATGACCACCGGAACGTTGAAGTAGCCGGCGATGGCGGCGTTAATCCCCAGCTCCGGCATTTCGATTCCATTTATCCTGATGGAATAGATGGCTGCCCCGGAGATGGTGTGGTCCAGGATGGCCGGGGCCGAACCGGCCCGGGCATGGTAGCCGACCAGGATGCAGGCGGCGAAACTGGAATCGAGGCCTTCCATCATGGACATGGGCTTGGGCGAGCCCGAGATCAGTACCGCCCTGGGGTCGAGCTCGCTGGCGATGATGTTGCGCATGCTGCCATGGGAATCGTTGACCACCACCTCTGTGGCCCCGGCCTCGAACAGGCCCTGCACCACGGCGTTGGTATCCTGCACCATCCACTTCCGGGCCAGCTGGTACTCGGGCGAATCAGAAGAACACTGATTTCCGTGGACCACTCCCCAGATGCCCTCCATGTCAACCGAGATGAAGACCTTGAGGGGCGGGCGGGGAGCAGCGGCCGCCTTGCCCTGGGCCAAGGATTGACCCCAGAGCACCAGGATTGATAGCAACAAGCACGGTACCAGGAAAAACCGGGCTGTTCTTATTTCCATCTCCTCCTCCTTAAATAAAAATCCCATTAGCATTTTATCCAACAATGCCGGCTAACCTTTCTGCGCCCTCCGGCCAAGACCTTATCAAGCATGACGTTTTAAGAGGAAATATTATGATGTCTCGTTCTCCCAGATCAAATTTCGAACATTTTTATACAATAGCTTCTCCTGAATCAAATCGCGAAATATTTTGTAATTTATTCATTATCTGGATTAAATCGCCAATATTTTTATACATCCGCAAAAGGTCTCTCTGTTCCCCCATATCAAGGGGGTAAGAGTTTTGCCCACCACTAACTTTTCCGGCCTCACTTAATTCATTATCCACCATTTCCGGGCCAAATAAAATCGCCCTGATTCCAGGTCCCGAAAAAGGCAGGGCCGGGTCAATTCGGCGCCGGCCTTCGTGAAGGCGTCGGCCCCGAACAGACCGCCGATCGGAGCACCATCCGGATTTTCAGCCCAACAACATGAATCAAAGAAACAGCAGATATCATCCCTGGTGGCAACGGCCAGAGCCCTGGTTATGCACAAGTATCAGCCAGCCAGCAATGTTGACCGCTTGAAACTCTGCCTTTATGTCTATCATATTTTTCGTTTTATATCTTTGCTACCACCCGGCCTCATAAAATCTTTTAGACCTCCGGGTGTCTTCTGCTATAATCTTGGCGGAGACAGGCCTTATAAGATGAGCAAACTGGCCATAGTCCTGGCCCTGGTATTTTCCCCGGTGGCGGCCCTGTCCGCCTATCTCATCACCTATGCCGAGTACAAGAAGCATTTCCCGGATGACCTGAAAAGGGCCAGGAAGCTGTCCCTGAATTTTGCCATCAGCACCATGATATTATTCATCATCCTGATCATCCTGACGTTCTGGGTGATTGACCATTTCTTACCCAAATGAAGATAAGCAACAGCATTTACCTCTCGGTCGTGGTACCCGCCTACAACGAAGAGCAGAGAATCGGCTTCAGCCTGTTCCGCATCAAAGAATACCTCAACAGCAGAAGCCTCAGCGCCGAAATCATCCTGGTGGACGACGGCAGCACCGACCGGACGGCCGAGGTAGCCAGGGAAATCATGGCCGATTATCCTGCCTTCAGGCTGATAACGCTTCCGGTTAACCGGGGCAAGGGGGCGGCGGTCCGGGCCGGGGTGCTTCAGGCCCGGGGCGAGCTGGTCCTTTTTACCGACGCCGACCTGTCCACCCCGATTGAAGAGCTGGAAAAATTTCTGCCCCTGATGAGAGAAGGTTTTGACGTGGTCATCGGCTGCCGGGCCCTGCCGGAGTCGGTGATAAAGCAACGTCAGGGCTGGTTGAGGGAACGCCTGGGGAAGTGTTTCAACCTGCTGGTCCGGCTGCTGGTGCTTAAGGGATACAGGGATACCCAGTGTGGCTTCAAGCTCTTCCGGAAGGAAGCGGCCCGGGAAATCTTTTTCCGGCTGGAGACGGAAGGCTTTGCCTTTGACGTGGAGGCGCTGCTCCTGGCCCGGAAGCTCGGCTACAGAATTGCCCAGGTGCCGGTGGTCTGGGTCAACCATCCCCAGTCCCGGGTCCGCCTGGTCAGCGGCTCCCTTCGAATGCTGGCGGAGTTGTTCAAGATAAGAAGGAAGAAAAAGGGGGACACGCTCTCGTGTCCCTGACCTTCCGTCTGACCGGCTGGTAGACATGCCCAAACATCCTTGCACCAGAGTTCTTATAACCTATGACCCGATTGAATATCTCAAATAAAACTTTGATTTCAAAGCCTTTGGGACGGCTATCCGCTAATAAAAGAATTGTTCAAAAACCCCAGGCCAACTTCTTCTGCCAGAAATTGACAGAACTTATTTTCATCGCCGTCTTTATTTGTTCTTATTGTTACCTTTCCGAGATTCTATCCGGACAGGCCTGACTATTTTTTGCTTCCTTTTTCCCTCCCTGAGAATCTCTTCCAGCAGACGGCAGGCCTCCTCCACGTAGCCGCTGCAATATTTTTCAAAGAGATTGTTCTTGCTGGCCAGTTCCAGCCCGTGCGGCGTCTTCAGGCTGCAGCCGATAAGGTCGGTGCAGTTAATCGACCCAAACTTTTCCGTAAACCGCCGGCAGAATTTCTGGGCCAGCTCGTAGGTCAGTTCCTTGGCCGCCCTGTCTTCAGCCCGGGCGCGTCCAAAATGAAGTCCGATGACCAGCAGCGCTCCGGTCACCGCCCCGCAGGTCAAGCCCATGTGGGACATTCCCCCGCCCAGAACCTGGGAGAGCTTGAGGGCTTTCTCCTCCTCCAGGCCAGCCTCAACCGCGAACGGCGTGAAGACCGCCTGGGAACAGCTGAACCCTTCCTGGAACAATTTCCTGGCCCCTGTCACTTTCTCGGACATATGATTCCTCTATTCTTCGCCAGGGAAAACCAGCCACCCCGGCACACTTGAGGGAAAAAATATTATGATATCCTCCGCCTCAGCGTCAATTATTTTCTCATTCCAACCAATCTATTCCCATTGGTCTGCTCTTTCAAGTTACGACCTATTAGATTTCTCTGCCTCTGCACCCCAGTTTCAACCGCCGGACCACCACCCCGCCGCTTCCCTATACTCCCCTTCCCCTGGATACCATGTCTTAACCGGAAAGAAAAAAAAGACTTGACAGCGTGTTTTTTTTTTTTTTTACATTTATATCAGCAAATAAGGGTGAGCCGAAATGAGAGCGAGGGGGCGCTCTTCACTTTTTTTCGATTCCGATCTTCCAGTAATTTGCGCAGTTTTTCTAAAGCAAGGCGTCTGATGTGGGTTAGTTATTGAAGGGGGGTGGTTAAATTGATTGCTCGGATCAAAATCCAGTCAGTTGATTTCTATCTAAATTAGAAAAAGGAGGCAAAAATGAAAAAGGTATTTATGGTCTTTGGTTTAGGGTTCTTTATTTTTGCTTCAATGCTTTTGTTCAAGTCTTCCACCAGTTCTCAGGAAGCAATATCCCAGGAATATGTGCCGGGAGAGCTACTGGTAAAATTCAAACCAAAGGTCGGGAAACAGATGGCAATTTCTGTGCTTGATACTATTAAACCAAAGGTAGTTAATTACTTGGGACAGGAGATGGCCTTTACGGACTGGAATCCGGAGCTGAGGGCCCGGAGCTCGTTTCTGGGAGACCCTTATCTGGTGCATCTGAGGGTGCCGGATGAGATCGGCACAGAAAAAACCATTGAAATACTGAAAAACAACCCGAATATTGAATATGCAGAACCAAATTATATATTAAAGGCCTTAGATGTGATTCCAAATGATCCATATTTTCCTTTACAATGGCCTCTAAGAAGGATAGATACTACCTTGGCCTGGAATTTATTCACCGGTACTTCAAATGTCGTTGTAGCCGTGATAGATACTGGCATTGATTACAATCATCACGATTTGAAGCTGAATATCTGGATAAATACAAAAGAAATCCCAAATAATAAGGTCGATGACGATAAAAATGGCTATAGCGATGATTATTATGGTTGGAACTTCTATCATAAGAACAATAATCCAATAGACGATAGCTGGAACGGTCATGGTACTCACGTAGCTGGAATAATCGGGGCAAAAGGCAACAATAATCTTGGTATCTCCGGGATAGTTTGGAATATTAAGTTGATGGCCTTGAAAATTATGGACAGTATGGGCTATACGACAAACGACAGGGTTGTTAAAGCTATTGATTATGCCTATATGAATGGTGCCAAGATTTCTAATAATAGTTATGGAGGCCTCCCCTATTCTCAGGCAGTTCATGACGCTATTAATAGGTCTAATGGACATGGTCATCTTTTCATTGCCGCTGCCGGTAACGATTCAGCTGATAATGACTCTAATCCCGTTTACCCTGCCAGTTATAACAGTCCGAATATAATTTCGGTTCTGGCTACTGATTATACCGATAACCTTGCCAGCTATTCTAACTTCGGGGCAAATACAGTTCATATTGGGGCCCCAGGAGGAACTGCAAGCTCAGAGTATCCAGAAAGAGATATATTCAGCACGTTTCCTGGAAATCAGTATGTTTATAATTTTGGTACCTCAATGGCCGCTCCTCACGTTACCGGCACAGCCGCCCTTCTTTTCGGCAAGTGTTATCCTTATGTATCACACACCCAGGTCCGGAGAAGGATTTTAGAAAAAGTTGATTATCTATCAAGCTTGAACGGAAAGTGCGTTACTGGTGGACGTGCCAATGCCTACAAGGCTCTTTATGACCAAGAGGCACCGAACTCCCCAAGTAATCTATCTGGGATACCAACCGGTTGGACAACTATTAATCTGAGCTGGACCGATAATTCCACTGACGAGATGGGGTTTAAAATAGAACGGAAGTTATCAAGTTTGCCAGATTATATATTCATTAAAGCTGTGGATGCAAACCAGACCTCTTCTTTTGACGCGACTGCTCAAGGTGGCATGGTAAATTTTTACCGAGTGAAGAGTTGGAATATGGCGGGAGATTCAGAACCTTCTCAGGAAATTGGAGTACTGATCCCGGCGACTGCCCCTGCCGCCCCGAGTGGTCTTAACGCCCAGTGGGATTGGGGAAGGATGGCTGTTTCATTGAGGTGGGATGATATGTCCAATAATGAACTTGAGTTTATCATAGAGAGAAGAGCCGAGTGGGAAACTCAATGGACGATCCTTGATTCGGTTCCCCAGAATCATAATTTATACTATGACAGCACGGTGTCTGGAGATACATATTATTCTTATAGAATCAAGGCATCTAATCCTGCGGGGCATTCGTATTCAGCTATAGTTCAGGTATATGTGCCCGTTCATTGAATAATTATTTTTATTATTGCCGATAAATTATATCTTAATATAAGGCGTGGGTAATTTTATCCTAAAGGAGGCTCATATGAGGGAGAAAACCCGTAAAGCAAAAGGATATTTGCTACTTATGGTTGTTATGTTACTATTTATGTGTTTTCCTCTAAAGGCTGAAGACAAGGCAAGAAAGTATCCAGAGTTTTGGTTAAGCTTCGCCTTCACTTCCGGGAAAATAAATGTTGGAGATATCAACAATTGCATTACCAGCTTTAACAATAACGAGCTGTTCAGTTATGTTCGAGAGTTCAACCCTGAGTGGGGAAAAGTTCAGGGTGAAATAACGCCCCTATCAGGAAAATATACTGCCCTGATAGTTACTTTATTTATTGATATTAGCCCAAATATAACATTATGTTTTTCTACACAAAGCCCCGTCCGCCAGAGTAATTTCAGTTCGCTTATTTATCAGTATACGGGGAGCTATGGTATTCAACGCGCGTCTTACTTTTATGGCGCCAGATACGAGATATTGTTTCCTTTAGAATTTATGTGCTATTTCAATATAATCGAGTTAAATAGAGTTAGGTTTTCAATCGGTGCAGGAAGTGGCTTTTACTATGCGAAAATCTCTAAAACATTTATTAGAGAATTAATGACTGTTAATGGAGGGTACGCTAAGGCAACGATGAAACATGATGCCCACAGATTCCCTTTCCCAGATTTAATAGCTGATCTGAACCTCCTCACCGAATACTCGCTTAATAACAATTCCTTTCTGTTTTCAGAACTTTGTTTTCGCTATGGCAACTTATCAAACTTTAGAGGCACAGGTTCGCTTACGCATGTTATTAACTCAGAAGTTATCACGGACTATAAATGGGAAGGCAGTCTTTATTTTTTCAACATTGAAGACCAGGAAATCGGTGCAAGGTATAATAATATAGAAGTATGGTCTTTCATCCCGGATGCCTCGCCATATTTCATAGAAAACGTTAGAAAAGCTAAATTGAGTCTTACTGGATTTTCATTCAGGGTTGGCCTGAAGATAAGATTTTGAGCTGCAGACCAGAGGAATCTATGATCAAAGGGTAAAGAAACAAGAAAGGTTTTTTTAGAAACCGATATCAAAGATAGTTCTTTTAGCTAAGAGGCTCTATCTCTGATTCAAGTTTTTTTGAATTAGATTGACAGCCTGAGGGCCGCAGTATATTTTAGAGCCAAGATGAGAATAAGAGGCAGACATGGTTGAAAACAGAAGTAAGGCGCGCCTTTTAAGGAAGCCGGTCAAGTTCCCCCTGGCCCTGGCCATCACCCTGCTGCTTGTTTTCCTGGCCTCCGGGACCACCGATTGCCGCCAGGAAGTACCCCGCCCGGAGAACTGGGCCCCGCCAGTTCAGGTTGTGGGAGTCCCTAACCTGCATAAAGTCTCAGACCTGCTCTACCGCTGCGCCCAGCCGACGGCGGCCGGGTTCAAGGAACTGGAAAAGCTGGGCATCAGGACCGTGGTCAACCTCCGCAGCGAACACTCGGACAAAAATATGTTGACTGGCACCAACCTCAAGTATTACGAAATCCCGTCCAAGGCCACCCGGGTCCAGGAAGCCGACCTGTTGAAATTCCTGCAGATCGTTACCAACCCGGAGGAAGGGCCTTACCTGGTTCACTGCCATCACGGGGCCGACCGCACCGGGCTGTTCGTGGCCGTTTATCGAATCGTGGTGCAGGGCTGGTCAAGAGAGGAAGCGATAAGGGAGATGCAGAAAGGCAGTTTTGGTTTCCATAACACCTACACCAACATCGTCAAATACCTCCAGACCTTTGACCCGGAAAAATTCCGACGGGCCCTGAACCTGGACAAGACCAGCCCGGCCCAAAAAATATCCATTTCCCGTTTCTTGCTTTCGATAAGACCTGAAGGCTCGCCTTTTCCTGGCTGACCTTTTACTAAAAAAGGAATCTTGGCCATTCGCCACCAGCCACTTTAATTCTCTGGAAGATTGGATACCGGTTGAATCTTTCTGCTTTAACCGGATTCTGAAAATTCTAAACTCGCTTCGGTTTGAAAGATACCGGCAGTGGCCGGCTGAACCAGCCCACCGGAAAAGCGGCCAGACCTTTTTTATTCCCAGTCCAGCAATCTTTTCTCACCCTTTAGCGCCCTGATGGCCGTCACCTCCTGGCTGACTTCCAGGCAACCGCGGTAGCGGCCGTCGTCATCGCGGACGGCAAAATAGCGGATGTGGATAAAACGGCCGTGCATTTCAATCCAGAACTCGGCCACGTCCCTTTCGCCTTTCCTGAAGGCCTCCAGGATGCGGTTGACGATGTGAACACTCTTGGGCGGATGGCAGTTCTGGACCTTACGGCCGATGACCCCCGGGCTCCTGGTAAAGATGCGGTCAGGAGTATCCGAATAATAGATTACAGTATCGCTCTCATCGACAAAACTGATGTCCACCGGGAGATGGGTCAGCATCAGGTCAACCTGCTCGGCGCTAAGCCGACCGGTCCTCAGGTCGAGAAGCGTCTGCACCCGCCTCGGTTGTGGGACCGAAGCTCCGGCCGCTGCCGCCCCTGGCTCAGGAGTACTCTCCCCCGCCCCGGCCGGACGGCCGTAGCCGGCATAACCACCGCCGCCTGAAAGATCCCCCACGGCTTCAACCGCGGGCTTCCAGCCGGTACCGGGCTGCACCCAGGCATAGCCGATTTCCTCCTCACCGCGCTTGACCCGGGCCCAGTCTTCCTCCCGCAGCACTTCCAGGCTCATCGGGAATAAAATTTTCTCTTCCTTGTAGACCATGTCCTGTACCATCTGCAGCACCTGGCCGGTCCTGACCGCCAGCCGGCTGGCCTGCTCCGCGGACTGAATCTTTTGCTCGATCTGGCGCCTGAGGTCCTTGAGTTCCTTTCTTATGTCATCATGGATGGCCCACATGACCTTGGTCGGGCCGGTCACCCCGCGGGCCTCAAGCAGCGGGAAAAGCTGGTTTTCTTTTTTCAGGTAATGCTTTTCTATTTCGGCCAGCCCGGACAGCAACTGTCGAAGCTCTTCCAGGTTGCTCTCCACCTCGGCTTCGGCCGTTTCGCGGGGAATTCTTTCCAGCACCAGCCTGATCTCCGCCAGCAGTTTTTCCAGGGCCCGGTTTTCGGCCATCAGGGTGTGAACCGGGTGCCCTGGCGGCACTTCCGGCGATTTCTGCTCTTCCAGCGCCTCCTCGAAAATTTTAACGTGCAGGTCGCACAGCTTCTTGACCTCATCTTCCGGGATGCCCTCGTCGATCACCTGCTGTTCCAGCCGGGCGATTTCATCCGCTCCAACGTCCTTGATCAGGTCCGCGAATTGTCTCTTGAGTTCCTCAACCGGCTCTCCCCGGTGAAGCCTTCTGATTATCTGCTTCAGGGCTTCGGCTTTGGCCTGGTCGAAAGGCTGGCCGGCCGCCGCGCTGCCGGTTTCGGTCCTGGGCTGGCCGCTTTTTTCCCTGATTTCCCGTTCTATCCGGGCTATCAACTCAGGGAGGGGGATTTTCCCTTCTTCAGACACCTGCTTTAGAGTGGCCAGCCGGGCCACGGTCTTTCTTAACAACGGGTTTCTTAATTTCTCAAACTCGGGCGATAGCCCGACCAGGAAGTCAAGCAGAAAGGGATATTCCTTGAGAAGCGAATAAAGGCTGGTCTTTTCGTTAAGTTCCATGGTCATCCTCCGGTCCCCCGGCCGGACCTTTAATTGCTTCCGGACGCGGGGCTCAATTTAATTCCTACTGAATTAGTAGGATTTATGATAACATAAAAGCCTGCCGGCCACAACCGGAAAAATTCATCAGACTTTCCTCCCCGCAGTACCCTGCCTCGCGGGACCCTCCATATTTCTGCCTTCCAGATTAATTTTTTCCTTCGCCTATCCCTTCCCGGCCTCCTACCCGGGCAGGCCCTACTCCCGGTTAAAATTATATCCACCCGACTGGTTGCAGACCAGGCCCAAATTGAAGCTTAAAGCTCGCCTTGTTATTCACAACCCATCTTCCTTCCTCATTAGGAAAGTGAGCTGACCGGCCTGATGGTGCGGGCATAGTCTGTCGCCAGGGGGTTGGCTTGACAATGCAGTGAACCTGGGCCAGCCTCCTGTGGGAAGGCCAGCCCGGTCATCTTCTTCCGCAGAACAAACTCTTGATACCTCTCTAACTCATTCCGTATCCCGACCAGGCGTCTTCTGGTTTATGATGATACCCTGCTTAACGACTGGGATAGGTTATTGAAGAGATGGCAGAAATTTATCCTCAGCTACTTCAATCAAAGACCAGCAATACCCATACCGGTGGCCTACAGACTAAAACGAAGCGGATCAAGAGGCAGAGGCGCCAGATGGTTGACTTCAGCCCCGGTTTTTGGGTAAAGATAAAGCCGGCGCAGAAAGGAGTCAACCATGAAATCAACCCGTCTGGCTGTCATCCTGGTCCTGGTGGTGGCCGGCTTTTTCCTGTTCACGGCCGGCTGGCTAGAGTCCACCGTTAAGAAACTGGAGGCTTCCGCCCAGCAGAAGCCCCTGGTTGAATACCTGAGCTCGCCCGAGCGCAGCAACGCCCCGTTCTCCGAGGCGGTCAGGGTGGGCAACCTGCTGTTTCTTTCGGGTCAGCTCGGCCGCGACCCGCAGACCGGAAAGCTGGCCGAGGGTGGCATCGAGGCCGAGACCAGGCAGTGCCTGGAGAACATCAAGAGAACGCTGGAAAAATATGGCTCCTCGCTGGACAGGGTGATCAAGGCCACGGTCATGCTGGCCGATATCGGGGAGTGGGCCAGGATGAACTCGGTTTACACCACCTATTTTACCAGGAACAAGCCAGCCCGCAGCGCCTTTGGAGTGAGCGGCCTGGCCGGCGGGGCCAGGGTGGAGATTGAGGTCATAGCCCTGGTCGAATAGCCCCTCGATTTCAGGTAACGAAGACCTGTCCCGGGCTACAATCATTCTGACCGGTCTACCCGATATACCCGAAGCCGCAGGCAAAAGTAATAGTACTCTCGACCGAGCGGAAAAGACTCTTGAATCTAAACAAGAGAAGGAGGGAGTTAAGGGAAAAAGAGGGATACTTTGCTTAACAGTCCCGAATGAGCGGAACCGATTTAGCCAGATCCCGCCTACTACACTGCAAAAGACGTTTCCAATAAGTCCCGGCCTGGCGGTTCACCCTTCAGCCGCCAGTAAAGTCAACTTTAATTAATAAGGATATTTTATGCGCCCAAGAGGCTGGATAACCAGAAATAAAAAAGCCAGGCAACTTACTCTCACCGGCTCCAGGTGCCTGACACCCGGCTCCGGCTTCCAGTTCGCTGCCTGGCTTCTGGTTGCGCTAAGCTACTAACTTATCTTTTAGACTCGATTAATAGCGGCGTCCACCGGCCGGTCCGCGCCCACGTCCGCCGCCGAAACCGGTGCGGGGCTTGTCAGTCCGCGGCCTGGCTTCGTTGACGGTGGCGGTGCGGCCCTTCAGGCTCTTGCCGTTCAGGCTGTTGATGGCAGCCTGGGCTTCTTCCTGGTTGGGCATTTCCACGAAGCCGAAGCCCCGTGATTCACCGGTGTAGCGATCCTTGATGATGGAAGCGCTGTTGACCGTTCCGAAAGCTTCAAAAGTTTCCTTCAGTTCGCTTTCGGTGAGGTCCCTTGAAAGATTTCCTACGTAGATGTTCATAACATCTCTCCTTTAATAAAATTTTCCGTTATAAAGGAGAGAGTTATGACCGATAAGGGCCCGTGCCCTCTTCCTTTATAATCGAGCAAGGAGATTATAGCACACAAATCAAGAAAAGTCCTGTTTTCAGCTAAAATATTTAAAATATTCCTGGCGGAATAACAGGGGGAAAAGCAGCCAAAAGAGGGAATTTTCAGGAAGCCCGAGTCATTTTCGCTCTTTTTTAGCAGGCACCTATCGACCTGGCTCAATCCGCAAACACCTTGTTCACCCTGGCCGGTTTGCCACGATGGTTCAAAAAGTTTATGCTATTTTCAGGATGTTTTGATTCAGCTTGTTCTGTGCGATACCAAAACGCGAATTAAGGTTACCAGAGGAAGAGGAGGAGGAAGATGAAAACCTTAAAAAATAGGATCTCCCTTATTGGCGCATTACCGGTCCTGCTCATAATCCTGTCAGCGTTGATCCTGGTGAGCGGCCAGCTTCCTGGCTCACAGGGCCAGCCTCAGGAAAGGTCAAATCATATCCGTCCCGTCCGCGACGACGTCGGCTTCTGCTGGAACCCGGACAGCATGAAAATCCTGGTTGATTATCTTGCTGCCCAGGAAAAAGAGCACTTCAGGGCTGAGGGCCTGGTGGCAGCCATCTCCCCCCACGACGATTACCTCTATGCCGGGCGACTCTACTACCTGCTTTTCAATCTTATCCGGGCCAAGGAAGCGGTGATCTTCGGAGTGACCCACGGCACCGTCCGCAACGAAATCAAGGGACTGGACAGCCTGCTCATCCTGGATGACTACGAACTCTGGCCGGGAGTGCTGAAACCGGTGGAAATCTCTCCGCTCCGGTCATACCTCAAAAAACACCTTAAATCCGGATACCTCACGGTCAACAACCGGGCCCACGAGCTGGAGCACTCCATAGAAGCCCTCATCCCGTTCTTGCAATACTTTAACCCGGACATAAAGATCACGCCCATCATGGTAGCCCCGATGCCCCTGGACAAGATGAAAGAAATCTCGGAGAACCTGGCCGGGGTCATCGCCGCTTATATTAAGGAAAACAGGCTTCAGCCCGGCCGCGATATCTTTTTCCTGATCTCGGCCGACGGCAACCATTACGGAAAGGATTTCAACAACCTGGCCTTTGGCGAGGGGCAGGAAGCCTGGGAAAAGGCCCTGGCCTTCGACCGGAACCTGATAAATAGCTACCTGACGGGTCAGGTCTCGGAGAAAAAAGTGGCCGGCCTGACCGGGGAACTCTGGGGCAAGACCTACCTGGACTACAAGAGCTCTTACTGGTGCGGCAAGTACTCAATTCCCTTCGGGCTGCTGACCGTGCAGAAAGTGATGAGAAAGAACTCCGGCCGCAATGTTCGTGGCGAGCTGATCCGCTTTTCCGATACTTATAGCGAGGGGGTTCTCCCCCTGAAGAAAATCGGGCTGGGCACCACCGCTCCCTTTTCCCTGCGCCACTGGGTCAGCTTCTGCTCCATCGCCTATTACCTTGATTGAAATTAGGGACAACCATGTGGGCACTGGCTCGCACTCCCTTGACCCATATTTTCGACCATTTGCCCGTCTGATCCAGGAGCAGATAGCAGATTCTTAAAATTAATACTATTTAATACCATTGAATACTATCTGCAAACAGGGCCGCTCATTCAGAAGGAATTCCATCATTTCACAATTGGTAATGCCGGTTGGCCTTGACAAAATTGGCGATAAACTCTAAACGAAAATCTTTCTTGAATTCATCAGCTCACCGATCCTGAAAAACGGGGAAACGAGTATCGTGTCTTCCTTTTTCAGGCCTTGCCCAGGACCATGGCCAGCAGGGCCATCCTGACGTACAGCCCGTACTCCATCTGCCGGAAATAGGCCGCCCGCGGGTCCCTGTCCACTTCCATGGCAATCTCGTTCACCCTCGGCAGGGGGTGCATGACAATCATTTTTTCCTTGGCCTTTTCCATGGTCTTGGCGCTGATGACATAGGCATCCTTGACCTTTTCGTACTCTTCCAGGTTTTCGAACCTTTCCCGCTGCACCCTGGTCACGTACAGGACGTCGGTTTCTGGGAGGACTTTATCCAGAACGGTGTATTCCTTCTGCGGCAGGCCCTTTTCCTCGACTTCCTCGATCACATCCCGGGGCATGCGCAGCACCTCGGGTGAAACGTAATTGAGCTTGATGTTCTTGAACCGGGTCAGCAGCCTGGCCAGCGAATGGACGGTCCGGCCGTACTTCAGGTCGCCCAGCATGGTCACGGTCAGGTCGTCCAGCCGGCCCAGCTCTTCCCGGATGGTAAAAACATCCAGCAGAGCCTGGGTCGGATGCTCCCCCACCCCGTCACCGGCATTGATCACCGGCTTGCCGGCGTACTGGGCGGCCAGGGCGGCCGAGCCCACTTCCGGGTGCCTGATGACAATGACGTCGGCATAGGCGGCCAGGGTCCTCACCGTATCGGGCAGGCTTTCACCCTTGGCCACCGACGAGTATCGCACCTCGCTGATGGGGATGACCGCTCCGCCCAGCCGCTGCATGGCGGCCATGAAGGAGGCAAAGGTCCTGGTCGACGGCTCGTAGAACAGGTTGGCCAGGATTTTTCCCTTCAGCAGATCGAAGGTTCCGATTCTTTCGACCATCACCCGCATCTCGTGGGCCACGCTGAAGATGTATTCCAGGTCGGCCCTGGTGAACTGCTTCACCGATAGAATATCCTTGCCGTACCAGGGAGCGGTCTGCTGGTCGCCGAAGGGCAGGTAAGGGCTTTTTGGCTTGGTGGGCATGCTGACTCCTTATTTATCCTCTCAGGATTTCGATTTTTCCTTTAATATATTTATCCGCCCGAAGCCTGTCAACCCGGGCGAGTGGTTTTTGATGCCAGGATGTCAATCCATCCCAACTTGCCCTGACCCGCCTGATTCTGGGCAGGGATTTCAGAATCACCTGGCTCTACCCGATGGTAAAGGGTCTCGCCCTTGCCCCGTTGGGCAGGCTAAGATTTCACCCTACCCACCGTCGACAGGCAGATAAGATTTTCTTAAAATATTAAGAGAAAACGACGACTAATAAAATGGCAAAATTCCGAAGAGGAGGATGTTATGCCTGCCCGAAAGAAAAATAAAGATAGAACCTACCTGGATTTGGTGATTGCTTCTGGCCTTTTATTATCTCTGCTCCTGCCGTCGCTGACTCACCCGCTTCAGGCCCAGAATGTAAGCCTCGGTCTATCGCTGACCGACGGCAGGGTGAAAAGCTTCTACTTTTCCATCTCCACCTACTTCGGGGTTCCGGAGGCAGCCGTTATCCGTATCCGCGAGCAATATCGGCTGTCTGACGAAGAGCTGCCGGTTATCTTCTTCCTGGCCCGGGAAGCCAGGGTCGAACCGGCGGTCATCATCAACCTGCGCCTTAAGGGGATGAGCTGGTGGGACATCAGCCTGCACTTCCGGCTCAGTCCTGAAATTTTCTTCCTGCCGGTGAACCTGGTCCGGATCGGGCCTCCTTACGGCCGGGCCTACGGGTACTATCGCCAGCACCGGCATCAGAAATCCTGGGGCCGGGTGGTGCTGACCGACGTTGAAATCGTCGACCTGGTCAACCTCAAGTTCGTCTCGACCTATCACCAGGTTCCACCCGAAAGAATTATGGAAATGAGGGCCAAAGGACAGAACTTCATCGATATTGACGACACCATAATAAAAGAGAAAGGAAAAGGCAAAGTTAAAGACGAATCGCAAAAGAACAAGCCCGGCAAGAAACAGCGACACAAATAGCTATCACCTGGAAGTCCCGGGCAAGCCGAGGCAGGCAAGCCTCTACTTAAAGATATTTTTCCCAGTCAGCCTTCTGGAACTCAAGCTCAAAAACCAGTCCCCCGCAGAAAACGGCAACTGAAGCGCGTCCTTTAAGGCGGGCCCGGCGGCTATATCTTATGACCAGGAGACCGGCCTTGCGCACCGCCTCGTGGCTGACAATTCCCGCTCCAACACTCCCGGGGCAAGGCTTCTCTGGCCTGATTATTCCGTCCTGAACCCGGCGAACGATCCGGGCCAGCTCGGCTCCTCGGCCGCTGCTCGCAGAGGGATCCTCCAGCGGAGTCCTGGGGCCCGGCCCGGGAAGGCTTTCTGACCAGGTCTTGTCGATCTCGCCCTTTCCAGCTTCCCGGCCGGCACTCACCCCAACTCTGCTGTCGGCCGCAAGCTGACTTGCCTCCTTCAATCTGACCGCGGCCAGCGGCCCCTTAGCTCCGGCAGTTGTTATCAGGATATCAGTTTCGCCGGCTATTCCGGCTATTTTTTCATTCTCCCGCTCATCTCTTCCCACCACTATCAACCCGTCTGGCTCGAAAAACACCCGGCCCGTTTTTATCAGTTCAATGTCCTCGGGCCACAGCTTTCCCCGCCATTTCATCAACTGCCTGGCCCGGACAGTAAAGCCCGGGTCGGTCAGAAGACAACCCCCGGCCGGCGTGGGATATTCTTTGAGCCCGTACCTTTCGGCCAGCTCCAGTTGCTTCTTCCTGGAACGGCCGAAGATATCAAGAAGCCGGTTGCGGTCGACCAGCCCCCTTTCTTCCGGGATTGTGGCTGGCAACAACCTGGCCGAAAGGGGTCTTAGCACCAGCCCCTTTATTCCCGAAAGCTTTTCCACCAGCCCCAGGGCCTGGCGATTCTGCGATTTCGGTCTTTCCCCCGCCACTTCTCCCGTGGCCACGAAATCAGCCTGGTATCTTTCAAGAAGCTGCCCGGCTATCCTTACCATCTGCCCGTGGCAATCGATGCAGGGATTTAGCTGCCGGCCGTAGCCGTACCTGGGATTTTCCACGATTTCTATCTGTTCCGGGCTGATATCAACCACCACCAGCGGCCAGCCCAGTTCCCCGGCCGAACGGATGGCTTCGCCTGCCCCGAAAAACTGGCTGCGAAAAGTCAGGGCCAGTATTTCCACATCCTGTTCTTCCAGCAACTTCCCGGCCAGGATGCTGTCCAGCCCGCCGGAAAACAGCAGCAGGGCCCTGGCCCTTTTCTTTTTTTCTTCGGGTTTCTTGATTTCTAAAATTTCCATGCAAACTTAACCGGGATTCTTTTCCCTTTAGTCTTTTATCTATTTTTTCATCCCGGCCCTTTTCCTGACCCAGCTTCGCCTGGACAACCACTGCACCAGGCTGAAAGTCCAGGGACAGCGCATCAAGAAAGCGATTATTCTATTCCGGCATCCCGGGATGACGATAACCTTGTTGCCGGCCAGGGCCCGCAGGGAAATCCTGACCACCCGGTCGGCCTTCATCCAGAAAAAGCCGGGAATGACTTCCTTGTTCATCCCGGCCACCTGGTGAAACTCGGTATGGGTCAGGCCCGGGCAGAGAGCCTGGACCTTGATCCCCTTGCCATACAATTCATTCTGGAGGTTAATCGAGAACATGGCCAGGAAGGCCTTGGTAGAGCTGTACATGGCCCCGGAAAGCGGGCTGAAAGCGGCCACCGAGGAAACGTTTATAACCGCACCCCTGCCCCTCTTGATCATGGCCGGCAGGGCAGCCCGGGTCAGCACGGCCGGGGCCGTTACGTGGACCCGGATCATCTGCTCGGCTTCTCCCGTTTCGTCCTTATAGAACCTGCTTTTCCCCCCGAAGCCGGCGTTGTTAATTAGCAGGTCCAGGTCCTCGGTCTGCCTGATTTTCTCGGCCAGGCTGTTTATATCATAGTCCCGGCTCAGGTCAGCCGCGAAAACCTCTACCGATACTCCATATTTCGCAGTCAGTTCTGCGGCCAGGTTCTCCAGCCGGTCTTTCCTCCTGGCCACCAGAATTAAGTTGGTGCCGGCCGCGGCCAGTTGCCGGGCATATTCTTCACCCAGACCGGCCGAAGCCCCGGTTATTAGAGCCTTGCCATATAATTTTTTCATCTTTCGCAACTCCGCCTGTCATAAGATTATTTTTTATATGATAGCAAAACAGCGGCAAAAATCTTAGCCGGTCAGCCCATTTCCTTTGGACTCAGGGTAAGACCTTCCTGAGCAGCCTGATCCACAGGGGTCTTTGCCAGTCTTTTCCTATTCCAAACTGATACTTGCTACCAGCAAGGTGCACCGCCCCGTTATCTGGCAAAGTTTCCAATAACCTCCTCAATTAAGAACCCTTTGCCCTTCCCTTCTGGTGGAAGCATTTCGCCACCCAACTCTCCACGAAGTTGTTAACAGGATAGCTGAACGACACTCTCAAAGGCTAAATTCTATAGATGCCGTGGCCGGGACAAAATAAATTTCCGAAGAATTCCCGGGACCTCGCCACGGCATACCTACCGAACCACTCCAGCCCGGCCGGCGTCATTATCCTGGTATAAAGACGCGGCCTGAATCAAGACAGGTGAACTGAGTCCATAAGCTCGTAGCAATAAAAGAAGGTCGGCAAGTACAAGATTAAAGCCAGGCTTTCGGCTCCGGACGTTCACTCTCCAGGCAGGACCTGTACCTTCTTATTACAGGAACTCTCTGGCCAGACCGATAAATCATGCTGCAAACCGGCACCAGAGTTCTTTAAAGGACAAGAAAAAAACTTCTTCCAGAAGCCTGTGGACCAGCAAAGCCGGTGAGCAGCCACCCCTGGTGTTCGCTTGATGCACAAGAGGCACCGGCAACCGGATTCGGATGGGTTGATTAACCCGGGCTTCGCTCGCCGCTCAACCCCTCTTCTTCAGCGTCTCCAGGATTTCAGAGAGCAGCTTGACCTCGGCCGAGGGCTCGGGAGCGGGGGCGGCCGCCGCTTCCTGGGCTTTCTTCTTGTCCCGCAATTCCTGGATCTTTTTCATCGGGACCACGATGGCAAAATAGATGACCGCGGCCACTATCAGGAAGTTGACCACGGCATTGATGAACTTGCCCAAGGCTATCGGACCCAGGAAGATGCCCGAGAAATCAGGCTTTCCGAAAATGGCCCCGATGAGGGGAGTCAGCACATCCCCGACCATGGAGTTGACAATCTGGCTGAAGGCGGCGCCGATGATAACGGCCACAGCCAGGTCAACCACGTTGCCGCGCATGATAAATTCTTTGAACCCTTTGAGCATTAAATCCTCCTTTCTGGTAACTTGATTATATGCAATTGATAAAAAAATTAAAACAATTTACCCTGACCCGGTTATCCGGTTCAGATCAGCCCTGATTAATGTCTGTCCCCGTTCAGTCTTTATACCCTTGATATACCCCCTCATGATTTGACCATTTTTTGCATAAAATTCCAAATGGTCACCGCTTGAGGTCAGTTTTTTCTAACATATTCATCCTCAAGGAATTATCACCTCATTACCCTCTCTTTTAGCACGGGGTCTCCAACAAATGAACCCCTCCTTCCTTGACAGTCCATTTTTGGAGTGTTAATTTTAAGCCGGCCATTATGAGCAAAGGTTGTTTTCGCCAGGTGAGACCCGTTTTATCTTTGAGCCTGATCTTCCTGTTAGTTCTCCCCGTTTTTCCCCACCTGCTCTGGCCAGATTACCAATCTTCGGGCCAGCAAAAGTATTACCTGAACCCGGTCCGCGAACTGCAGCTTCTGAAAAAGCTGCTGGTCTTTGAAAGAAACTGGAAAGCCAGTACGGAAGAAGTTCTGGTTGTTGGAATCCTGTACCAGAAATCATCCCAGATTTCTTCCTGGGCCCTGGAAGACTGGCTGAACCTACAGCAGTCATTATCTCCGGAAGAGTTCTCTGTAGAGAAGGCCAGGCTGGTCATCCAGCCAATTGACCTGGACTCGGCCCAACCCCTGGAAAAAAATCTCAGCGAATTTAAGGTCCGCCTGCTATATCTGACTCCGCTGGAACTGACCCGAAAACCGGGCCTGGTGCCGACCGTCATCAAGACCTGCGAAAAGCTCGGGATCGGCACCCTGACCGCTGTCCCCGAATACCTGGAGGCCGGAGTGGCCCTGGGCTTCGTCTGGCAGAAGGATAGATACCAGATTTTCATCAACCTGGAGGCGGCCAGGGCCCAGCACCTTAATTTTTCTTCCCAATTCTTAAAGCTGACCACTGTCAGAAAAACAAATGGCTGAAGAACACCGACCCGGTCAAAGCGGTTTCTTTTCCCTTCTCAGGAAAAAAATTGTCTTCAAGTTCATGCTCATTTCTTTTCCCTTCCTGATAATCATCAGCGTTTTAATTTCAATTCTCACGCCTTACTGGTACCGCCGGGAGGCGCTACGGGCCCTCGAGGACAAAGGCCGCTCCATAGCCCTGATCGCCGCCCATAGCCTCGCTCCCGCGGTTGTCTTTGAAGACCGCCAGGCCATGGACGAAGTCTTTGCCAGCCTGAGCCAGAGTCCGGTGGTCGATTATGTTATCGTCTTGGAGCCTGCCGGGCGGGAAGTGGCCAGGTACCAGCGAGACCGTGAGATAAACATTAACCCGGATGAGATCCGCCGCAACGGCTTGTTGCCCTCCGGCCAACACCTGAACCAGTATCAGCCGATAAGCGTTGAGGGCAGAACCATCGGGTACGTGGCTATCGGTCTGTCTCTAAGGGAACTGAACCATCTCCTGGGCCACATCAGAAGAGTCATCTGGCTGTCAGCCTCGGCTCTTTTCCTGCTCGGCTTGTTTATCATCTACTACCTGAGCCGGCTGGTAAGCCGGCCGCTGCGCCAGATGGCCCGGACGGCCAGGGAGATAGCCGGCGGCAATTACTCCCTCCGGACCGAGGTCCAGACCTCGGATGAGGTCGGGGTACTGGCCCGGAGTTTTAACACCATGCTGGATGAACTGGAAACATCCCTCAATAAACTCAAGGAGGCCAGGGAGACCCTGGAAACCAGGGTTGAAGAAAGGACCCGGGAATTAAAAGAGCAGGTGGCCCAGAAGGAAACCATTGCCCAGAAACTCAAGGAGAGCGAAGAACTCTTCCGTAACATGGTCGAAACCCTGGGAGAAGGAGTGGTGATCGTCGACCGGGACGAAAACATTCTCTTCGCCAACCAGGCCGCCCGACGCATATTCAACGATTTTGAAGGAAAACTGGAAGGGCGAAACCTGAAAGAGTTCACCTCCCAGCAACAGTTTGAGCTGATCAGGAACCAGACCCGCAGGCGAAAGCAGGGGCTGCGTGATGTTTACGACCTGGAACTGAATCTGGCCGACGGTACCCGGAAGACGGTTATCGTCAACGCTGCACCAGAATTCGACCCAAGCGGCCAGTTCGTTTCCACCCTGGCCGTGATGACCGAGATTACCGAGCGAAAGAAACAGGAACAGGCCCTGGCCGAGGCCAAGCAAAGACTGGAAGAGGTCATCAGCGAGCTGGAAAAGAGAAACGAGCAGAACCGGCTGCTGCTGGAGATGGGCGATAACTTCCAGATCGCCGGCTCGGAAGAGGAAGCCGTCGAGGTAATCAAGAGGTACGCCATAAAGCTCTTCCCCGAGGAGGGTAGCCTTCTCTACCTGCGCCGCGACCGGGGGAAATTCCTGGAATTGTCCTGTGCCCTTAAGCCCCCTTCCCCACCGGTTGACCTCCTGGAGGTCAATGATTGCTGGGCCTTAAAGAAATCCATGCCCAGCTTCTTTCAGGACCCGGAAAAAGACCTGCTCTGCCCGCATCTCAAAGGCTCTCTACCGCCCAACCAGATGGCTGCCTGCCTGCCCCTATCCTCGGCTGGAGAAACCCTGGGCCTGCTGGTTTTCTTCTGCTGTCCAGAAAAAAGCAAAAGCGCCCGCGGTCCCGATTTCCTGGAAACCTCCAGGCAGAAAAAAGATTTGATGCTGAGCTTTGCCCAGAGGACGGCCATGTCCCTGGCCAACATCAAGCTGCAGCAATCGCTTAAAGAACAGTCAATCCGGGACCCCCTGACCGGCCTTTACAACCGTCGCTACCTGGAAGAAACCATGGACCGGGAACTCACCCGGGCCAGGCGGGCCGGGCAGCCGGTGTCGGTGATCATGGCCGACCTCGACCATTTCAAAAAGATAAACGATTTTTATGGCCACGAGGCCGGCGATTATGTCCTGCAGATGATAGCCAGGACCCTGCAGCGGGCTGTCAGGTCGGAAGATATCGTTTGCCGCTACGGTGGCGAGGAGTTCACCGTCATCATGCCTGGCCTGTCCCTGGAAAAAGCCCTGGCCAGGGCCGAAATGATCCTGAACTCGGTCAGGCACCTGGAGCTCGTCCAGGGCAACACCATCATTCAAAACATTACAATTTCGGTCGGGGTAGCTTCCTATCCCGAGCATGGCGAAAGGGGCCTGGAATTGGTCCAGGCCGCCGACCTGGCCCTGCTTCGAGCCAAGAAAGAAGATCGCAACCGGGTCAGGGCTGCCGGAAAAGATCAAGGAGAAACATGAGGCCCGATCCCGGACTGAGGAAGATCTTCCGGCCGAAGTCCGAGCCGGGCCTCCAGGACTCCGACTAAATGGGGTGAGGCCAAAATGAGAAGCTTTCAGACTCTCTGGCCAAAATGGCAAAAACGGCTGAAAAGCCCGCTGTACATTGTTTCTTTTCTTCTGATCATCATCATACTGGTCGCCGGACTATCTTTGCGGCACAACCAGGAAAAAGAAGTTAAAAGAATCACCTACCAGCAGTTGTCTTCCATCGCCGAAATGAAAGCCGCTGACATCAGGCAGTGGCTGGATGAGAGAAAGGGCGATGCCCTGGTCATGACCGAGAGCCCGTTTTTCTCCTCCGGCCTGCTGGAGGTGCTCAAAAAACCCGACTCCGAAAGCTTGGAAAAGATCAAGGCCCGTCTGGCTCTGGCCGCCCGAACCTACGGCTACGCCAGGATAATGATTCTCAATAAAAAAAGGGAGCCCGTCATCAGTTACGGCGGAATACCGCCGGCCAGGCTGACACAAATCCTGATGGAGGACTTGAAACGGGCCGAGCAGTACGGGACTGTGGTCAACTCTGACCTTCATGCTCACGCGGACGAAAATATTATCCATATTGATTTTATTGCTCCAATCTTTCGTCCTGGGAGCCAGAAAAAGCAGGCCGAAGCCTTTGTGGTCTTAACCGTGGACGCTAAAGACTTCCTGTTCCCGCTGATACAGACCTGGCCTTTTCACTCCGCCACCGCCGAGACCGCCCTGGTAAAAAGGGAGGGCGAGGAAGTAGTTTTTCTAAACGAGCTCCGGCACCGCAAAGAAACGGCCCTGCAACTGCGCTTTCCCCTCAGCCGCAAGGAAATCCCGGCGGTCAGGGCTGTCCTGGGTGAGTACGGCGAATTCGAGGGGGTAGATTACCGCGGACAGAAAGTGATGTCCTACCTGACCCCTGTACCCAATACCTGCTGGTCCATCGTATCCAAAATAGACAAGGCAGAAGCGCTATCCAGCTGGTACAAGCGCTCTACCCTTATTATCCTGTTCATGATATCACTGATCATCGTCCAGTTAACCCTGACCGAGCTCTTCTGGCAAAGGCGCGAAAAGGTGAATTTCCAGCGCCTGTACGAAGCCGAGGCCAGGGCCAGGGAAACCGAGCAGATGTTCCAGGTCTTGAGCGACTCGGCCATGGCCGGCGTTTACCTGGTCCAGGACGGGGTTTTCAAGTATGTCAACCGGGCCCTGGCCGATATGTTCGGCTATAAGCAGGAGGAGCTTATCGGCAAACTGGGCAACCTGGAACTGACCCACCCCGAAGACAGGGCCATGGTCCGGGAATATAACCGCCGACGCCTGAGCGGTGAGGTCTCCTCTCTTCGTTTCGAATTCCGCGGGTTACGCAAAGACGGGTCCTTCTTCTACTGTGAGGCCCACGGGAGTACCACGGTCTTTAGAGGCCGGAAAGCGATTATCGGCACCCTGGTTGATATCACCGACCGGGTGGAACTTATCCAGGAACTGCTGGCCCGGGAAGCTGAAATCAGGGCCACCCTTTATAGTATTGGTGATGGTGTGATTTCCACGGATTCCAGGGGAAATATCCTGGTGATGAACCCGGTAGCAGAAAAACTCACCGGCTGGAAGGAGAGCGAGGCCAGGGGCCGGCCTGTACAGGAAGTCTTCAAAATTATCAATGAATTTACCAGGGAACCGGCCGAAAACCCGGTGGAACGGGTCTTGCGAGAAGGCATTATAGTTGGCCTGGCCAACCACAGCGTCCTGATCTCAAAAGATGGCCGTGAATTTCCGGTGGCCGATAGCGGTGCTCCCATCATAGATCCCGGAGGAGAGAATATCGGTGTCATCCTGGTCTTCAGGGACCAGACAGCCGAGAGAGAGGCTCAGAACCAGATTCTCAAGGCCCGTGAAGAGCTCAGGGAAAAGAACCGCTTCCTGGAAAACCTGATGGCCAGCCTGCCGGGCATGGTCTACCGTTGTCAGAACGACCGCCAGTGGACGATGGAATACATAGCCGGGACCTGCCAGGAAATCACGGGCTACGAACCGGAAGAGCTGATCAATAACAGAAAAATTTCCTTCAGCCAGTTGATTGTGCCGGAGCACAGAGAATACCTGTGGAAAAAATGGCAGAGGGTCCTGGCCCAAAGAGGAGTGTTCGAGGACGAGTACCAGATCAGGACCGCGGACGGCCGCATAAGATGGGTCTGGGAGAGGGGCTCTGGCGTTTTTGACCGGTCGGGCAACCTGGTCTGCCTTGAGGGTTTCATTTCTGACATAACCGAGAAGAAAAGGGCCGAAGAAGAACTGGTCAGGAGCGAGCGGGAAAAATCGGCCATTTTTGCCACCATTTCCGAACATATCCTGTACCAGGCCCCGGACCATACCATCGTCTGGGCTAACCGCGCGGCTGCTGAATCCCTCGGAATGAAGCCCGAAGAACTGGTCGGACATAAGTGTTATGAACTCTGGCATCAAAGACACGAGCCCTGTGAAATCTGCCCGGTGGCTCAGGCCCGGGAAACAGGCGAACCGGATAAAAAGGAGGTCCAGTCACCGGACGGCCGCTGGTGGGATATCAGCGGTTATCCCATGAAAGACGAGGCCGGAAGAATCGTCGGCATGATTGAGGTTACCTCTGAAATTACAGCCCGAAAACAGGCCGAGCAGGCCCTGAAAGAAAGCGAGGCCAGGTACCGGGCGCTATTCGAGGCAGCCAATGACGCTATCTTCCTTATGGACAGGGATATTTTCATAGACTGTAACCCAAAAACAGAAGAAATTTTCGGCTGTTCGCGCCATAACATAATCGGCCAGCCTCCGTACAATTTTTCCCCGGAAAAACAACCCGACGGGCGTGATTCCACGGAAAAGGCCCTGGAAAAAATCGAGCAGGCGCTTAAGGGAAAACCCCAGTTCTTTGAATGGCTCCACTGCCGTTGCGACGGCACACCTTTCTATGCCGAAGTCAGCCTGAACTTAATAGAAATTGGTGGAAAACAACTAATCCAGGCCATAGTCCGGGATATCGACCGCCGCAAGAAAATGGAACAGGCCTTGAGGGAAAGCGAGGCCAGGTTCAGGCGGCTGGCCGAGAACGCCAGGGACCTTATTTACAGGTACCGGTTTGTGCCCGAACGGGGCTTTGAGTATGTGAGCCCGGCGGCCACTCCAATAACCGGTTACACCCCGGAAGAACACTACGCCGACCCGGACCTGGGATTCAAGCTGGTCCTAGAGGAAGACAGGTCCCTCCTGGAAAGCGTTGCCGCTGGCAAGACCTCCAGGCCCGTGGTCCTGCGCTGGAGGAAAAAGGATGGCTCGATAATCTGGACGGAGCAGATCAACGTTCCCATCTACGATGAATCCGGCAACCTGGTGGCCATCGAGGGTATCGCCAGGGATATCACCGAAAGGAAACAGGCCGAGGAAGCCCTGAAACAATCACTCCGGGAAAAAGAAATCCTGATCAGGGAAATCCACCACCGGGTTAAAAACAACATGCAGGTAATCAGCAGCATCCTGAACCTGCAATCCGCCCTGCTCGATGACCCCAGGGCCAAGGCCGCCTTCAAGGAATGCCAGTACCGCATCAGGTCCATGGCCATGGTCCATGAACGTCCTTACCGGGCTAAAGACCTGACCAGCATCGATTTTTCCGACTACCTCAACAACATGGCCAGGAATATTTTTCTCGACCAGCAGGTCAAACCAGAACAGGTCAAGCTGCACGTCGACATTCAACCGGTCAACCTGGATATCAACACGGCTGTGCCGCTGGGCCTGATAATGAACGAGCTCATTACCAATGCCTTCAAACATGCCTTCCCCTCGGGACGCAAAGGAAACCTATGGATCAAATTGAGGAAGAAGGGAGAAAAGCGGGCCGAGCTGGTGGTCAAGGACGACGGGGTGGGTTTGCCACGGGGCATGGATTTCCAAAAAGCAGAATCCCTGGGGCTGGTCATGATTAATACCCTGGTGGACCAGATAGACGGCAGGCTGGAACTGGTCAGGGGCAAGAGCGGTGGAACCGAGTTCAGGTTAACCTTCGCCTGCTGAAGCGGCCCTTCCCCTGCTGAAACTGACCGAGAGCCGGGAACAAGAAGATTTTGAATTAAGAGCAGGGCTAGATCCGATAAGACTGATAAATAAATTTCGGCCAAGCAGCCTCCATTTCGATTCTTCGGCTGACCTAAAGAGGCCCATTCTAAGATATGGAGACGGACCCGGATCAAAACCGGGAGCAAGAGGCAGATTTTTTCCTCAATGTGACAGAAGCGGGGCAGCCGGAAAACGGAACTCAGGTCCTGCCATGGAATCTCAAGCTGGCCGGGCCAATAATTCCGGGCTGGCCAGCGGCAGGATCAGAAGCTATGGAAGTCTATGTTTCAATTCAAGACCTACGGGCCCTCGATTGCTCCACCAGGTACCAATATTAACGGTTTCATTTCTGAATCTTATTTATATAGTGGCCGGCTCAGATAGTGAGGAAATGGGAGAAAGAATCCGACCTGATCATTAGAATTTATGGGGTGTATAATGGAAGAAATAATGACAAGTTGCGTCAAAAGTTGTGATGTGGATTTTTTTATATTTCTTCTATTGTTTCTCTCCCCCGAGTCCCAAAATTCACCCTTTATAAATCAATGGAGGTTTACATGAGAAAGCGACTGTTACCCATCCTGCTGGTAGCGGCGGTCTTGCTGGCTTTTTCCTTTTCCCTGGCCCAGATGCCGCCCCAGCAGCAGATGAAGCCGGAAGAGGTGAAGAGAGCCCTTAACCTGGTTTCCAAGACGGAACCGGTTCCCGAGAAGTATAAGGTGGGCTTCGAGTCCATCACTCCCCGGGATACCCTGTCCATGCTGAACTATCTGGCCTCTGACTGGATGGAGGGAAGGGATACCGCCAGCCGCGGTTACGCCATGGCCGCGGATTACGTTGTCTCCCTGTTCAAGATGTGGGGAGTCAAGCCGGGAGGTGATTTGCCCAGGGCCGATGTCAATATTGCCAGGGCCATGGCCGGCCAGAGTTCCAGGCAGGCCATGTCCATGGAGCGCAGCTACTTCCAGGAATTCACCCTGAAGGAAATTACCGACAGCCGGGCTTCGGTCAAGGTCGAGGTGACCAGGGCTGGTTTCACCAAGGCCAGGACCTTCGAAAGCGGCGTCGATTTCATGAGCACCCTGTCTTCCGATGAAGACCTGAGCGGCCCGGTGGTCTTTGCCGGCTATGGCATCAAAGAACCGGCCGCGGGCTGGGACGAGCTGAAGGGGCTGAACCTGAAGGACAAGATCGTCCTGGTGCTGAGCGAGGCTCCTGGCAAAGACGACCCTAAGTCTCCGTTCAACAAGACCAAGGAACTCAAAGAAAAATATTTCCCTCAGGCCCAGGCCATGCAGATGATGTTCATGAGAAGGGGCGGCCGGGGATTCAACAAGCTGGAAGAGATTTACAAGCAGTCGCCGGCCGCGGTGCTGGTGGTGCAGAACACCGGGAAAGATACGGACATTTACAACATGCTGACGGCGGCCCAGAACCGGCGCCCGAATGACGAAAGGCCGATCATCAACCGGCCCCGGAGCAGGATGGTCATTCCTGGTAGCCGCGACACGATGGCCGGCATGATGGGCGGAAGCAACGTGCCCACCCTGACCATAACCAGGGAAATGGCCAACCTCATCCTGGAAAACAGCGGGAAGACGATAGACGAATTGAAGCAGGCCATAGAGAGCACCTACAAGCCTGCTTCCCGTGAGCTGCCCGGAGTCAGGGTCAGCCTCAATTCCACGGTGAAGGCCAACCTGGTCAGGGCCATGAATGTCATCGGGTACATCGAGGGCTCGGACCCGAAGCTCAAGGACGAATACTTCGTGCTCGGGGCGCATTTTGACCACCTGGGCGCGTGGGAAGATTATATTTTTAATGGGTCGGATGATAACGCCTCGGGATCGGTCGGAGTGATCGCCATTGCCAGGGCCATGGCCCTCAATCCCGTCAAGCCGAAGAGGAGTATCGTCTTCTGCCTGTGGACGGGCGAGGAAAAGGGTTTGCTGGGAAGCAGGTACTATGTGCAGAACCCGACCTTCCCCATGGAAAAGACGGTCGGCTACCTGAATTACGATATGATCAGCCGGGCCTTCGACGAACAGACGTTCGCCCGCTATGCCAATATGTTCAAAGTGCAGGGGGTGGAAGACCTGGTCAAGCAGATCCGGCCGGCTTATTTCGTTACAGTCAACGCCACCAAAGATTCAGGCTTCTACGAGATCCAGCAGGAGATGAATAAGTACGTCGGGCTGGACCTGTTCATCAGGGAGCCGGAGCTGGGCCAGGGCGGCGGTGGTTCGGACCACTCCTCGTTTGCCGCGGTCAAGAAACCGTATGTTTATTACATGACGGCCATGCATCCCGACTATCACCTGACCGGTGATAGCCCGGACAAGGCCTCGGGCGAGCTGCTCAGCCGGGTGATCAGGCTGGGTTACCTCAGCGTCTTCGCCTTCTCCGACAAATAACAACAGGGGACACCTTACGGTGTCCCCTTTTTTCCTCTTTTTCTATCTATTTTTGGATTTTCCCGCCTTAAACTAAACATCCCGAAGTGGGACACCCTACAGTGTCCCCTTTTCGATTTCGTAAGCTAAGACTTACGCCGAGTTCAGCCTCCAGCCTTTTCAAGAAAATTTCGCTGCCCAGCGGCTGGCCACTCCTGTTGCTCTGGCGAAAGACTTTCAGGTCATGCTCGCATTCCGTTTCGCTTAAATAGCTTTTCCAGTCTTCCACGCTATAGGCCAGGGGTATAGGACTCAGGACTTCATCTTCAACATTGAGAACATGAGCCCTGGCACTTGACCACCTGTAATCTTCTGGCTGGGCGACCAGGCCAGCCCTGACCGGATTGCGTTCTATATATCTCATGCACCGGTATAGGTAGATTTCATCCATGGGATAGGAAACAAAGCGTCCCTGCCAAAGATGGCCCTTCCACTTATTTCTGACATTGACCATATAGGTATATTTTTTATGAGTTTCTCCTATAACCCGCCTCAGGGTCATAGCATCCTCGGGCACCACAACCAGATGAATATGGTTGTCCATTAAGCAATAACACCAGATTCTCAGATTATCCTGACTGGCGTTGTAACTAAGAATCTCAAGATAGAGCTTCTTATCGTCCTCTTCAAAAAAGACTCGTTGATTTCTATTGCCACGCTGGATGATGTGATGCGGGGCATTCGGGAAGATTATTCTTGCTGTTCTGGGCATTGCATATAATCAGACGAAGGGTGCGATTGATTTTTATCACCGACAAAATAATTTTCTTTAGGGGACACTGTACGGTGTCCCCGTTTTAGGGGAAAAGTCATATGGGGAGAAAGGCATAAAAAGAGGCAGAAAAGGGGACACCCTGCGGTGTCCCCTGTTTATAGGTTGAAGCGGTAGGAAAATTTCACCAGGAAGATGTTGTCACCGGGGGCGGTGAACAGGTTGCCCAGGTCTCGCCACAGCGAGAGTTGCCCCGGGTAGCTGAAATCGGCCCGGTTCTGGGTCCAGACCAGGTACAGCAGCGACCCCGGCCGGTACTCCCACCTCAACACCACCGTGCCCCGCATCGATTTATAGTTGAAGTCCGGGTTATAGATATAAAATGCAGCTGCCGGCCCATCTCCGTCCGGGTCGATCAGGTATTGCCCGTCCTCCTCGCTGATGGTTGAACCGCCCTCCCCGAACACCAGGTAATCATAGGCCCTGGGTCGGTTGAGCTGCTTGAACCGGTCGTACTTGCCCACAGCAATGAATGGCTGCAAATAAGCCTGGAGGCTGAGCGTTGGCGTAAAAATCCAGTTAATCCTGATTTCACTGGCCACTATCTTCTGGTCAATCCGCCCGAAAATGTAGCGCACGCCGAACGTCTCGGTCATCAGCGCGTCGTTTACTTTCCTCACCCACTGGGTTTCATTCCTGGAAAAGCTGACCATCGGTCCGACCGACAGGCTCAGGTTGGTCCTGGGCTTCCAGCGTATCGAAAAATCGGCCATCCATTCGCTGGAATCATTGTGGGCCCACTGGTAGGAAACACTTCCCTGCAGAACCACCGGTTGCCTGGAATCGCTGTTCACAAAAAGCTGGTTCATCACCCCGCTAGGAGACAAAGCCAGCGGTCCGCCCCGCGTCAGGCGGTTGCTCAGGGCCTCGGGCACGTAGATCAGGGTATACTCGAAATTCCACCAGTTTTTCAGCACGCCCTGGAGACTGGTAGCCAGGCAATTGAAGGTGCGATTGCCGCCGAAATCATACTGGACCGACCCGCCCAGAATAGCGGTCCACTCCCGGAAGACCTTTCCCGGCTTGGTCCACTGGTACCCGTAGAGCCCCATGATATCCACCAGGTCCGAGCCTGAACTCTGGAAGCCAACGTCGTTGGGGTCGAATCCCGGAGACAGGGCACCCGCCGATAGCAGGAACAGGTGATGGCCCTGCTGCTTGGCCAGCTTGAACTGCCCGGCCCAGCCGTTCAGGCTGGTGGCCTCCGGGTTGAGGCTGATATGAGTGGCATCAGGTCTCTGAAAATAGTGCATGGATGACTGCTGCAGGCGGTAGATATCATCCTGGCTACCCTGGATGAAAGTCCCGCCCAGCCAGCCGCCGACCACCCAGGTCCTCTTCTTATCCAGGAAAGACCAGCCGTCCATGGCCAGGCTGAAAGCCCGCCTGTTGAGAATGGCCGCAAGGATTTCGGTGTCGAGGTCCCTGACCACAGCCGTGGCCATAAGGCCAATCCCGTGCTGACCGTCCTTGATCTCTTTCTGGGCCCGCAGGACGCCATAATAGGAAAGCGGTTCGACCTCGTCCCTATACCGCTCTTCTAGGTCATCGACCGTGGCGAATTCCCGCGCCGTGACCGCACTGATAAGGCCGATGTTCCAGCCCGAGCCAACTTTCCCGGTCAGCTTGAAAGCTCCCAGGATGGTGGTCCTGTCGGGGAAACTTAAGTAGCCCTCATGAACGGGGTACCCCTGAGGCGCCCGCCCTATCCTCCGGCTGTAAAAAAACCTCGGGTTCGGCCAGTTGATGTTGGCGTTTACATAAACGCCGCCACGGCCGAAATGGTTGAACATCGATGCCCCCTCGATGAAGAACGGCCTCTTTTCCTGGTAATAGGTCTCGTAAGCGCTGAGGTTGATGACTGCCGGGTCAACTTCAACCTGGCCGAAATCAGGGTTAATGCTGACATCAAGGTTGAGGTTGCTCTTCAGCCCGACCTTCAGGTCAAAGCCGGCATTACCCAGGTATTTGTGTCCGGTCTCGAAAGGATTGCCCGGTTCAGCCGGGCGGAACTGGGCCTGCCCCACCGAATACGGATAGAGCTCCACCCTCCGGCCCGGGTTGATACTTTCGATTCCCTCCAGCCTGGCGAAGCGTGAAACATAAGCGCTATCTTCTTTCGGTACCCAGGCAAAGGACAGCCGTTCCTGCTTGCGTTTGATGGTGCGCTGGAAATTAACACCCCAGGTATAAGTCTCTTTCCGCGGGAAGCGGAGCTGGTTGAAGGGAATTTTCATTTCCAGGGTCCAGCCATCAGCCACCCGGGCTACTTTTGCTTCCCAGATTCCATCCCAGGTTTCATCCTCACTGATATCGTTGAAAAGAACTTCATCCACAATGGACCCGGAGGGATTAACGCCGAACATAAACCCGCTGCGCCGGTCAAGATACGGGTCAACCGCAAAGAAAAACCAGTCTGACTCCACGAAGGAATCGCGGCGGCCCAGCAAGCCGACTATACCCTTTGGGTCCGAGTCATGACAGTAAGCGGCCACGTAGAGATTGGCTTCATCATAGGCTACCCAGGCTTCTGTCTTTTCTGTAGCCGGGGCCCCGTCGACCGGGTCGCGCTGGAGAAAATCGCTGACCGGTTCATTTATCTTCCAGACTTCTTCTTCCAGCAGGCCGTCAAGCTTGATAGGCTCGTTCAGCCGTATGGCCCTGAGCACCTTCTGTTCCTGGGCCTTTTTCAGGGCCTCCTTATCGATATTGGCGGATTTTTCCGGCTGCTTGTTTCCAGGGGCAGCCTTCAAACCTGCCAGGCCCAAAATCACAAAAAAGATGAAAACCATTAACACGGACCAGATAACTGCTTTTTTTGCCATGGTAATCACATTCCTTCACATATTTTCTCAAGCTCAACCTTTCCAGGCATCAACCCTATAAACGAAAATTGAGCCCTTAAAGTTCACCCTGGAAGGAAAAAGGGGACACTGTAAGGTGTCCCCGAATCTTGGGTCCGATTTCTTGGGGAAAAACCAGCCCGCCGCAAGAAAAAAGGGGACACCTTACGGCGTCCCCTTTTCTTATAGCAGGACGTTCCTAAGTCGTTGTAAATGAAAAATATAACTGGCAGGAAAATGGGGACACTTTAAGGTGTCCCCTGTTTTAGCCGCTTATCACGGTGCGGTTCCGACCAGTTTCCTTTGCCTTGTAAAGCCCGGAATCTGCCTGATGAATCAGGCTGGCCAGGTCACTCACCTTATCTGACGGGAAACTGGCCACGCCGGCACTGAAGGTGACCTTAAAATCAAAGGCTCCGTACTGCAGGCGCATGGTTTCGACAGCGGCCCTCAACTTCTCCATTATCTGGTAGGCATCGACGGCCGAAGCCCCGTTGAAGACCAGCAGGAATTCTTCCCCGCCGAACCTGATGACCAGGTCGGAAACCCTGATGTTATGGGTGAAGACTCCGGCCAGGGTTTTCAGGACAAAGTCTCCGGCCTGGTGCCCGTAGGTATCGTTTATTTTCTTGAAATAATCGATGTCGACCATGGCCACGGACAGTGGCATCCGGTAACGTTTCGAACGTTCAAACTCTTCGTTGAGGCGCCTCAGACCGAACCTGCGGTTGAGAACTCCGGTCAGTTCATCGATGGCCGCCATCACCTCCAGCCTCTTCATGATCAGGGCATTGTAGATAAAGGGAGTGGCCTGGGCTACAAAATTCCTGGCCTCCAGGGTGTCGAAATCATGCTTGAAGGGCTCCCTGGAAACCAGCCCGCATACTCCTACGTCCTCGTTCTGATATTTTAAAGGAATCAGGGCTATGTTCCTGGGATCGAGCTGGCCCACCCCGATATGCAGGTGGATAGCATCACCCTCTATCCCCGAAACTACCATCGGCTTCCCCTGCTTTAATAGCTCGTGCCAGAAATTATTCTCAATCTGTTCCTTCTTGATGTCAACAGATTGGCTTCTAATCAGCCGGAATTCCCCTCTTTCCAGGACCAGCAGGAAACTACCCTGGCCGCCGAAGTAGTCGCTGAAGGTATCCAGCGCCACCGAGGCCACGTCTTCCAGTTTCAGGCTTCGTTTCAGCTTATCCAGGAAGTTATCGGTAGTCCTTTCAACCTCAATAAAATTGGCCACCGAGGCAATCAGGTTATTGAAATCACCGGAAATCGTGCCCAGGATGTCGGCCGAAGAAGCCTCCACGTAACAGTCTTCGGCACGGCATTTTTCTGAAGAGGCCGGGTCGGCCTGGTAAGCTTCGAGCTTGGCCTGAAAAAGACCCATCCTGGCCGCCATCCCTGAAAGAAACCTGTGAACCACACCACGAAAAATTAAATAGTTGCACAGGCCAACGATTAACCCGGCCAGCACGCACATCGAAAAAAATAGCGGGGTCAATACCCTGCTGGCCGGAAGTTTCAGCAGCCAGAGGGTAAAGAAAGGAAAAATTATCCCCACCAGCAGTCCAAAACCCAGCATAAAAATGAGCTGGTCCTTAACCACGCTTCCGGTTATGCTCTTCATGCTGCCCTCCGCAGTCGTCCTAATATCTATCGCCCCGATTATAATACAAAAGGGCACAAAAAGGGGACACCGTTAGGTGTCCCCCTTTCTTCTCTCGGCCCTATTTTAATGTGTTGTAATTAATACACTTATGAGGACGTAAAAAGGGGACACTTTAAGGTGTCCCCAGATGCTGCCAGCTCCAGCACAATCCGGTTCAACATTAACAAAATAAGGGCAGGACCGGTTCAATCCAGTTAGTAAGAAAAAGCAGGAAACGGCAGAAATCCAGGCACCCCGGTAGAACTTTGACTTGCCATTCTTGGAGATTTTTAATAACCTAAACAACTAATTAAAATGCCAACAAAAAATAGGGAGTAAAGTAACCATGCTGACCAAAAGGATCATTCCACCCGTATACCTGATAATGCTCGCCGTTTTTCTTAGTTTGCCGATGCTAGCCATGGCCCAGGAGCAGCAGCAGGCTCCGGGACAGGGACTGAGGCAGGGCCAGGGGCCGGCCGCTGGGCCCGATTTCTTTGATTTTCTCCTGCGCCCCAAGTTCATCACCATGCTGGTAATCGCCGCCGTGGCCCTGGTGCTGCTTCTGACCAAAAGGATGAACAGCCGGCTGAAGATTCTCATCCTTCTCGTTTCCACCTTTCTTTACGGTATCTCGGCCAACCTCGGCCTTAAATTCTTCACTGGCTTTTCCATGCACCCCTCACCCATCTGCGCCGCCACCAAGTCCATCCTCTACGGTTTCAGGATGCCGATGATTGTCACCCTGGCCGTGATCATCTTCCTGACCGTGATTGGCCCCAAGCTGTTCTGCAGCTACGTCTGCCCGGTCGGGGCCATTCAGGAACTGATCGCCATGCTGGCCGATAAGCTTAAGATCCGGAGGCGCAAGCCCTCGTTTTGGCTGAGCCAGACCGTTCGGGTGCTGATTTTTATAGCTTTTATCTTCCTGAGCTGGACGGCCATAATCCACACCGTTTCCGGCAACCGTACGGTTGCCCTTTCCCTCTACGACTACATCAACGCCTTCCACGGGTACGAAATCAGCCTGCAGCCTACACTGCTGGACAACCTTTTCCATTTCCTGCCCTTTATCCTCACCCTGTTCTTCGCCTTTTTCACCTACCGTCCCTTCTGCTATTTTGTCTGCCCGATTGGCCTCATCACCAACGTGATCGAGCAGATTGGGATCTTCCGGGTAGTCAAAAAGAAAGATGCCTGCACTGATTGCCTGTCCTGCGCCGCCAAGTCTCCCTGCCCGGCCGTGGCCGAGATACTGAAGGATGCGGTCCTGGTTCCCGATTGCTTTGCCTGCACCGTCTGCACCGGAGGCTGTAATCAAGACCTGTTGAAGTTCGGCATAAAGAGCAACTAAAAATGTATAAAAGGGGACACCTTAAGGTGTCCCCAATTTTTGCCACAATTTTTCCCCTGTAAATCTAAAGCAAAAAGAGGAAAAAAGGGGACAGTGTAAGGTGTCCCCTGTTTATTTAATTGCTGTGGCCATGTCCAGGGCCAGTTTCTTCAATTTTTCCAGGTCCCCCGGCCTGGCCGAAAACTGAACCTCCACCGGCTCACCTATCAATTTCCAGTTGTTCTTTTGAATATACTCCAGGATGCCCTTCACCCCACCGCCACTCCAGCCATAAGACCCGAAAACTCCAAACACCCGGTTGGGCAACCCTTTATGGGCCAGGTTTATTAGCACGTTCTCCAGGGGTGGATAGACCCAGTTGTTGTAAGTGCAGCTCCCGAAAATTACACCCTTGAAACGCCAGATTTCGTTGATAATAAATGATTCGTGAACGGTGGAGGTGTTCATCACCCGAATGTTCTTAATCCCCTGGTCAGCCAGCACCCGGGCCACGTAATCGGCCATCTTCTCGGTGCTGCCGTACATGGTGCCGTAGACTATGACCACCCCCTCTTCGTATTCGTACTTGCTCCACCTGTCGTACGCGGAAACGATCCTCCCGGGATTGGTCCTCCAGACGGGCCCGTGGGTGGGGCAGACCACCTTGACCTCCAGGGCCGACAGCTTCTGCAATGCCTTCTGGACCATGGGCCCGAACTTGCCGACGATGTTGGAATAGTATCTCCTGATTTCATGCTCGTAATAATTCACGTCCACTTCATCGTCGAACACCCCGCCGTCCAGGCTGCCAAAACCTCCAAAGGCATCGCCCGAAAAAAGCAACTGGCCGGTCGTTTCATAGGTCATCATGGTTTCCGGCCAGTGGACCATCGGCGTTAAATAGAATCTTAATTTCCGCCGCCCCAGGTCCAGCTCTTCACCGTCTTTCACCTCATGAAAATTGGCCTCGACCTGATACATGGCCCTGATGAATTCGATGGTCTTCCTGTTGCCGACTATTTTGACCCCCGGGTAGGCATGAACAATCGCTGCCAGGGCCCCGGAATGGTCCGGCTCCATGTGATTGACTACCAAAAAATCAAGGCCTCGTCCGTTCAGGACCTGGCCAATTTTTTCCAGGTAAGCACCCAGCTTGCAGAGCTTGACCGTGTCGACCAGCGCGGTCCGCTCATCCACAATAAGGTAGGAATTGTAGGAAACGCCCTTGGGCAGGGGCCAGATATTTTCAAAAAGATGGGTGTCGCGGTCATTGACCCCGACGTAGTAGATGCCGTCGACTATTCTCACGATTTTTTCCATTTGGCCTTCCTTATGAAATCAATTTGGTTCTTAACTGACTACATTATAGCCTTTGTTTCTATTGTTTTCTTATTATGCCATATTTTCCGCCCTGACAGTAAAAGAATATCCCGGGGCGCCGGGCTGTCCGCCCCGCCCGGCCTGGCCAGAGTCATTTCATCCGTTCTCTGCCCATATTTTCTAATGATGAAGATGATCGGGTCTTTAACCATCCCGGGGGTAGACCATTCCTTATTTATCCGGTTTTATCCAGTGCCTCCATCTTCAGTCCTCCGCATGCCATAATTCTTTCTCCCATTCAATATTTCTTTCCCCCCCGAGTCATGTATCTGCGGTTCGGTTCCGAACGATCTTAACCTTCCTTCTTATTACTCACTTATTACTCATGATAAGCCTGTCCCGCACCCAGCACCCCGAATTCCGCCTCGCACTGTTCCCCCTTGCCTTTTCCTTCGAAAATGTTCTTTAATTATCGTGAGCTTTATATTTTTATTTTTATACTGAAAGGAAACAACATGCCGTTCCTGGTTTTAGCCTTTGATTACCCACCGCCCGCCGGTCCAGAGCGCCGCCGAAGCTGCCGGGAAGAACACCTGAAGCAGGGAGAAAAGTTTTACGAGGAAGGCAAGTGGCTGTGCGCTGCCGGTATCCTGAACGAGGCCGGTGACCTTATCGGCTCGATAATCATCTGCGATTTCCCATCCGAAGAAGCCCTGCGCAAAGACTGGCTGGATAAGGAGCCTTACGTCCTGACCCGGGTCTGGGAAAAAATCCAGATCTTCCCCATCCGGCCCGCCCCGTTCATGAAGTTTGAATGAAAAAGGGGGACACGCTCCCGTGTCCCCCTGATGTGCCCCCCTTGATTTCCCCGCCCGCCTCCTGTATAATCCCGTTTCATTTCGGGGGAATGAGGTCTCCCCAATAATCGCCCGCCGGCTGATGACTTCTACCCAAAAGTAGTTTTGTGTGGAGGTTTACCATGTTTGATGCCTACCTGACAGCTGCCATCTGGCTGGGCCTGGCCATCGTGGCCACCATCCTGGCCAGCCGCCTCAAGATCTCCATGGCCCTGATGGAAATCATGGTGGGAGCGCTGGCCGGTTACCTGGTGGTTCGCTACTTCGGGGAATCAGCCCTGTCACCCAACGCCGACTGGCTCAGGTTCGTGGCCGGGGCCGGAGCCATCCTGCTGACTTTCCTGGCCGGGGCCGAGCTCGACCCGCAGTCGCTCCGGGCCAAGCTCAAGGAATCCACAGTCATCGGCTTCATTGGATTCCTGGCCCCCTTCCTGGGTTGCGCCGCCATCGCCCGCTTCCTGCTCCACTGGGACCTGCGAGCCAGCCTCCTGGCCGGAATCGCCCTCAGCACCACCTCCATGGCCGTGGTCTACTCGGTCATGCTGGAATTCGGATTCAACAAGACCGAATTCGGCAAGGGTGTCCTGGGGTCCTGCTTCGTCAATGACCTGGGGACGGTTATCGGCCTGGGCTTGATTTTTGCCCCGTTCACCTACCGCACGGTCATCTTCGTAGTGGTCTCGGTCCTGGTGTTCATTTTCCTGCCCGGGGTTACCGGGTACCTGATCAAAAAATTTGCCTACAAGACGGCTGCCGTTCGCACCAAGTGGATTCTTTTCCTGCTATTCGGCCTTGGCGCCCTGGCCCTCTGGTCCGGGAGCGAAGCCGTGCTGCCTGCCTATATTATAGGAATGGTCCTGGCCGGAACCGTGAGCCGCGACCATTTCTTCATCCGCCGCCTGAGAACCCTGACCATCGGCTTCCTGACCCCGTTCTATTTCCTGCGCGCCGGCTTCCTGATGTCCATCCCGGCCGTAGTGGCCGGCCCGCTGGTGTTCCTGGTCCTGTTCACCGGGAAGGTTATCTCCAAGATATTCGGCCTCTACCCGGCCATCAAGAGCTTCCGAAAGAACCATGTCAAGGAGACCTGGTATTACACCCTGATGATGTCCACCGGACTGACCTTCGGCACGATCTCGGCCCTGTACGGGCTTACCCATAACATCGTGAGCCGCGAACAGTATTCCTTCCTGGTAGCCGCGGTCATTGCCAGCGCCGTCATTCCGACGCTCGTCGCCAACAGGTTCTTCTTGCCCGAACACCTGCTGCCGACCCCGATTTCCGAGGAAGAAGAAATACCTGAAGAATCGCCGTCCGCCCCGGCCCCGGCTTCCGAGCCCGAATCGCTGCATTAAAATAAAATTAGCTCGGCCTTCTTCATTCAAAAGCTTTCAATAAAAGGCATATAGGTTTATTTCTTCTGACTGCGAAATAACACATTCGCTTATCAAATCAATCACAAAGAGCAGCCTATAATAAAAAATTAAAAAGCTATCATAATACTCACTAATTCTTCCTTTTTGGATCGGAATTTAAATCATTCTAAACAAGTGAAGAATTCACCAAGAAAAACGTAATAAAGCGTCGATCAATAATAACACTTGATATTTGGCAGTGAATTCCCAATTTTTAATTCTTTAGTAATAG
>JABLWX010000080.1 GCA_013178315.1 Candidatus Aminicenantota bacterium
TTTCAGCACGTAGCGGCTGTCGCCAGGGTAGTGATTCCCGTCCGGCTGGTAAATGTCGCCGAACATTATAGCTTCTCTCCAGGTAATGGCCGGGTCGAAACCCTGGTAGGTCCAGGGGAAAACCCTGAAAGTCCTGGGGTCGGGGACGATGACCAGGTCGCTTTCTTCAATCCGGACGAACCCTTCGACCGAAGAACCGTCAAAGCCCTTGCCCTCGGCAAAGGCTTTTTCCAGTTCTGAGACCGGAATCGAGAAATCCATCGGGCGTCCGAGGATGTCGGTGAACATGATCCGCACGAACTCTATCTGGTTTTCAGGATTTCTGGCTGCCTCCAGCACTTCGGCTTCCGTGCTCAGGCCATGGACATTTTTAATTCCTTCTTGCATTTTTCCCTCCATTTATTAAAATAGTAAATGGGTGCCGAACATATGTTAGCTTCATTGTCCATTATTATTTCATTTATGCTGATATATTATTAAATTAATGACAAATGTCAATATATTAATTAAAAAAATTTATATTCGTAATGGAGGCTAAATGCCCGCTGAAACCGAAAGAAAAATTGTTTCCTGTCTTAACCGCGATGCCAGGAAAAGCTACCGGGAGATAGCCCGGGAAACGGGCGTTTCTGTCCCGGCGGTGATTCAGAGCATACGAAAGCTGGAAGAGGCTGGAGCCATCAAGGGTTACATTCCCGTCCTTGATCCCGAATATTTCGGCTTTGGCCTGATGGCGGTGATCCTGATGCGATTTACGCAAGGCAAGCTGCTGGAAACCCAGCAGAAAATTGCCGAGGACCGCCGGGTCATGGCCGTGTTCGATGTCACCGGGGACTGGGATTCGGTGGTCATAGGCTGCTTCCTCGACCGCCAGGACCTTAACCAGTTCATCAAGAAGGTCCTGTCAATCAAGTACATTGACCGCACGGTAACCCAGCTGGTTCTCAACGTGGTCAAGAACGACCCGCGGGTTCCACTTTGAAACACAGAAGTTTATTGACATGGGTGGCGTTTATGCCATAATCAACTTGAAGAACAATGACGGAGGAACTGAATGACCAAAGAACATCATTCCACCATCGGCCACCATTACATCGTTGAGGCTTCGGGCTGCGACCCAAAAATCATTGGCAGCGTGGAAAAGGTCCAGCAGATCCTGGTCAAGGCCGCTGAAATCGCCGGGGCCCAGGTCTGGTCGATTTCCTTCAGCCGGTTTCCGCCGAACGGTGTCAGTGGGGTGGTGGTGATTTCCGAGTCTCATATATCCACCCATACCTGGCCGGAGATGAATTACGGGGCCCTGGATATATATACCTGCGGCAACACCATCGACCCGGAAAAAGCGGTCATCTACGCGGTAGAAGCTTTTGGGGCCACCACCTCCCATATAACGGAGATTACGCGCGGGATAGATGAAGGTGATGCCATTTTCTACCACAGCTTCGTCACCTGGGAGGAATACCTCAAGAAAGAGAAAAAGGAAAAAGAAGAACCCAAGCCCCAGCCCTGATTGTAAAGATATTTACCCGGTTGTAATCAAAATTTAAGCCTCTTGGCCGTGGTGCCGGTGGGGGAGCCGCTCATTTATAGATTACCTCCCTTTTAGAAGAATCCCGTCAATGCCTTTTAAGGCTGGCATAAAACCTGCAGAATTGGGATAAGAGAAGACGTGGCGGGCCGTAACTTCGTATATAATAGAAATGGCACCGGGTGCCAGGAGGAATTATTGGGGTAAGAAGACGGTCGGTGACAGCCTTCTGGCTGGGGCTGGCCAGCCTGGTCTTGTGCCTCCATCTCTATCCGGCCCAACCGGCGACACCCGAGTACCTGAAATCCTTAGTTAAAGCCCTTGAAACCAGGAGCACCGGTGATTACCTGGAACTCTGCCTGCCGCAAATCCGCGAAGAAGAAAGCCAGGCGCTTGCCACCTATTTTAACCAGCCCGGGCTGGAGAGCCTGTCTGTTTTCTACTCGGGCGAAAGCCGGGACCAGACTGGGTTGAACCGGGCCTTTTTCCAGGTGCTTTTTCAGAAAGAATACTCGGCGGTGATCGAAGTCTGGCAGGTCACCTACAGCCTTGGACCTGAAGGACTGCGGATTCACAGGCGTCTGGTGAGCAGCAGCCTGAAAGACCTTTACCGACTGCGCTTCCCAGGGGAAGGCAGTACCCTGGCCCGTGGCATCCGCCTGGCCCAGAAAGATATTGTCATCACTTTTGCCGAGGGACAGATCTTTTTCGATAACCTGCCCGGCATCGAAACCGCCATGATCATCATCGGGCGGGGCCAGGTCCGCTTTCAACCTTCGGACGAAATCGAAAGGAACCAGTTGACCCGGGTTTACCGGAAGCCGTCCTTTGAGGAATCGCTGGAATATGTCTACGTCCGGGGGAACGACAGCTATTTTCGCGACAATCTGCTCTATGAACCGGTGGCAGGGCCACCACCACCAGTTCCGGAGGAGGTCCTGAACAACCGGGTCTACTCCATATTTTCGCGGAATTATTCCAGGTCCTTCACCCTGGAGAATTCCCTGACCGGAGAACTTCTGACTTTTCTGCCGCCGGCCGGGGAAACGGTTATCGAGCTCAAGACGGTCAAGCGGGGTGAGTTCACCTATGTCTATTCCCCCTTCGGCGAAGAAGAAATTTCCTTTTTTGACAGGACGAAGAACAGACTGCTCAACAGCTACTCCCCCCAGGAAGAGGGGCAGAAAAGGATGTTCCTGAGGTTCGGGGAAAAGTTTGAAGTCAAAAATTATGACATCGAAGCCAGCTACCGGCCGGAGAGCAGCCAGCTGGCTGCCTCGGCCGTTATCAGGCTGGCCTCGGCCGTAGATAACCTGGACAGCTGCCAGCTTCGCCTGAACCCCGAGCTGCAGATTCTAAAGATAGAGGATGAGAAGGGAAGGGAGCTTTTCTACAGCCGGGACCGCTTCCGGAAATATATTTATATTTACCTGGCCGAAAGGTTATCCCGCGGGCAGGAGATGGAGTTAAAGATTTTTTACCGGGGGAAAATAGTGCCCCCACCACCCATGACCGATGCCGGGCCGCAGATTCGCCCCGAGGAACCGACCATTCTTTTTTCCATCAGCAATAGCTACCTCTTCACCCAGTCCTCTGACTGGTACCCGTCGCCGGTGCGGGAAAAATTCGTGAGATTCAGGCTGCGGATGATTGTTCCCGATGGCTATTATTGCCTGGCCAGTGGCCGCCTGCTGGAAAAGTATTCGGTCAAGGATGCGGCCAGCGTCACCGAGCTGGAAAACCTGGGCAATTCCATCTTCATCTACGAGAGCCAGGTTCCGGTTAAGTACATCAGCTTTTTCGTCGGGCGGCTGGTGCCCATCAAGAAAATCACCAACGGGCTGACCATAGAGCACTTCACAACCCAGGACTGGCGCCACCAGGCCAAACAGATCCTGAATGATGCTTCCGATATCCTGGAGACCTATCAGAGAAATTTCGGGCTCTTTCCCTTTGAACGGCTGGCCATCGTCCAGCGCTACTGGCATAGTCACGGCGGGCATGCCCCGGCCGGCCTGGTAATCCTGGACCAGCTGCCCTTTTCCCGGAGCCCGGAGTTGATAATCATCAACCCTTCCAGCCCGGTCGACCTCTCCTACTGGCCCGAGTACTATCTGGCCCACGAGATAGCCCACCAGTGGTGGGGCCACGGCCTGACCTGGACCTCGTACCGGGATAACTGGCTCACCGAAGGGCTGGCCCAGTTTTCCACCATCCTTTATTTAAAAGAAAGATACGGGCAGAAGGATTTCGAAAAAATCCTGCAGAAAATTTCCTCTTCGGTCCGGAAAAAATCAAGGATTGGACCGGTCATCCTGGGTATCCGTTTGAGCCACATCGACTTTGAAGGCTACCAGGCGATCGTCTACAACAAGGCTGCCCTGGCCCTTTTCCTCCTGAAGGACTGGCTGGGCGAGGAAGTGTTTTTCCGGGGGCTTCAGGAATTCTACAAGCAGTTCCGTTTTCAGGCGGTGCGGACGGCCGATTTCCGCCTGACCATGGAGCGGGTCTCCGGCCAGGACCTCAAGCAGTTTTTTAACGACTGGTTCTACTCCGAGCGGCTGCCTGAAGTCCGGGTCGAGCAGAAGGCTCAACAGTCAGGACCGGTCTCCAGGCTCCAGGTGACCATCCGCCAGCTCAACCGGCCCATGGTCTTCCCCCTCAGGGTCATCCTGGAAACAGAGGGAGGAAAGAGCGAGCAGGTCCTGAGGGTCGATTCAGCTTCCCAATCTTTTAACCTTGAATTTTCGGGCCGGCTGAAGAAGGTCAGGGTAAACCCGGGGAACCTGGTGCCGGGCCGGTTTGAATGAAGCCCGGTTCCAGTCCTGTCCTTTAGACCATCCGGTCGCTGATTTTCAGGCGCTTGATCATTTCGTTGAGCGTGGTCGGTTTCAAGCCCAGCAGCTCCGCGGCCTTCTTCTGCACCCCGCCGGATTTTTCCAGGGCGGTCAGGATCAGTTTTTTCTGGAACTCGGCCGTTTTTTCTTTAAGGTCGAGGCTGGCGTTGTCCAGCTCCTCGAACATGATCTTCTTCCCGCTCAGCAGGAATGGCGGCAGGGCCTCGCGGGTGATGACCCGGGACTTGCAGAGCACCACGGCCCTTTCCAGGACGTTTTCCAGTTCCCGGACATTTCCCGGCCAGTCGTAATCCATCAGGATTTCCATGACATCCTCGCTCACGCCCTCCACCTGCTTCTGGTTCTCGGCATTGTAGAGTTCGATGAAATGCTTGACCAGCAGCGGAATGTCTTCCTTCCTGGCCCGGAGTGGCGGTAGCTCGATCTTGATGACGTTCAGCCGGTAGAACAGGTCCTTGCGGAAGGCCTTCTGCTCTATCAGCTCCTCCAGGTCGGTATTGGTGGCGGCGATAATGCGGACGTCGACCTTGATGGTCCTGGTCCCGCCCAGGCGCATGAATTCCTTGTCCTGCATGACCCGGAGCAGCTTGACCTGGGTCTCCAGGCTGATGGAGGAGATTTCGTCGAAGAAGATGGTGCCCCTGTCGGCTGCCTCGAACAGGCCCTTCTTGTCGGTCACCGCGCCGGTGAAAGCTCCCTTGACATGACCGAAGAGGTGGCTCTCCAGCAGGTCCGGGGGGAGCGAGCCGCTGTTGACCACCACAAAGGGGTGGCGGGCCCGGTCGGAATTAAGGTGGATGGCCCGGGCCACCAGCTCCTTGCCGGTGCCGCTCTCGCCCTGGATCAGGATGGTGGAGCGGGTTGGGGCGGCTGCCTTGATCAGCTCGAAGACGTTCATCATGGCCTGGCTCTTGCCGATGATGTTTTCAAAGCTGAACTTTTTCTTTAGTTCGTGGCGCAACCTGATATTTTCTTCATGCAGCCGGCGATGTTCCAGGGCACGTTTGATGGTCATCAGCAGCTCATCGTTCTTGAAGGGCTTCTGGATGTAATCGTAGGCTCCCATCTTGATGGCGGTCAGGGCCGATTCCACCGAGGCGTAGGCGGTGATGATGATCACCAGGGCCTCGGGGTCAATTTTCCTGACCTGTTTTAGAACCTCCAGGCCATCCATGCCCGGCATCAGCAGGTCGAGCAGGGTCAGGTCAAATTTCTGCTCCTCGAATTTTTTCAGGGCCTCTTCCCCGGAGGCGGAAATTTCAACCTTGAAGCCTTCTGACTCCAGGAGTTGCCCCAGGACATCGTGGATGATGGGTTCGTCGTCGATCAGGTGGATCATGGCATTATTATCATTCATGTTGATTTCCCCGTGTCTGTGTTTTCGGTCGGTTTTTTTCGGACAGGCTGGTGGGCAGGATGATGGTGAAAGTGGTGCCCCGGCCAACGGCACTATCCACCAGTATCTGCCCCTCGTGTTCCTTGACAATGGCAAAGCTGATGGACAGGCCCAGGCCCGTTCCCTTGCCCAGCCCCTTGGTGGTGAAGAAGGGGTCGAAAATTCGTGGCAGGTGTTCCGGCCTGATGCCGGTCCCGGTGTCGGTTATCTTGACCATGGCCAGGTTGTCTTTTTGCTGGCATTCAATCAGCAACTTGCCCCCCTGCGGCATGGCATCCATGGCGTTGAGAATGATGTTTATGAAAACCTGCTGCAGTCTTTCCCGCTGGGCGTAAATCACCACCGGCTGCAGGGCCAGCTCCAGCTGGATGTTCAGGCTCTTCAGCCGGTAATCTATGAGGGAGATGATTTCTTCCAGGCTCTCCTTGAGGTCGACCCGGTGGTAATACTCGTCGGCCGGGTTACGGGCAAAATTCAGCAGGTTCTTGATGATGCGGTTGACCCTCTCGGTCTGGGCTTCGATCTTCTGCAGGATCTGGAGGTAGTGGGCATCGCTCAGCTTCTTCTGCAGCATCTGGACGTAGCTGGAAATGCCGGTCAGCGGGGTGTTGATTTCGTGGGCCACGCCGGCCGACAGCAGGCCGATCGAGGCCAGCTTTTCCGAGGTCAGTAGCTGCTGCTGCAAGTGGATTTTTTCGGTGATGTCTTCAAAAACGATGATCGTACCGTAGGCCTTCATCTGGTTGTCAAACAGCGGAGTGCGGGCCACATCGAAGATCTTCTTCTCGCCCCGGGCCGTGGTCAGGCCGATTTCGCTCAGGAGCTGGTACTCGGTCTGGGTTTCGGGAGGAAAGATGGCCTGGAAATTATACTTGCCGATGACCTCTGACAGGTGGCGGTTGAGAGCCTGGTCCCTGGCCAGACCGAACTGCCTTTCCAGCACCCGGTTCCAGCCGATTACCCGCCCGCTCTGGTCGATGACGGCCACCCCCACCGTCAGGCTTTCGATGATATTATCGCTGTAGTCCTTAAGTCGCTGCAATTCCTGCGAGCGAATTATTTCCTGGTTGTAGAGGTAGGCATTTTCCAGGGCCAGGGCCACCGAGGTGGAAATGGTGCGCAGCAACTCCCGGTCCTCGCCCGAGAGGTAGGATTCATCCAGCTTGTTGCTCATGGCCAGGAAGCCCATGACCTTGTTTTCCAGGCGCAGCGGCAGGATGTGGACCCGCCCTTTCTCCAGGAGGGAGCCAAAGATCCCCGGTCGGTTCTGGGTTTCACCGGGCTGGACGAGCGAGATGAACTCGGCCTTTTGCAGCAGGTCTATTTCCGGCAGGGAAAGCAACAAAGACATTATTTCCAGGCCGGGCTCAGAAGAGCGGAGCAGGTAGAATTCGGTCGGGTTATTTTCCCTGGCCAGGAACAGGTCTATCTGCTTGAGGGACAGGGCCTTGGAAATGGTTTCCACAGGAAATTGCTCAGGCGGCTGAGGTCCCGTTCCCGGTTGAGGACATTGGAGATCATCAGCAGCGTCCGCCGGTAGGCGTAGCTGCGCCGGTAGATTACCCGGTCAACCAGGGTCTGGACCAGCTCCGAGAGAGGGGTGAACAGGGTGGCTCCCAGGATGATGGCCAGCAGCCCCAGGAGAATGGCGTTCAGCCGGTTTTCTGAAAATAGCTCGGTCTGGGAGCTGACCAGAAAATAGACCATGGCCAGCATGGCGAAGGAAATCACCAGGGTGGTTCCCTTCTTGAAAAGTACTTCGAAATCCATCAGCCGGTAGCGGGAGATGGAGTAGGCCAGGGTGATGGGTATCAGGCCCTGGAGCAGGACGCTCAGCTGGCCGGGGGTGGTGGGCAGGCGGTCCCCGATAAATGGCACCACATAGAAAAGGGCAAAAGGCAAGGAACCCAGGCCCAGGCCAACGGCAATCCACCTGAGCTGGTTCTTGATATAGGGATTGATGTTGCTAATCAGATCACGGATGATGAGGGCCAGGGCCAGAATGGTATAGAGGGAAAAGTGAGCCAGTTCCAGCTTTTCCAGGATTTTCTGAAAAGACAGGACCTGGGATTCGGTCAGAATGGAATCCAGGATGGTATTCAGGACTACGTTTGACAGCAGGAGCACCAGGCCCGGAATGTAGAAAAGGGCCACCCGTTTCTTTCTCTGGATAATTTTTTTCTTCTGGGGGAAGATGAAAAAGAAATTCAGCAGAAGGGGAGGAAAGGCGAGCAGGGCTAACTTGTCCAGCCAGTAAAAAAGGTTGTCCAGGAAATCCATCTGGCCGGTGGCTGAAAACACGTAAAAGGAATACAGGGAAACCGAGACCAGGTAGAAAAAGGCATAAGGCCCGGTGAACTGCCTCTTGGTGTTGAAGAAAACCATCAGGCTGATGGCCAGGGTGGCCAGGCCGAGGAGCATGAGGTATATGTAAGTGGAACTGACGCCTTTCTTGCTCAGGTAAAAGGATGGCGAGAGGATGGTACCGCCCCGGCCCACCTGGTATAGCGCTTTTTGCTCCAGGCGGTCAATCAGCCAGAGCATCTTGGCGAATTCTATTCTGTTCTTTACCGGGGTGTCGTTGATGGAGAAGAGGATGTCTCCGGCCTTTATGCCCGAAAGGTAGGCCGGGCTGTCTTCATTCACCCTGGCCGCGGTCAGGCCGGTGGGACCTTCCACCCAGGCCACCCCGTCGTAGGGTTCTTTCCAGGAAAGCTTACGGGAAATGTTGATGAAACCCAGGACAATGAGAACGAGCACCAGCAACAGGAAAAGATAGAAAAAGCTCCTTCTCATGGCCATTCTTCAATAAAATATACTAAATCCAAAAATTTGAATCAACCGGGCAAAAAAAATAATCAGTTAAGGATATGGCGAATGCCAGCCCGGAGAGCCCAGTTAGTCTTGGGTTGCTTGAGCAACCGGCGCAGTTCCTCGTCTTCTTTTAAGCCCAGGGGGCTGGTGGTCCTGGAAAGAAAGGTGCTCATGTAATCGAGCTTTGGTTTCTGAACTTCCTGGGGAGGGACCTGGTCGGGCGGGGTCTGGGTGACAGTTTCCTGCTGCCTGGTTTCCGGCCGGTTGGCCACCTGGCCTGTTAGAATACAGACTAATCCACACAACGTCAGGATCAATCCGGCTGCGACGGCAACTTTCATCTTTTACAGTAAATTAATAGGACTTTACCATGGCCGTGTCAACCTCAATCTGTCGGATGCAGTTCTTACCAAGCGGGCCGGCCAGGCCGCCCGGGCTGAACCGGGCAGCCTGGCCTGTTTTTTAATAGCCCGTTTTTTTAGATGGGACAAAAAAAAGATTTTAAGCCGGTTCAACAATTGAGCAATTGACTCGTCTGGAGCCCGAGATCCGGTCCGACCACCAGAAGCTGACCCGGCTTTATAGCCTGCCAGTTTTCATCGGTCAGCTTCTCAGAGCAGACCAGGACGGCCCTTTCCCCGGCCAGGGATTTACTCCTGACCAGGGCCGAAGTTTCTTTTGAGATGAATTCAGAAGGCTGCCTATCTCCCGGGTTCCGAAAAAGGTAATACAGTGAATAATAATTAAGGCTTCCCGGACTGGAGAAGCGGAAAGCGTAAAGCCCCAATCCGTCAGACATCAGGAAATTTAAGCCCCCGCTGTCATTTGAATCCTTTGTCCGTGCTATTTCAGCCAACGCTGTCTTAATGCCTTCCACCACATTGCCCTTTTCCCTTACGCACTGCAGAATCCAGTGGAAATAGACTTCCGAGTCGGTCTGCCCATTGATATCCTTTTTATATGTCTCGGTCAGCCAGCCGAGCAAACTTTCCCTGGAAACTGAACCGTTATGGGCAAACAGCCAGTTTTCGTACTGGAAAGGATGGGAGTTCACCCTGGCCTGCTCTCCTTGTATGGCCCTTCTGACGTGGGCAATGATGATCTTCGAGCGGACTTCTTTTGACCTCTGGTCATAGGCAGGATCGTCAGAAGCAAGGCCGGCTTCCTTGTAGACCATGGTTTTGCCACTCTCATACCAGCCGATTCCCCAGCCATCCCGATTGCTGGCGGCGTATTTCTTGAACCTGCCCAGCGAAAACTCCAGGTCCACTGCCTGGTTGGCCATAAGTCCAAGTAAGCGACACATGTCTTGCTCCTTAATTAATCAGGCTCTTGATAATTCTGGACAGCATGGACTTCTGAAAGGCCGGTTTCTGCTCTTCACAGAGCAAGAAGGGCAGCAGCTCGGCCGGAAGTTGCTGGACGATAGTACAATCGGGCCAGGGCAGCCCCCAGGCCGGCTGGCCTGAGGGCTGGCGGTCTGGCCGTCGCCCCGCTCTTTTTCTTTTATTAGCGCCGCGGGCCATGATTTCTGACCTTATTTCTCGTCAAACAGATAGCGTTTCCTGATGCGGAGCTGAGGGAACTTTTCATCCTGATTCGAGGACCTTTTTGGCTCTTGCCCGTTGTCGATGGCAAAGAAAGCCAGGTGCGGAACCGAGCCCTCAACTTCCAGGGCGGCCCCGACCATGGACTCGCCACGGTATCGGCAGGAAACGCCCAGGCCGATGGACTGGAATCTCTTTTCTTCGCATCGCCCGGCATTTTCGATAAAGGCCCGGGCCTCTTCCGGGCTGACCCGGCTTCCTTTTTCTGAATTCTCCTGGCCCTTCTTACCAGACTTCTCGGCAGCTTTCTTTTCGTACTTGAGGCTGACGGCTTCCAGCACGTAGCTTTTGAGAAGCTTCTGGTACAGCCGGCTGAAAGCTGTGTCCCTGGAGATAAATTCCAGGCCCACCGGCTGTCCTTCAATGAAGACCAGGAGACCTTTCTGTCCAGGGACAAGAGTAAAAGCCTTGAGATATTTTTCCAGGTCTTTTTCCCGGGCCTCGTAAATATCGCTCATGGCTCCGGTCGGTGATTCTACCTGTAGCCTGGATGCCATGTAATCGATATCAGCCCAGATCTGGGACTGGTCCGACCTGAAACTGCGGTTTGCTTCCAAGTTACGGTGCACCTGGTCCATCTTTTTGCGCCTGATCTGGTTGGCCATAATGTGGTCGGACCTTTCCATGCGAAGGGAAGAGCCGTGCCAGCGGTGGGCCTCAACGCAGCTGACCGGGATGACCACCGAGCTCTTGGGACCGACCATTATGGTGGTGTTGAGCACCCGGTTCTGCTTGGCTCCCCTTAATTCTTCGCCGTCGAGCAGCAGGACCGGCTTTTCGCCCTTGTTGGTGGCTTTAAGTTCCGGCACCGAGCCGCCGGGCCCGACCTCGCCAACTTCGAACAGCCCTTTCTCCAGGGCTTCGGCCAGGGTGATGTAATCCGGTCCCTGGTTTAGCCCGGACGTTATGGGGAAAAGAACCATGTCCTCATGTTGCTGAGGCTTGCCGAGTTCCATTCCCTGAAGATAAAAATTGACAGTCCTTTCCATCGTCGTTTCTCCTTAAAAATGTGTGAGTTTTAAGAAATCAGGATGGCCCGAGGCTTATGGCCTAAGGCGGAATCTTGATTGGCTGGTTAACGGTTACCATCATCAACCCCCATTAAAAATTTGCTCCCGCGCACCTTTATCATTTAAGCCGGAGCCCATCCCCGGCTTAAAATATCTCTCCCATTTCTTTTTTTATTTCTTCCGGAGTGGTCTCGGCCAGGGCGGCAGCTCTCTCCGGGTCCAGGATTTCCGAGGAAACGGCGTAGTGCAGCAGCCTCCTGAACCGGGATGGATTCTCTTCGCCCCGGTATTCGACCGGTTCCTTCCACAGCCAGCCCTTTTCGTTCATCATTTCCCTGAAAGAACGAAAACGCCTTTCGGTGACCAGCTCCAGGTCTAAGGCCCGGCGCATGATGGCCTGGAGGGAAATTCCGTACCTGGCCTTGATTTCAGCCAGCTCGCTGAAGGCGATTTTCCTTCCGGCCGGGAGGAAGTATTCTTCCAGGATCCTGGCCGGGAGCAGGAAGGCAGCCGCGAACCTGTTATAGAGCCTGATGGTGTCCGGGTCGTTGGCCAGGCCGAACAGAACCTGGGCCAGCTCCGAAGCGGCCCTGAACCTGACCCTGTCCACCGGAAGGCTATTCTCCACGGCGATGAAGGGCTGACCGCGGTAAAAACCGGACTGGCTTTCAAATTTTTCCGGGCTGGCCAGCCTGAAGGTCTTGATGCCACGCTCTTCCAGGAAGGTCAGCAGGTTGGTCACCGCCCCGGTTCCAAGGTCCCAGTGCCGCCGCAGGTCTTCAGCCGCCTTTTCCGCTTCTTCCAGTTTTATGATTTTCAGCCTGAAGGGTGGCTCGAATACTTTTTCCTGCCGCAGCAGCTTTTCCAGCCAGAGGTAGTTCTTCATTTTTTCAGAAAGGATTATTCTCAGGGCGATGGCCTGTTTCCTGGGAAGACGCGGCTCCGGTCTCAGTTCTATTTCTTCTTCGGGAATAAGATCGGCCCAGGTCTTCTGCAGGTGCCGGGCTCTCCTGGCGGGCGTGGGCAAGATTTCACCTGGACTATAGCAGGCGTATATTTCGGTTTTTAAGGGCTTAACGTCCCTTGGTGTTCGCCTGCTAACCCTGGCTCCTTGCGGCGGGCAGGCCCGAATCTCTGCCGTGAATTCTTCCGGTTTCTCCGGTACTTCTTCCGGAATATCCGGGGAAGGAGGGATCTCGAGGACCTGGAGGAGGTGTTCCAGTACCTCGGGGGATGGGCTGATCAGGCCTTTTTCGTACTTGGCAATGGCCTGCCTGGTTACAATTCCCCCGAGCTTCTGGGCCAGGTCCTCGAGACTGAGGCCGGCCTTCAAGCGGGCTGCCCTCAACCTTAAAGGAAAGGTTGCGTCCAACCCGGGTCTGTCGCTGGTGCCACCCATTGCTTCCTTCTTTCGGTTTACAATATAAGCCCAAAAAAGACATTTGTCAACTCTTTTTTTATTTTTTTTGCATAATTTTAAAAATTTTTCTGGATAAGGCAGAAAATTATTGATTTCAGGACACTTAGAAGGCACAGTTGCGACTAAATATAAGGGAAGATTTGGTTGGAAACGGCTAATGATAAGCTGCTTTGATCATGTTTTCGGACCGACGAGCCTCTCGGTAACACAGCCTTCGTTTCTATTATTTCGGGGGCTAAAGCTGGCTTCCCGCCTTGAAGACGGCCGGGTGGCGTCCGATTGGCTGGCGGTGCCGAATTTTCCGGTTAAAATCCACGTCCGGCCTGCAACTTATTCACCGGTGTTGCTTTTTATTAAATGTGGAAGGGCCGGGCTACCCCTGTCGGGTGAAAGACAGATTGACATAATCGGGGAGCTAACTTAAGATAAAGCCAAAGCGAGAGTTGATAACCAAATGCCTGCTTTTATCTGCCGCATCGTAACGTCGGATGGCCGCATTCTAAGGGAAACGCTGGAGGCAGCCTCGGCCGAGGATTGTCGCCGAACCCTTGAAGCTGAGGGGCTGTGCGTCCTGTCGATTCGCAAGGAGCTCAGGATTTCTCAGGTCAGGCTGTTCGGAAAGCGCCTTAAACCGGCCGAATTTATCCTTTTCAACCAGGAGCTGGTGGCCCTGCTCAAGGCCGGTTATCCAGTGCTCAAAAGCCTTGAGCTGGTGGAAAAGCGGGTGGAAAATCCCTTTCTTCTGGACATCATCAGGCAGGTGGAGGCTGAAGTCCGCGGGGGAAAGACTCTGTCCGAAGCCTTCTCTCCCTATGAGAATCTTTTTTCCAAGGTCTACACGGCTTCGCTGATGGCCGGAGAAAGAAGTGGGAACCTGCCGGGCTCCCTGGCCAGGTACATCCAGTACGCAAAAATCATTGACCAGACCCGGAGCCGGGTGCGTTCGGCCCTGCTTTATCCAACGCTCCTGGTCATATTCTCGGCCATACTGATCGGGCTGCTGGTCGGATTGGTTCTTCCCCGGTTCGCCACTTTTTATGCCGACTTCGGGGCCCAGCTCCCGGGCCTGACCAGGTTTCTGCTCAGACTGGCCATTTTTATCAGGGCCAACCTGCTCTGGTTCGGCCTTCTGTTTCTGGCCCTAATCATTACCTACCTGGTCATCAGGCGCCGGGATTCTTTTATTGTTTTCAAGGACCGCCTCAAGCTGCGCCTGCCCTTTTCCCGCTTCTTGGTTTCGGACTCGGCCGTGGCCCTTTACAGCCGTACTCTGGGGCTGCTCCTGGAAGCCGGGATCACCCTGCTGTCTTCGGTCAGCGTGGCTGCGTTTTCTGTGCCCAACCGGTTTATTTCATCCAGGTTGCTATCGGTGGCCGATAGCCTCAAGAACGGTCTGAGCCTTTACGACTCGCTGCAGAAGGCCGGGGTGCTGCCCCAGCTGGCCATGGACATGATCAGGATCGGCGAAAGTTCGGCCAACCTGCCCGGCATGCTGGCCGAGGTGGCTGACTTTTATGACGAGCGGCTGAGGGACCGGATTCAGACCCTGGTTTCCCTGATTGAGCCGGTTATCATCATATTTATCGGCCTGGTGGCCGCGGGTATGATATTATCTATATATCTTCCGATTTTTAACATCATCAGGATAACCAGGTGAAATAGAGGAGGACAATTTGCCAAAGGGTGATGCCAACGGGCTCCTGCTGGCCGAGGAGCTGGAAGCCAAGAAACTGGCTGAGAAATACCGGGTACCTTACCTTGACCTGAGCAGGCAGGAACTCGACCGCGACCTGGTGCAGTCTTTCCCGGTTGACTTTCTTTACCGGTATAACTTTGTTCCACTGCACGATACCGGCCGGGTCCTTCAGATTGCCATCGCCGACCCCTCCGACCTGGCGGCCATTGACAGCATTGAGACCTTTGCCGGAAAAAAGGTGGAAGTGTTCGCGGCCAGTAAGAGGGGTGTCCAGGAAGCCCTGCGGCGCAGCGAGGCCGCGGCCCAGGTGCTGAAGGAAGCCACCGAGGGCTTTGTCCGCCAGGTGGTGGAGAAGGAGACCGGCGAAGAAGAAGACGTAATTACCATCGAGAAGCTGACCGAGCAGGACGGCTCCATCATCAAGCTGGTCAATACCATCATCTTCACCGCCGTCCAGAAACGGGCCAGCGACATCCACATCGAATCCAAGGAAAATTTTGTCCGGGTTAAGTACCGCATTGACGGGGTCCTGACCGAGGCCATGGAGCCGCTCAGCCGCCAGTTCCAGTCGCTGATCATCTCGCGCATCAAGATCATGTCCGACCTGGACATCTCAGAGCGACGGGTCCCCCAGGACGGGCGTTTCCGCCTTAAAATCAAGGACAAGACCATAGATTTCCGGGTGTCAATCATGCCCTGCATCTACGGGGAGGACGCGGTCATCCGCATCCTTGACAAGGAGATGATCACCGAGGCTTTCGCCGAGCTGCGTCTGGACCTGCTCGGTTTTTCTGATTATGTTCTGCGAAAGTTCCGGCGATACATCTACCAGCCCTACGGCATGGTCCTGGTGACCGGGCCAACCGGAAGCGGCAAAACCACCACCCTGTATGCTGCCCTGACTGAAATTAAATCTCCCGAGGATAAGATCATCACCATCGAGGACCCCGTTGAATACCAGATAGAAGGTATCACCCAGATCCAGGTCAACGAGAAAAAAGGGTTGACCTTTGCCCGGGGTCTGCGCTCCATCCTGCGGCATGACCCGGACAAGATCATGGTGGGCGAAATCCGGGACCCGGAAACCGCCCAGATTGCCATCCAGTCGGCCCTGACCGGGCACCTGGTTTTTACGACAGTTCACGCCAACAACGTCTTTGACGTTATCGGCCGTTTCCTGCACATGCAGGTTGACCCTTACAGCTTCATCTCGGCCCTGAACTGCATCCTGGCCCAGCGATTGGTGCGGGTACTCTGTCCCAGGTGCAAGGCTGCGGTCAAGTATGACGATGTCACCCTGGAACTTTCAGGACTGAACCCCGACCGGTTCCGGAATATGACCTTCTACGAGCCCCGCGGGTGCAGCGATTGTCATGGCACCGGTTACAAGGGCCGGACGGCCATTGCCGAGTTGCTGGAGCTTTCGGATAATATCAGGGAGATGATCCTGGCCAGGAAGCCACTGTCGGAAGTTAAGAAAGTCGCCCAGGAAGAAGGGATGATTCCCCTGCGGCAGTCCGGCCTGGAAAAGGTTCTTTCCGGCGTTACCAGCCTGAAGGATTTGAACAAAGTCACCTTCGTCGAGTGAGCGGATGAGTCTGGGAGAAAGAATCAGGCGGTATTTTCTGGAGCAGCCGAAGCCGTCGGCTGTCTTCCAGATTGCTCCCTCTTACTTTGCCGCCCTGAAGACCGGACCGGAGGACCAGTTAACCGCAGATGATTACGTCTACCACCCGATTTCTTCCGGCCTGGTCGAAGCCCAGCTTCTTCAGAAAAACATTGTCCAGCCCGGCCTGTTGCAGGAACTCATCAGGAAGACCTGGAGAAAATTCAAGCCGCGCGGTCATTCGGTCACAGTCATTCTGCCTGAAATGAGTGCCCGGGCCTTTATCTTTCAGCTGGAAAGTGCCAGCCTGACCCCGGCCGAACAGGTCAGGTTCGTAGAATGGAAACTGGAACATCATCTTTCCCATCCCCTTGACCGGGTTCGTTATTCCTACCAGACCTTCAATTCGGGAAAAGAGAGAAAGGTGCTGGTGGTCTGCATCGGAGAAGAGGTGGCGGCCGAGTACGAGGCGATATTTTCAGAAAACAAGATGCATCCCGGCAAGTTGACCATACCCTCGCTTTCGGTGCTGAACCTCGTGGTCAGGGCCGGGGCTGAAGCCAGGGACTTTCTGCTGGTCGATGCCGACCTCGACTACCTGAGCCTGGTGGCCGTGCTGGATGGCGCTCCATACCTTTACCGGCAGAAACAGCTCTGGCCGGATAACGAAACCAACCGGACCGCCATCCTGAAAGAGGCCGAGAACACTGTCAATTTCCTGGAAGATAAAATTCGCAGAAAGCCGTCCCTGGTCTATGTCCGGTCCAACCTGGGAAACCCGGTCTGGTTGACGACCGAGATGGAAAAGTTGCTCGGTCTCAGGGTGGAAGAGGTTATGACCGAGCAACAATTTCTGGCTCCTCTATTCGGGGGACAATAATGGGCAATCGTCACCACAGAAACGGCTGGACCCTGGTCATCAACCTGGCCAGGGAACCGCGGCGTAACCGCCGCCCCTATCGTTTTATGGTGATTGGCCTGAGCTTGCTGATTTTAGCGGCGGTGGTGGTCCTGGTGCTGTTCAACCTGAAAAGTCTGGCTCAGTTCCGAGAACTAAGACAGGCCAACCAGAGCCTTGAAGAAAAAAAGACCGGCCTGACCGCCGAAAACCGCCAGCTCGGCCGGGAGCTGGACAACCTGCGCCGTAGCTACCGCGAGCCGGTGGATGAGATCAACAGCCTCCTGGAAAGGAAGAGTTTCTCCTGGGTCCTGTTCTTCAACCGGATCGAGGAAGCCCTGCCCCCGGGAAGCTTTCTTCAGGCTCTGAACCCACCCGCTTCCCCGGGCAGCCGGGAATTCAGGGCCAGGGTGGCCCTCGGCAGCCGGGAAGAACTGGCCCAGCTCATCAAGAACCTGCAGCTTCAGAAATTTGAGGAGGTCCGGGTCCTGAATGAAAATTATCAGAATAACAAATTTCAGGTGGAGATGACTTTCAGAGATGCCGGGGTCGATTGAGTTACTGAGCCAGCCGGAAAGGAAACGCCTGAGAGGGCTCGGCCTGGCTGCAGCCTTTCTGGTAATGTTGGTGATTGTCTCTTTATTTTTCTGGAGCTCACGTCTTAACGGTATCAGGTCAGAAGCTGTCCGCCTGACGGCGGAACTGGAAAAAATCAGCAGCCAGAATGAAAAGGCCAGGCAGGAGTTCCAGGGCTGGCAGGAAACCAGGAAAGACCTGGAAGAGCTGGAGACCGGGGCTTTCTACCAGGGAGCCGATGGCCTGGAAGCTTTTCGCCAGGACCTGAAGAGCCTGTTTCAGCAAAGCGGGCTGGCCATGCCGCCGATCAACTACCAGTATGATGAAAGCGGCAAGAAACAATTTAACCGGATGGCCGCTTCGTTTGCCGTGAGGCTCAGTTACCCTGTATTAAAAAAATTCCTGTACCGGGTTGAGACCTGGCCCCGAATCCTGGTGCTTGAACAGATAAATTTCCAGAAAATAGACAATGCCACCGGGGCCCTTGACCTGAGAATCACGCTTTCCGGGTATTACCATGAAAAGACTCAATAAAAGGCTCGGGCCGGCAACCGGCAGACACCTGGCTGCCTTAAGCCTGGCCGTGATTTTCTGCCTGGCGCTGGTCGCGGGAGAAGGGTGGGCTACAACCGGGCAGGGAACTTCACCGGGACAGCCCGAAACCCGAACCGGCGCTTCGTTTATTAAAAAGGAATTGTTAGACAGGTTGAAGCCCGAGATGGCCGCGGTCAAGCGCGACCCCTTTCGGCCGGTTTCAACCGGGGCGGTCAGGGGGCCGGCCAGAAGAGCAGTTCCTGCCGAGGCCGAAGACCATCCGGTTCGCCAGGCTTCTATTCTGGAAAGCTTAAACCTCAGTTGCTCCGGGCTGGTTACTTCCGGGGATAAGAAGATGGCCCTGATCCTGGTTGACGGCCAGGCCATCACCCTGGCCGAGGGGGAAGAATTGATTCCCGGGATCAGGCTGACCAGGATCGCGGCCGACGAGGTCATATTCCAGGATGACCAGGGCAATTCCAGGAAGGTCAGGGTAAAGGAGAAATAGGATGAAAAAAATTTCAGGGGCAAAGATAAGGTGGCTGGGGCTGGCCCTGCTGCTTGTCAATTTTCTGGCCTGCGTCTCTTTCAGTCCGGTCTACAAGCAGGGCAACCTGGCCGAGATAAACAAGGATTACGATGAAGCCATCAAGTATTACGAACAGGCCCTGATTCAGAATCCCAAAGAAACCGTTTACCGGATGGCCCTGTTCAGGGCAAAAGCGGCCGCGGCCATCTTCTCGGTGGAAAAGGCCAGGCAGCTTTTAGCCGAAGGCAAAAAAGAAGAAGCCCTCAATGCCTACAAGAAGGCCCTGGCCTACGACCCCAGCAATCGGCTTATCCTGGAAGAATACAGAAAGGTAGCCGGGTTGAAACCGCCGGTAGAAGAAAAGCCGAAGGAAGTTGTTATTGAGCAGCCGGTTAAATTGAAGGCCTCGGGCGAGAAGCTCAAGCTAAGGTTTACCGACGCCTCGCTCAAGGCCATCTTCCAGGCCCTCGGCCGGTTCACGGGTGTGAATTTTCTTTTCGACGAGCAGTTCCGGGACATGCCGGTGAGTATCGACCTCACCGATATGACCCTGGAGCAGGGCCTGAACTCGCTCTGCTTAAGCGGCCGGGCCTTTTACCGGATTATTGACGACAAGACCGTGATCATCGTTCCCGACAATCCAACCAAGCGCAATCAATATGAACTCAATGCCATCAAGACCATCTACCTGTCCAACCTCAATGCCCAGGATGTCCAGAACCAGCTGGTTTCAATTTTAAGGACCCAGTATAAGGCCCCGACCATCATCGTGGATAAAAACAGGAACTCCATAACCATCAGGGATAACCCGCGCATCGTGGCCCTCGCCGAGAAGATGCTCCGCAGCTGGGACAAGCCCAAGGGAGAGGTGGTAATTGACCTGGAAATCATGGAGGTTTCCAGGCAGAAGCTGCAGACCCTGGGCACCCAGTTCGGGCAGAGCTATGCCGGTATCATGTACACCGGGGCTGAACTCCCGGAGACCGGCTGGATACCGCTGGAAGGGATAAATTTTTCACTGGCCGGAAATTACCAGGTCACTTTGCCCTCGGTGCTGCTCCAGTTCCTCGAAACCGACACCGACACCAAGATAATTGCCCAGCCCAGGTTGCGGGGAGTTGATTCCGAGCAGATCAACTACATGGTCGGGCAGAAGGTGCCAATTCCCCAGACTACTTTTTCGCCGATCGCTGCCGGTGGGGTCAGCCAGCAGCCGATAGTTTCCTATACCTACCAGGATGTTGGAATTGAAGTCAACATCAAGCCGCGTCTGCACCAGGAAAAGGAAGTCAGCCTGGAGCTGGAAATAAAGATCACTTCGATCGGGGGCAAGGGCATCGCCGATATTCCGATTATCTCCACCCGCGAGGTCAAGAACGTCATCAGGCTCCGGGACGGCGAGACCAACCTGCTGGCCGGGTTGCTCAGGGATGAGGAGAGAAAGTCTCTCAAGGGAATCGCCGGGCTGAAGAACCTGCCCATCCTGGGCAGCCTGTTATCCAGCACCGACCGCACGGTGGAGCAGACCGATGTCATCCTGACCATCACGCCGCATATCATCAGGACCATGCCCATCACCGATGAGGACGGCAAACCCCTGTGGATTGATAATGAATCAATAGCCATGAGCTCGGCCCAGGCGGGCATTCCGGAAGACATCTCGGTCCGCGAGGAAGAACTGACTCCCGAGGCCCTGGCCGAGGCTGCTCCTGGCATGAGCACCATCAGTTTTATGCCCGGGCGGGCTGAAGTTCCGGTCAATAATACTTTTAACGTCAGCCTGGAATTGAACTCTCCCGCCGACATAACTTCGCTTTCCTTGAACCTGAGTTTTGACCCGAAGCTTCTGCGGCTGAGAGAAATCCAGAGGGGCGAACTGGTGGGTCAGCTGGGGGCCAGGGGCTCTTTCATGCAGAACATCAGCCCGGGCGGCGGGGTGGCGGTGGTTGGCTTTTCAGCACCATCTCCGGCCACCGGGGTCAGGTCGGGCAACCTGGCCACCCTGGTTTTTGAAAGCCTGGCAGCCGGGGAGACCCGGGTGGTGATTGCCTCCATCCAGGCTCTGGGGGTGCAGGGACGACCGGTCAGCCTGGCCGGCGGCGAGCTCCAGGTCATAATAAGGTAACAGTCGCAACCCGGTTATTATTTTTCTTTTTCATAAAGCAGGTGGCATATTCCGGCCACCTGCTTCAATTCAAGGACAAAGGCGATTCCCGCCCCGGGCTTGTCCAGTTCGCCGGCCCTGACAATCGCCTCCAGGATCTGCTGGGTTCGGTTTCTGGGAACTACAGAAAAGATTATTTCTTTTTCCGGCTCGACCGGGATTCCCAGGAGCTTCTTTCTCTCGTGGACCCCCGTGCCCCGGCCGACTATGATGGTGCCTCCCTCTGCCCCGGCCTGGCGCGAGGCCTCGATTATTTTTTCCGAAAAGCCCATCCGGACTATGGTCACAATCAGGTCGAATTCAATGTTCATGGTTTTCTCCTTTTTCTGGCCGAGTAAATCAGGCCAAAGGTCATGATAGAGATTATAGGGGCCAGGGCCACCAGGGCAATCAGGCCGAAACCGTCCAGCACCGGGTCGCGGTTGTCCATGGCTCCGGCCAGCCCCACGGCCATGGCCATGACGAAGGTGACCGTCATTGGGCCCGTGGCCACCCCCCCGGAATCGAAAGCTATGGCCGTAAAGGTCGGGTCAGAAAATTTGAGCATGACCATGGCGGCCAGGTAACCCGGGATGATGAAGTAATAAATCGAAAGACCGGTCAGAATCCTCACCATTCCCAGGGCCACGAATATGGCCACGCCCAGCGATAGGAACAGGATAATAATCCTCGAGGGAATGGCCCCGCTGGAGGCCCTTTCCACCTCGTAGCTCATGATCCTGACCGCCGGTTCGGCCAGGGTGGCCACCAGGCCAAAACAGAATCCGAGCGGGACGATTAACCACCTGAAAGTCAGGTCCCCGAGCAGCCGGCCCACTTCAGAACCAACGGGCAAGAAGCCCACTTGAACTCCCTGAAGAAACAGGATCAAGCCCAACAGGGTCAGAACAATTCCTCTGACTATGACCGAGATGGATTCCCGGGGCAGGCGCAGGAAAAATACCTGAAAAATTATAAAGATCACCAGCAGGGGAACCAGGGCTATCAGGACTTCGAGCAGCACCGGTCCGAAGTTCAAAAAGTCCAGCAGTTCTTTCATCTGAAAATTATTCCCAGGATCATCACGCTTATGATGGGTCCAATGGAGGCTATGCCAATCAGGCCGAAGCCATCCTTCAAGGCTGATTTGCCGCCCAGGACTGAAACCATTCCTATGCCGAGCGAAAGGATGAACGGAACGGTTATCGGACCGGTGGTCACGCCGCCGGAATCGAAGGCCACCGGAACGAATTGTGGCGGCACGAAAAAGGATAGCAAAAGAACCAGAAGATAACCGGCCATAAGGATGTAGGCGATTCGGATTCCCAGGACTATGCGCAGCATGGCCAGGCTGACCGAAAGGCCCACCCCGAGGCCCACGGCCAGAATCAGGATACCCTTGTTTATCTCGCCGCCCGAGACCAGGTCCACCTGGTAGGCCAGCACCCTGACATCGGGTTCAGCCATGGTAATAACCAGCCCGATTATGCCCGAAACGACCAGGATCAGGCTAAAAGGCATTTTCTGGGGGAGCTGGGCGCCGATGGCCTCGCCCATGGGCAGCAGGCTGATCCTGGCTCCATAAAGGAACAGGAACAGGCCCAGGATGACCATCAATGTTCCGATTAAAAAGCGGAGGACAGAAACCAGGGGAAGAGTCAATATGGTAAATTGAAGTATCAGAACCAGGGCGGTTATGGGCAGGACCGCCTTTAAGACTTCAACCAGTTGCCTTTTTGCTTCTCCCATGCTTCCTTTTGAGTATAAGCTGGCCTGTTCGTTGATGCAAGCAAAACCTAAGATGAGGTCAGTTAGTAATGGCTTTCGGATTTTTTACAAGTGAACGGATTTAATATAAATTTGACAGGATGGGTCTCGGGAGATTTTTACCTGAAGCTGGTTTCTGGTAAATCCAGATTGGATTTAATCACTTCATCATTTTCAACGGAATTCCTTGTCGATGATGGTAAGGCGTTCCGGGTATTTAATCTCGCCCAGGGGAGTCATCACCCGGGGCTGGATGTCGAGGGCCAGGCGGGCCGAGCTGCCGTTCTTGCCGCCTATGGCCAGGGCCAGCTGCAGCAGCCGGTCCAGGCCCTGGTTGCCGAAAAATTCATACAGGTCCAGGGTCAGGAGGAGCGGGATGATAGTTTCCTGGCCGGTGCCGGGAATTTCAACCGGGCTATCAATGTCGCCGTAGACTGTCGGCTGGCCGTCGACCAGCAGCCGGGCGGCCAGGCCGCTAAGGGTGGCCGTGGTCTTGACCTTTCCAGAAGAACCGTCGTTGGGGTTGATGGCCACCACGTTCAGGATGAATTCCACGGGCAGCTTTTTTGAGCCGAAGAGCTGGGCCAGTTTTAACCCGTCCTGAACCGAAAAATCACTGAGGCTGGCCTTATGGCTCAAGGGAATTCCGGCCAGCGAAAAGCCTTCCACTGACCCCAGCTTGAACTTGAGCCTCTGGAGCTGGGCCAGGCTGCCGGCCAGGTTGGTCAGGGTAGCGCAGCCCTGGAAGAAGAGGATTGCAGCCAGCAATAGAACCGTGATTAACATTATTCTTTTTGTCATTGGTTTCTTCCTTTCACCATAACGGAAAGTGTTCTTACCTTCGAGGCTATTGGCCCCGGTCTGCTTGCTGTTTGAATGGCCACTAATCCCAGGTGATTATTCCCGGGTCATATTTTACAAGAAGTTTACAGGTTTTTGACAGAATTTTGACAACTTTTATTTTTGAGGGAGTTACCTTTTTCTTAGAAGAATGGTCCAAGGAGGGCAAAATGAAATTATTAAGAGTGTCCGGGAAAAATGGTTCGGTTGGGGCCTTTAAGCTGGTGCTGGTGGGCCTCATGGTTTTAACCCTGGTGGTTTCATTGCCGGCCAGGCAAAAGAAAAGGGGGAACGACCTCGTAATTACCACCGTGGGTAACAGGGTATTCAGGGCTGAACTTCTCACCATAAAAGGCAATGATCTGATCGTGCTGCCCGGCTACCCCGGTTCCGAGACTGTTGTTAATATTGATGAGGTAAAGGATATCCGGGTTGTTAGAAAATCTAAAACAAAATTGGGTGCGTTAATAGGCCTATCTGCGGGCGCGGGCCTAACATTGTTGATGGTCACAGATGAGTCCAGTCACTGTTTGCCTAATGAATTTACGGCACTTTTTGGGGCGATATTTTGTGGGGTTGGACTGGGTATTGGAGCATTAATGGGTTCTTTGTCTGGAGGTGATAAGCATATAGTTCGCGTTCAAAGAACGCCGGAAGAGAACGCGAGAATCCTGGCAAAGCTCAACCAATATGCGCGTGTCCCCCGGAGTTACCAGGTTCCAGCCAAAGTGACAGAATGAGCTAAATTAACCATTGCTTGAGGCCTAAAGGATGGGGGCCAGGAATGAGGCCCGATTCTATCAGCGCTGAAAACAGGTCCTGGAGCCCGGGAGAAGGATTATTTACGAGTTTTTTACAGAGACTTGAAAATCTTTTAACCGCTCTTGGCAGGAATGGTCTTGTGCCCATGAACGGGGGGTAAAATCCGATGGAAGGCAAGGCCCGGCGATCGGTAAATGGTGTCATGACCACCCTTCGTTTCTTGATTGCCACCGTCTATGCCGTGCTTATGATTCTATATTTGCCACGCCTGAAGTTTGATAATTCCCTTGAAAGGTGGGTCCCGCCCAGCTCTCCGGAAATCGTTAAGTATAAAAAATTCCTGGAAGAATTTGGGTCCGATACTGCCCTTTTGATTGTTCTTCATGATGAAGACGGATTCGAGACCCCAGAAAAGCAGACAAAGATGATGGATTTGTTGGACAGGCTGGCCGGACTGCCGGATGTTAAGAACGTTTTGACCTATCCACCTCCCTTGTTCAGGTTGAAAAGGGTTCCTGAAAAGAATCTCTTCTCTTTCCTCGTCGTCTTTGAACCACCCTCCCACTTGAACCCCAACCGGCCGGAATTGTTGAAGTCTGTCCGGGAGCTGCTTAAGACCGTTCCTTTTGAGTGGCATCTGGCCGGGACCGGCGTCTTGCATGAGGCAATCAACGAGGAAACGAAGAAGAATGCTGCCCGGTTTATCGGACTGGGTCTTATCCTGCTCACGGTCCTGATGCTGTTTGTCCTGAGGAGCCTCAGGGCCTTTCTTATGACCGTCGGGGTGGCTGCCGGTGGAGTCATGACTTTGCTGATCACCGCTGGAATTGGCGGGATACGGCTGAGCATGGTCACGGCCATTCTGCCGGTGCTGGTTCTTTTTTACGGGACCTCCAGCTCTCTCCACGTCCTTTTCCATCAGGGTGATTTCAGAAAGGTGGCCAGCCCCTGTTTTGTGGCCATTCTGACCACCTCCATCGGGTTCCTCTCTTTCCTCTTCAGTCCGGTGCCTTTGCTCCGGGACTTCTCAGTGCTGGGCATGGCCGGGATCGCCGGTGGGTTTTTCTGGGCGGTTCTTCTTTTTTTCCCCAGGCGGTATGCCTTTGAGCCGCCCGCTGACCTGGTGCGCTTCTTACAGAAGACCCCGGTCTTTTCCAGTCCCTACATCCTGCTGGTTTTCCTGGTCGTGGCCGCGGCCATGGTCCCCGGGGTCCTGAGGCTCAGGGCAGATATCTACAGCCTGGATGTGATCTCTCCTTCCAACAGGTGGGTGATGGATCATCATTATATAGAGAATAATGTCTGCCCTTACCTGCCACTTGAGTATACGGTTGAGATCGAAAGGGTTAAAGCCCCTGAACTGAACGATTGGATAGCGGCCGTTTGTGAGCTGGAGGAGGTGGCCGGGGCCGTCAGCTTCCTTAACTATTCCCTTTTCCGCGACCAGGGGGGGTCGGCTTATTTCTCCAGTGATGGTCACCTGGGGCGCATTACCTTTCTCATTCCCGTCCTGTCCACAGGCCAGGGGATCAGGCTGGTCAAGAGGATAGATGACCTGGCCTCCAGGAAGCTACCCGGAATCCGGCCTGAAGTCAACGGCTACGTTACCCTGTATGCCGTAGTGGCCGAGGAATTAAGAAAGGCCTTCCTGAGCAGCCTGGCCCTGGCCTTTATCCTGATTTTCATCGTCATGGGCATCTACCTAAGGAACCGGAGACTCTGGCTGGCTTCAATTCTCCCTAACGCCCTTCCGATCGTCTACATTGTCGGCCTGATGGGCTGGCTGGGATTGAAACTGAACATGGCCACGGTGCCCATTGGCTGCCTCATGCTCGGCATCCTGGTAGACAACACCATCCACCTGCTCTTCTGGTACAAGAACACCGGTAGCCTGAAAGCCGCGCTGCAGGAGTCTGCTCCCGGGATGCTGCTGACGAGCCTGATCCTGAGCACCGGGTTCTCGGTATTTCTTTTTGCCGCCGCCCCTCCCATCAGGTTTTTTGGCATTCTGAGCATCGTTGCCTTAATAACCGGCCTGGCCGGGGACTGCATCCTCCTTCCGGTCCTGGTCCGGATGGTTACTGGCCATGGTCACGGGAGAAATTAAGATGGACAGGCTTTCTTTAAGTGATCAGTGTTTTGACCTGGTTTTGACCGGAGAACAGGAACTGGGCAGAGCGGGTATTCGCAATCTGGCTGAGCTACTTTTCAGGCCTCTTCTCCACAGGGATGAACAGAGCGAAATAATTCTCGGCCACGATGGCCCCAGGCTGGTTCGCCTCTCCCTGTCCCGGCTTCGTTTCATTTCAGCCCGGCTCTTCGCCGAATTTCGAACGAAAGGGATCCGGCCCGGGGACACGGTTCTTCTGGCCAGCGTGCCCGGCAACAGCGAGCTCTTCCTGGCCCTGTTATTCAACGCTCTGGCTGCTTATGGGGTTAGAACCCTTTTGCCCATGTTCATGGAAACGGCACTCCTTGAGGAATGGCTGGACCTCTGCCGTTGCTCGGCGGCCATCATCCCGGAGCGGGATATAGATTCCCTGGATCATCATGAAAGAGAAAAATCGATAGTTCGTTCAATTAAGGAGAAGGTGCTGGGGCGAGGTTTGCCCTGCTTTGACAGCCTCGGGGACTTTCGAATCAGGGAGTGGCTTTACCATGAGTTCAACGAAGCGAACGAAACTGCATCTTATGGACCTGAGGTTGACCGGGCAATTAAGGACAGCGATTTAGAAACAGAAGCCCTTCTGATCAGCACCTCGGGCTCTTCGGGAAAGTCTAAGTTAGCCCTTTATAAGCAGGGGGCCTTCATCCGGAGCTGCCTGAGCTGGCAGAAGGCTGGCTTTTATGAGCCTGGCCTGCTCGGCGGGCGCGGTTTTACACCCCTGTTCTGTCACACCATGGGAATTAGGGCCTTTTTTAATGCCCTGTGGACGGGCTCACCCGTTTGCCTGATAAATACGGAGTGGTTTGAGGAGAAACCGGAAACCGTCCGCTACTTTCTCCTGCAAATGAGACCGGAACATATTACCGGCGGGCCCGCTGTTTACCAGCTGCTCCTGGAGCTGATGCGAAATTTCCCTGAGCTCAAGGACCAGCTCAGGTCCTCCTTGAAGACCCTGGTCCTGAGCGGCGCTCCGAAGAACCGGCAGACGGCCAGAGAAGTAGCCTCAGCTCTTGGCCTGGTCCTGCACAATGCTTTCGGCATGACCGAAACCCAGCAGGTTTTGAGCACGCTGAGGTGTGAGAACCCCACAGATGAAGACCTGATGTCTCTGGGACGTCCGCTTCCGGGTGTGGCCGTGGGACTGCGGAGACTTCCGGAAGACCCGAACCTGTACCGGCTCTATGTAAAGTCCCCGTTTGGGGCCTGCCGCATTCTGGGAGAAGCCGCCCCCCAAGGCGAGGTTGAGGGCTTTCTGGATACGGGAGATGTGGTGGCGCTGGGCGAAGGCCAGAGGCTCCTTTACCAGGGACGGGAAGGTCGGGATTTTTTCAAGGATGGTTTTGGGGTGAAGATACCCCTGGCTTCCATGGCCCGGCACTATGCCTCCCTTTATCAGCTGGTGGCTCATATCGAATACTTCCCGCTGAAGAACAGCCCGGGGCTGGCCGCCCTTATATTTATCACCGGGGATATTGCTGAAGGCGGGATTATCACCAATCCGACAATTATTCGCAGGTTTTCCAGGATGGTGGCCGAGATCAATTCCCGGCTCTTCAGGGAGCTCGAGCCTTTTGAATTCAGGCATCGTTCCATCCGGCGCCTGGCTCTGACTGGAAGCCCCGTTCCCCTGACCGAGAAGGGCACTGTCTCCAGGTATAAAATTGAGTCAGGATACGCCGAAGTTATAGAAGCCCTCAGGAATCCTCAGGCCTCAAGGGTGGGAATAGAGACAATCGAAGACGAGCCCCGTTGCCTGGAGTCGTTCACCAGGTTTCTTAATCCTTATGTCGGGCACATGCTATCCGGGCTCAAAATGGACATTGCCTACCACCGGGCAAAAAAGGATTCCCTGTTTGCCTTCGAGGAGGGGCGCGAAATTGAGGTACTGGACCTGGTCGGCGGATATGGCAGTAATCTACTCGGGCATAACAACGAGGAGCTGAAAGAAGCCGTGCTCTCGTTCCTGGCTGCCGATAAAAACTCCATCGCCGGGCAGGGGAGCATCCAGAAGGAAACTGGAGACCTGGCAGAGGAACTGGCGACTATGGTGGGCGAGTTAACGGGACGTGATTACTCGGTCATGTTCGCCTCCTCCGGTTCCGAGGCGGTGGACATGGCCCTTCATCATGCCACCCTGGAATGGCGCCGGAAAATGGAGAAAATGGAACAGGAGCAGTTCCAGCGATTCGGGGCCAGTGCCGGCCGGGAGCTATCAGTGATCTGGGAAGAAAATAGGAGGATTCTCAGCTCTGTTCCCCTTCAGGTGATAACTCTGAAGACCGCTTTTCATGGCTGCTCGGCCGGACCGCGGTCGCTTCTTGGAAACGATGAACTGAGAGAAGTATTCAGCAATTTAAGGGGTTTTGAGCGGGTTCCGATTGATGATCAGTCTCCACAATGGAGGGAACAGCTCCAGAAGGTGCTGGTTGAGTCGAAGGTCCGGATACGGAAGGTAATCGCTGCTGATGACGGCTGGCGAATAGAAGAAGACACTGTCAGTACCATTATTGCGGCCATCGCCGAGCCGATTGTCGGGGAAGGTGGCGTCAGGAAAGTCAATCGGGACCTGTTACTTGAACTCAGCCGCTACGATTTTCCCCTGATCATAGACGAGATACAATCAGGCCTGGGACGGTCGGGGAGCTTCCTGGCCTCGGAGGGAATCTGCGGAGATTACTATCTATTCGGCAAGGCCTTGGGAGGAGGCCTGGAAAAGATTTCTGCTCTGCTCGTCGACCGGACGCGCCTGCAGAAGGATTTTGGAAAATATTATGTTTCCACCTTTGCCAACGGAGAGCTGGCCGCCCGGGTGGCCAGGCAGGTCCTGGCCATCATCAAACGCGACCGGGTGCCAGAACGGGCTGCCGAACGTGGAGGCAAGCTGCTGGAAGGACTTAATTCCGTTCAGGAGAAATATCCGGAGATAATCGCCGAGATTAGCGGGCAGGGTCTCATGCTGGGTATCAGGCTGGGTGATTTCTCTAAGAGCGATAATATCATTCTCCGTGTCCTTACTGGGCGAAAGGTCATGGGCTACCTTTGCTCCTGTTATCTTCTCAGAAAGTGGCGGGTCCGGGCCCTGCCCAGTCTTTCGGCGCCGAATACCCTGAGGGTTGAACCGTCAGCCTATATAAGCGACGAGGAAATACAGAGGGTGGTAGCCGCCGTGGAAGACCTGGCCGGCCAGCTAAGAGGCCGACACCTCTACGAGCTTTTCCGCCCCCTGATGGATGGAGATCCCTTCGGCGATAACAAGAATCGGCAGGCGCGGCCCGGTCTTCTTTACCCACTTCTGGATGAACCGGCAGAAAAGGCCACCAGGGTGGCCTTCATTGCCCACTTCAGCCGGCCGGCCGATGAGCTCAGGCTCCTGGAAAAAGAATTTTCCCGGGCCTCGGACACCGGCCTCCGCATCCTGTTTAACCGGCTGCAGGTGGTGATGGAGATGAAGCCAATTGTCCTTTTTTCAAAAAATCTTTTTGGCGGAAAGATTCATTTCACCTTTATTGTCCTGCCCGTGGATTCAGCCGAGCTGGAACGTCTGCACCGGCTGGGGCAGACCAGGCGCATCACGGCCAGGGTCCAGGAAGCGGTTGACCTGGCGGCCAGGGCCGGGGCCAGGGTGATCGGGCTGGGAGGGTACGCTTCCATACTCAGCCGCAACGGGTTGGCCCTGGTCGAACCTGAAGGAACACGCCTGGTCACCGGAAATACGCTGACGGCTGCTTCCTGCCTGTACCGCCTGGCCGAGAAAATAAAGGAGACGTGGCCGGTCGGCCAGAGACTGACGGTGGGTGTGGTCGGAGCCGGCGGGAACATTGGGTCCATGATTGCGGAAAGTATGGCAAGAACCGGGGGCCAGCTTGAGCGGATAATCCTGGTGGACAGGAAGGATAACCTCAAGGCCCTGGCTGTCCGGCTGGACAGGGGGAGCTTGGCCGGGACCATAGAAATGTCCACCGACCTGGGTCCTCTCAAGGATTGTGATGTGGTGGCCGTGGCCACCAATACCAACGACCCGATAATCTTCCCCCATCACCTGAAGAAAGTCGGGCCGGTCCTGGTGGTCGATGTCTCTATCCCCTCGGCGCTCTCCGAAGACGTCTCCCGCCTGGGCAACGTCCAGACACTTCCCTTCGCCTCTTATATCACGCTTCCCGAGGACCCGGACTTTATAATCAGCTCGCACACGCCGAAGGGGGCCGTTTTCTGTTGCGCGGCCGAGGTCATGCTCTGCGGGCTGGAGGAACTGGATGTGCCATTGAGGGGGCGAATCAGCGCCGGGGCGGTGGCCCGGGTAACGGAGAAGGCCTTGAAGCATGGCTTTTTTCAAAAAATCCAGGCAGCAGAAAATTACTGGCTGGGGGGCTGAAATGAAAGCACCCTATAATTATGGCCTTTCCCAGGATGATGCCCTGACCGAGCTCGAGGCCCTGGCCATCCAGCCGGATGACCGGCTTCTTTGTATTGCCAGCGCGGGCGAAATTCCGTTGAACCTGCTGGCCCTGCGACCGATCAGGATAGAGGCGGTGGATGTCTCTCCCAACCAGCTCTTCCTGTGCCGGCTGAAACACCAGGCCTGCCTGGCCCTGGAGCCCGACGAGGCTATGGCCTTCCTGGGATTTATGGAAGCCCGGGCCGAAAAAAGGAGGAAGTTTTTTGACCATCTGAGTTCATATTTGAGTGAGGAGGAAAAGCGGTTCTGGGCTGAAAATATGACAGCCATAGAACACGGTCCGATCTGGGCCGGGCGCTTTGAAAGATACCTGGAGAAAGTGCGCTCGGCCGGGTTGTGCCTCATCAGCAAGAGAAAACTCATCAGGCTCTTTGAGCTCGAGGCCGTGGCCGAGCGGCAGGACTACTTTGACCGGTTCTTGAATACCGGGTTTCTCAGGATGATTTTCCAGGTGGCCTTTCATCCCCGGGTCTATCGAAAGAGAGGAATTGCCGAGGAAGGGCTCATTCACAGCGGAGCGAGAAATTCAGCCGAGTTTTTTTATAATCGCTTTAGAAATTTCTGCACCGTCTGCCCGCCGCGGCAGAATTACTATCTGCAGTGGATCTTCTTTGGCCGGGTCCTGTTCCCGGAAGCCCGGCCCGAGTACCTGACGGAAGAAGGCCTTCAAAAGGTGCGGGAGAGGTCAGCCGGTCTCTTCTGGCGGGTGGTATCTTTTCAGGATCGCCTTAGGAGCTGTGCTCCGGGGGATTTTAATAAGTTTCACCTGTCAAATATCGGTGACTGGATGACCCGCGACCAGTTTGCCGAAGTCCTGGCTCTTTTGGGCAATAAAGCCTTGCCCGGGAGCAAGGCCTGTTTCCGCTACATCCATCTTAATCACCCTGTGCCGGATAGGCTCCAGGGCAGGCTCAATCGGGATGAAGAGCGGGGAGAGGAATTCATGGAACGCGACCGGTTCCCATTCTACAGCCTGGTGATTATGGAAATAAAATGAGCAGGCCTGCTGGACGGATTTACCTGGAAGAGATAGGGGGCGAGAAAAACCAGGAGATGCTCCAAATCCTGGAAGACTCGCCGATTGAAACCAGGGCCCTTACGCTAAGCTTTGAGCGGAGACCGGATGTCCTGGCCCTGCCGAAGCTCTTTTCGGATCGGGTGAATTGTGTCGGCCTGCTCCGGGATGGAGAACTTCTTGGCTTTGCCATGCTGATGTACCGGAACCTTTACGTCAATGGCCAGCCCCGGCTGGTTATGTACTTCGGAAACGCCCACGTTAGGAGAAAGGCGCGGGGCCAGGGTTTTATCTACCGGGTGGCCGACTTTCTTTTCAGGATCAAGGATGATCGGTCAGACCTCGGATACGCGGTGGTGATGTCGGGAAACAGGGCCGCTGAGAGGTTCATCGGTCGCCGCAGGGCGGATTATCCAAACTTCCCGTTCTCCCGGGTCATCGGTACCTTCTGTGCCATGAATATCCCGATCCTGAACAGGAAAAAGGAGAGCCGGGAATTCCAGGTTGGGCCGGCAACGCCGGATGACATTGAGGCCATGGTTTCGTTGCTCCAGGCAGAGTTCCGCCCGAGGCTATTTGCACCCGTCATTGACAGGGAGATTTTCCTGAGAAACCTTGGCGGGCGACCGGGGTTCAGTTTGACTGATTATTACGTTGCCAGGAGAGGCGAGGAGATTGTCGGAACCGGTGCTGCCTGGGACATGGAACCTCTGAAACAAACCCGAATCGTCCGTTACGGGACCAGGATGAAATTCTTAAAAGCAGTTCATGGCCTGGTGGCCCGGCTGGCCGGCTTTCCGCTGATGCCGAAAGCGGGTAATCCACTTAAGGCAGTGACCTTGACCGATTGTGCCATCAGGGAAAGAAATCCGGATATCTTCGAAGCTATGCTCAGGAAGATCTACAATGACTATCGGGAGCGGGGGTACAACCTGCTTATCTTTGGAGGATGCTCGAACGACCCGCTGCTCGGGGCCGCAAAAAGATTTGTCAGCTTCCCGGTCACCTCTCATATCGTACTGTTTGCCACCGATAAGTCCTGGCTGGAGGAAGGGCGAGTTGATACGTCTTTGCCATACATAGATCTGGCCATGCTCTGATATTTTGGCAGCTCCGGGGCTTTAATGGCGGAGGCATTGCTGATAAAATCTGGATGAATCAAGTCTATCTGGGCCACATAGAGGAAAGAGAAAAGAAAATGGAGGGAGAAAAAATACGGGTCAGGGTCAAGTTCTTTGCCTATTACAGGGAGGTATTCGGGGCCAGGGAGAAAGAGCTGGTGGTGGCCAGGGGCGCCACCCTGGCCGAGGTCCTGGGCCGGATAGTGGAAACCCCGCAGCAGGAAAAAGAGATTTTTAGCGAGGGCCAGTTAAAACCGCAGGTGGTGATAATGATAAATGGTTCGGTGGTCCCGGCCGAGGCCCTGCATTCCAGGCAACTTGAGGACCATTCGGTCGTGGCCATCTTTCCGATGATGGGTGGTGGTTAGGTAATGATCTATCCGAGGCGCAGGATGCCCTTAAGTACCACAAAGGCCAAGCTCAGGCTCAGGGCCAGAGTCATTCCCGCCGTCAGGGCATAATACCAGCCGCCAATTTTGCCCTTTTCCTGCAAGCTCAGCCTTTTATAATCCTGGACATATTGAAAGATTTTTATTCTCCACAGGAGATAATTAATCTTTATCCCGCGCTTGGACACATAGTCAGTAATGACGATGGCTGAAACCAGGCCCGTAGCCAGGCTGGCCAGGGCCAATATTGCCAGCAACAGGAGAGGTATGGGCATTTCAATTTCTCCGTTGCCTCATTTAAGGCTGAACCATTCTATTGCAATTTTGTAAAGTCTACAAACTCTCTTTGACGCAGCCGATTCAACATTATGCTTGACAAAAATTTTATAGTGGCAAAAATGGAAACCTTGATGCTCGGTTAACAAATTTTCTGTTTGTCTGGCTAACCGAAACAAAAAAATTCAAACCAAAAATTAATTTCACAAGGAGGGACCGTGAGAAGACTAATCAGGTCAACTGGCCTCGGGCTCGTTTTTCTTCTGGTTTTTGTACTGGCGTCGGTCTACGCGCAGGGAAAGCTGGAAGATTACGAGAGAGCTACCGGGCTGAGGGACAAGTTTGAGAGCCTGGCCGTAAATGTGCCCGAACGGGCAGCCTGGATAGAGAAGACGCCGCGCTTCTGGTACCGGAAGACGGTCAGGGGCGGCCAGGAGTTCGTGCTGGTTGACGCCGAGAAAGGCACCAGGGGACCGGCCTTTGACCAAGACAGGCTGGCCGCGGCCCTGAATAAAGAAACGGGCGAAAAATTCACGGGAATTACGCTTCCTTTCAGGAGCATAAATTTTGTGGAAAACGAAAAGTTCCTGGAATTCGAGTACCGGGACTCGGTCTGGCGGTGCGAACTCGCCACCTATGCCCTCAGGAGAACCGGGCCGGCCCGCCAGCGCCAGAGGGACGGCTGGCAGGATGTGGGCGGCCCCCCGGCTCAGGCTGCCTCGGCCGAGAGCAAGCCTTCGCCCGATAAAAAGTGGGAAGCCTTCATACGCAATTACAACGTCTGGATTCGGGCTGTTGGTAGCAAAGAAGAATTCCCGCTGAGCTGGGACGGCAACGAGGGCAATTATTACACCTACCAATCGCTGCTCTGGGCCCCGGATTCAAAGAAGCTGGTGGCAGTCAGGATCAGGCCAGGTCTGCACCGAAAGATCCAGTACGTGGACTCTTCGCCGGCAGACCAGCTCCAGCCGAAGTATTTCAGCCTGGGCTACACCAAGCCGGGCGACCCGCTGGACCTGCCGCAGCCGGTGCTGTTCCAGGTTGAGGGCAGGAAGCAGGTTAATGTTGATAATGCCCTTTTCCCCAATCCTTACGACCTCGGTAACTTTGCCTGGCGCCAGGACAGCCGGGCCTTCACCTTTGAATACAACCAGCGCGGCCACCAGGTCTACCGGGTGATTGAGGTTGACGCGACAACGGGAGCGGCCAGGGCTGTCGTCAACGAAGAATGTGCCACCTTCTTCTGCTATTCCAGCAAGAAATACCGTTACGACCTGGCTGACGGAAATGAAATAATCTGGATGTCCGAGCGGGACGGCTGGAATCACCTTTATCTTTATGACGGCGAAACCGGCCAGGTCAAGAACCAGATTACCAAGGGGGAGTGGGTGGTGCGGAGTGTGGAGAAGGTGGACGAGGAACGCCGCCAGGTCTGGTTTTTGGGAAGCGGAATGTATCCCGGGAAGGACCCTTATTTCCTGCACCTTTACCGGGTAAACCTGGACGGGACGGGACTGGAGGCGCTGACCGAGGTCGATGCCAACCATGTGGTCAGCCTGTCAGCCGACCTGAAATATTACGTTGACCTCTATTCCCGGGTGGACCTGGCCCCGGTAATGCAGCTCAGGAGGAGCGAAGATAAAAAGGTCATCATGGAACTGGAGAAGGCGGACATTTCAGAGCTGAAGAAGGCTGGCTGGCGCGCCCCCGAAGTTTTCGTGGCCAA
>JABLWX010000081.1 GCA_013178315.1 Candidatus Aminicenantota bacterium
GACACTGAAGAAGAGCAAAGGCTATTAGAGCGACTTTATTGCCGTTCCCGACTGTATTGTAACTTCTTCCAGCCGAACATGAAGCTTGTCAATAAGGAGAGAGCGGGTAGTTGAGTGATAAAGCGCTTTGACTACCCCCAGACTCCCTATCAGAGGCTATTGGAATCACCGGCTCTCAGCTCAGAGCAGAAGTCCCGGCCGGGGAGAACCCATCTGGAGCTAAACGTGGTGAAGTTAAAGGCAGAGATAGACAGGCTCAAGGGAAGGCTGTAGCAGCTGCCAGAAGCTAAGAAAAACCGCTCAAATTTCCGTATGGATTCTTACGTGAGGCAACGATTACGCTTTCATATAGATTTTCTCATGAAGCAACAAGAAGTGTCGAAAAGAATATATACACACTTCCCCTTTCATTCGCCCTACACTGATTTCGCTCTAATCCGCTGTTAGGCGATAAAATGACGGTATTTTAATTTAGCCGAGTTTTGTTCCGCACTCACCGCAAAACTTTGCTCCGAAGGGACTTTGAGCTCCACATTTCGGACACTTTATCAAGCTTAGTGGCGCTCCACAATTATTGCAGAATTTACCTTCGCCAGCAGGTTTGCCACATTGGGGGCAGAGCGTTTGTTTGCTTTCAATCTCTCCGGTAAAAACCTGTGTGCTTGCTGCTTTTTCCTGAATATCTTGAACTGCTTTTTGCGCTTTGGCAGCGGCAACCTCAACGTTCAGGCGAGGCGCGTCATCCACACAGAGGCCTTCCTGTTCGTTCCAGTCGTTTTCGCAAACCCACTTTTTGCATCTCGGACAGCGATGAAAATGCTCTTTTGCCTCGTTCTGGGCGAGTTCAAATGCTGCTTCGTGTTCCTTGTGCCATTCAGGAGACATCCCACGAAAACGTTCACTTATTATATCTGTGGCCCTTTGGGTACCGTAACCTACGCTGTATTTTCCGGCAATCTGGGAAGCTGCACCAATCAGACCACCAAGTCCTTTCAGCAATTTTCCTTTCTTGTGGGTTTTGGATTCAATAAATTTGGTCTTGTAGCCCTCCCGGCACAGGTCGCAGTAAAAGGTAAACTGAAACCCTGCCTCCGTGCTGTTATCCGCAAAATTACTTGTGAATGGTTGTAAGGCCAAAATTACACCTCCTCTTATTTTATTGGTTTACCGCATTTAATGCATTTATCTTCGATTGGTGGTTGCTCGGTTTTGCATCCTGGATTAGGGCAAACAACCACCAGTCGTGCTCCACAATGCTCACAATAATCCCCAAAGAAAGTTTCCTTTCCACAATATGGACAAATTATTCTCAAATTCAATCTGCAGTTTGGGCAATTTAAATAGTCCTTCTGGATTGGATTCCTGCATTTCGGGCATCTTAATGGTCCTGAAGGATTTACTTTTCCACAGAAAGGACAGACATTTGATTCCGGTGGAATTAATTTGCCACAGTAGCGGCAAGGATGTTTATATCCAGGCATGATCAATCACCTCCTTTTATGGTTTTTGATAAGTCTAATTTGGTCTCTATTTTTGGCAAGCTTTTTTTACCAAACTGCAGTGTAAAATTCTGATCCTGTTTCCTGACAGGGATGAATAAATATCCCTTTGCCTGACTCTCTTCCATAAAACTTGTTTCTAAATTATAATCATCAGCAGGAAATTCTTCACCCTCTTCATTTATTAAGCGCGCCTCTTCATTCCAGAAGACAAAAACTTGCTTTTTTGATATATTTTTTGCCTCAATCTGTATAGATAATATGTCGGTCTCATTGCTTTTTGAATCTCTTTTAACCGATAAAATTTTTAATTCAATACCTCGATACTCTGTACTTTGATTGACCGGTATTGTGTAAGAAGAAGAAAAATCAGTTTTTTTAATATGTTCAACTTCTTCTCTATATTTTTCGGCTTCAGATTGAACCCATTGCTTATACTTTTGATATTGTCTTATTGCTTCTTCTTTCAGTTTTTCAAAATCCTGCCCTGTTTTCTCAGATATAATTTTAAGTGGAATAAGATAAGCATCAAGCATGTCATCTGATTTTTCAGCAAGTCGCTGATACATTTTAGTGCCATAAAATACACCGAGATTTTCCCATGTTTTTTGAGCCTGATAAAACCTCTGGTCCATTGGTTCAGGTTCGCCAATATTGTTTTCAGTAACCAGAACCTGCTTGTTCATGTCAAGAGTGGCTGCCCGAAGAATTTTTCGGTTGTAAATGGTTTCCCTGCTTCCAGCAACTACTGTTCTTCCGTCAGAAGAAACATCAACCCAGGCCATACCACTAAACTCAGCAACTGGCGTAAGAACCGGCTTTCCAGGGGAAACGGAAACCCAAACCAGCCCTTGTGTTATCAAAATTTCTTCAATATAACCCCGCTTAACCTTGACTGTAACTTTGCTGTTTGGAAACAAGGTTGCTCCACTTGATTTTTTACCTGAGCCGGGATCAGGGTTATCGCCAATATGGCTATAAGAATTTGAACCTGTTTCTACTTCAGCAATCTCTTTTAGCTTTAAAGAATCTCTAACCTGTTTTTTCACAGCACCTTGCTTTACAAAAACTTCTCCGGAAATACATGAAACAATTGTTCCCTGGAGTGACATAATTTATATCTCTTTAAAGTTTTTCTTAAGGTTAATTGGCAGGGCAACCGGTCTTTGTAAACCCTTTTCTTTCGAGCAAACACAGGTCTGGTTACTTGTCACAATCACACTGTTACCTTTTAAGTCAGAGAATTCAACTTCGCCTTCAACTACTGTGAGAGATGTCGTTTTCCCGTCTGTCCACAAAGAGAAAATTGTGCCCCGGATACCTGCAACACAAATTGGCGTATGAATTTCAAATTTTGATTCAGGTTTTATTTTTTTAAAAAATATGGTTATTGAGCCTACCATAAGTTTCAAATTGCTGGCGTTTTCTACTTTTACTTCGGTTTTCCCGCCGATTGTGATTTTATTGCCGGCCCTGTCTTTAAGGTTTATTTGAGTGTTGCTATTCGTTCTAATAACATCGCCGTTTTCAATTCTTGATGTTTCTTCGGGATTTTTTATTTTCTTCTGTCCTCTTATTATTTCTGCTGTTACCTCTTTTGATGGTTCATTTGTTTTGCCTTTAATTCTGGCAATCACGTCCTTGAGGAGCGATTCAACTTTTTCCCTGTGGATGAAGTCTTCGGCCTGAAGGGTGGAACATTCGGGGTGGTATTTACAATAATTGCACTGGCATTGTGGATTAACATTTTTGACAACACGATTGCCATTAGTAACCAGGATAGAAGGACCGGATTTTTTGTGGTTTTCTCTGGCGGTTTGACAGGCAACAGAATGAATCGGCGTGCTTCCCGCTGGAAGAAGAGGATATCCCAGTATGTCTCCCGTCATTATAAAATTTTTGATGAGAACTGCCTGGCAAACTTCGACGCCATTTTTACCCGTTACGAATAGCGCTTCCTCACCAAGAAATTTCCCCCTTTTTGTTTTAATTCCAGATTTCGATAGCGATTTTTGTGCTTTATCCAGAGCCTGTCTGGCTTCTTTGACTAGTTCCTCGGGGGCGAAAGCCTCTAAAAGGTCACCGATATTAATATCAAAAGTTGTCCCGGGGGCTTTGTTATCAAAAGAGATGAAATCATTAACATAGCTTTCAAAGAACTGTCTGGCAGTTTTCATGTCAGGATAACCGGTTATACTCAGGGTGGCGTAATAGTCATGTCTTCCGCCGCCAGGTGTCATATCCAGGCCGGTGGCATTCTGTGCTTTCTGCATGGATGTTACAATGTCTGAGAGCTGCTGAGGGGAAATGAAGGGGTTTTCAGCTAATGCCTTGTAAAACTCATTTATATTGTTGGGTTTAGGGTTGCGGTGACCAAGAGTTACGTTATAAACTCCATCCTTTACATTCTTATTTATAATCTCCCAGCCTGACGGCAAATTGGCTGGAAAAAATTCTTCCATATTCTTTTTTGCTGGCAGAGTTGGGGTATTTGCTATTGATACGGACTCGATAAACCAGTAAACCATTTTACCCCCTTATACTGGTAGATGATGTTGGCCCTTTCACATTGAATTTATTTCTAAAACCAATCCTCTGTCGCATACCGTCAAAGAATTTAGCACTAAAACCTCCAGGGTTTGATTTTATTAATAAAAGTTTTTGAGGTGATTTTGTAGGGTTATAAATCTCTACTTCTGCTTCAGAAAAACCTTTCATCCTTACTATCTTGCCAAATAATTCAGTGTTTGGTATTGGCTGGGGCACAATTTCATCCGGCCAAATTTCTGGCGGGTATCCCTGCCACGGGTCGTGCTTCTGGGTTACATAATTATTTACCTCAGCGTCGGCGTATGGATCTATATCGAAGAGTAAATCTTGTTCTTGTTTGGTAAGTTCTTCAAATTTTGGTTTTTTACTTAGTTTCCAGAGCAGATTTTGGGCCAGTGATTGTTCTATTTCGGGTTTCTCTGCAAGGTATCGCAAGACTTTAAGATACATTGGCATATCCAGCATTTCGTAGGAGAATATATAAGGAATCGTGAAGTCTGGGGCTGGCTTACCTTCATCCATACAAAAAGTATTGAAAGTTATACGAACTCTGGATTCTGGTAATAAAATCCCTTCAATCGGGTTTTCTGAAAAAAGAGCATCGCCCTCAGAAGTATCGGTTATATCCTTTAACGATTGGGGGTTAAAATCGAGAGTGGTTACGTATCCAGTATCAACTGTTTCTCCTTTTGTTCGCCTTACGGCATCATCCATGGTGCTTACATTAAATTTTAATAAATCCATTACGTCATTCTTCCATTGCTCGGGTGAAGAATGAATTACCCTGCCGATAAAAAGCTGACGCAGCTGGCGTAGCGCAGGTATCTTGGCTATAGCAAATTTATACTTTTGATATTGTGGTTCTTCCAGCCTTTCATCCGGCAAATAGATTGGCTCTCTCCTGAAGTTTATTGCCAGCATACAGCGGTTTATTCTTTTGATAAAATTATCTGCTTCTCTGTGAAGCTCATCTATACTCTTAAAATTCGGATAATCCTTCCTGCTTACGATTCTGAAAAAATATGTTGCCTTTCCACGACCTTCTCCGGATATGGCCTCCATGGCCACCGCGTTACCGGGTTCCTGCGGGTTGGTGCTATAAACAGGGATGAGAAACCAGATGTATTCTCCTGTTAAATCTCCCAGGAGTCCCCTCTTTAATCCGATGCACATTTTTTCTTTCTGTGAAAGAGATTTTAAGAAATCATATTCCTCTTTAATACCAGCCGCCTCTAATTTCTTTTCCAGTTCCACCCACAGGTCAGGAGAAATTGATTCCAGGTCGCTTCTTTTAGCGGCCTTGCCTTCTTTCATAAATCGGGCCACTCTTCTAATAACAGATGGATCAGCCTCTGGCAGCAGTTCTTTGAGAGATGATTGAACTTTAAGAGAAAGTTCATTCATTAGGTCAGAGAGGGTTTTCGTGAACGGGTCAAAATGTTTGCCCATTCTGGAAAAAACAAGTTTTTCCCCGAAGTCCGTGGTTATGGCAAGTTGAAAATCCTCAACCTGAATTTCTAAAATATCGCTGTAAGGAATTCTTATAAGTTCTCCTTTTTCCGGGATTATCACCAGAGCAGTTTCGTACAAGCGCGGTTCACATTTCCCCTTTTGCAACTCCTCGCCGTTTTCTTCAAAATGAACGAACTCTGATTCCACTCCAGATTTCCTGAGGGTTTCCTGCATCAGCATATCTTTGAGAAGAATTTCATTACGCAAGCGTGAAAGTATCCGGAGGAAATCTTCGTACTTGTAACCGAGATTAAAAATCGTGAGTTTTTCTTTTGAAGTCAGGTTGAGATGAATCTTATAGTCATCCTCAGAAATTTCAAGAATATCCCTCAAGGCCAGAAATAACGGCTCGCCAAACTTTGGCAAGACGGAGAGATTATCTTCGCCCAGTCTGACCCGAACATCATCTTTTGCAGTTATCAGTCCTGTATCATCGCTCAGAGAATAACTTGCAGAGCATTCCAGTATAATTATTTGTTTGTTTTCTTCATTCATGATTATTTTCTCCTTTTTGCCACCTTTCTGCATTCGGGCAATGCCGAAGGAATTCGCGTTTTATTTCCACCTTTCAGTAATTATGTTTGGTTGTTTTCATCTGGGGCCGATGGCAAATCCTCAAAATTAAATATAAACCATTAAATTTCATTAGCATTAATTATTTTATTGTTTTCTCGGCCCGAAAGGAGGGTATTAAACGGGTTTTAATCTGAGCGGGTTGACGGCTTGCCCCGGCCTTCATATTCCATTCCAGCTCTCGCCAGTGAATATAAGACGAAGCACTGTTGTTGTCAAGAAAAAAATTTCTTTCCGGCTAAGACTTGGTGTCCAGGTAAAGGGGTCTGTATGGAAGCAGCCGGGGAAAGCTCAAAAGAAGGTTGTAGATGCGTTGTTCTCTCATCGATCCATAGGCCAGATTATTTTATTAAAAAAAAGAGAAAAAGTGGCTGCTCGAGGATCAGCCGGACCAGCGTCAGAGAGGGTTTAGCTCCGGGGACAAATATCTGAGTCCGATTCCTGAGTTTAAACTCTCCTCTGGGACCGTAGCCCCGGGTGCGATATTCACAGCCGGGAAAGATGGTTGCCCATTAATCATATGTATAAGTTTATATAAAAGATAAAGCTTTACCTCCAATTCTTGCTTTAAGCCTGTTAAGTTTTTATTCTTTGCTTGTATACTTCGAAAATTTGTCTGGCGCAGGCCTCGGCATTTTTTAGAATTGTCCTTCCCCAGTAGGTAAGGACAACCCAGCCCCTGGTCTGCAAAAAGTTTCTTTTTTTAGCATCCTCTTCCAGTGTCTCTTTATTTCCATGAACAGCGAATCCGTCGCAAAAGACAGCAATTTTAGCCTCAGGCCAGGTAAAGTCAGGAACCGTAACCAGACGTCCCTGCTCGTCTCTGATTTCATAATCGCGCTCACCTCGAGGCAAGCCTTCGAGTCGCTCAAGGGCTCGACGGAGGGGTTCTTCAATTTCCCCTTTGGCATAGCGTTGCCCGGAGCCGCCTGTAGTTTCCAGGCGCTGTTGAATCATTCTGTTGATTGCGACCAGCCCGGCTCCGATGGATGCTTCCTCTGGCTTAACATGTTCTTGCTCGGATAAAATAACCAGGAGATCCCGGATGGCGTCTTTGTCAAAGAAAGGATGCCAGCGCTGGTTCCCATAACGTTTAAGGCAAAGATAGCAGGCTTTTCGGCAGGAATGGCCAAAAAGCCTTGCCATCGCTGCTTGCGCAACCTCGGGCAATTTGGCTGCCATTTCCTCTAAATAACCGGCACCACCAGGGACTGTTTCATAAAAAACGATTTGGTCAGAGACTGACCCGGGAACATTTTTCCTTAGAAAACTCGAAATTTCATCAGCTTCGAGCTCGAGTACGTTTTGCGCCCCGGCCAGCAAGGCCTCTGCCAGGGTAACAAGGGTTGGAGAAAAGCGCAAATAGCCAATCTCCTTGATATCCACCCGGGCAGGAATGTTAAGGACCAGGACATCGGTTAAAAATTTATAAGCAAGGACAAGAGGAACAGGCTCTCCCGAACAAAATCTTTTATGATAAGACATCCAATTAGTCACCAGTTTTACCTTTTTCGGGTCATCAGGAGCGTATGGCAAATGCCTTCCGCAATCAGGACAAATCCAGAATTTGCTTCCAGTGCCTGTTTTGCTTTCCATTTTTCCCCAGTTGGTAATAAGAATTTCGGCCAACTTGAGGTGTTCCACAGGAGTAAGGGGGTAGGGATAGAGCAGACTCTTTTCGGCGCGCTCGGCTATGAGTGCTTCTCGACGATCCTGCATTTCTCTCTGGCGCGTTTCTTCGTCAGAACTGATTCTGAGGTTTTCTTCGGCTTCGAAGGCGTCAACGAAGATGACATCAGTTGATGCTGGCAGCGGTTCATGACACCTCGGGCATTTGTTCCTCCCTGATTCAACCACCTCGTCGCATCGCTCGCAGAAATGGAAAGCCTGAAGCCTGCCGCTGGTCTCGGCATCGGTCCTTCCAGGGGAGGTAGCGGTTGTGCCGGGGCCACCAGGAAAGAGTACTCTAATGGATTTAAGTTTATGTCCGTTGGCATAAACATAGTTGCCGGGGGCGAATTCCTCGATGGCGATGGCCGAGGCCCGAAATAGCGTGGGCGTATCAATCACGCCCGGGTCAAGGCTGAAAGTGTCCACGGGGAATTGATAGGCGGGGAGAACTCCTTTTGTTGCAAGGTAGTTAAGGGTGTAGGCACGCTCGGGGTCTTGTGTTATTTCAAAGTAAGCTCGTTTCCTGGCTGCTGCCTTTTTGTCATCTTGACGGGGACTGCCGATTGTTGAAAATTCCCTGAATTCTTTATCGAGCTGACTAACCCTCTGCCACCAGGACTGGAAGACATTGTTGAGTTCTTCTCTCAGTCCATCCACGATGTTTGCAGCCTCGCTCTGGTCGAAACGGTCTGACCTTCCCTCCAGCCGATCGGGGGCCATCAAATCAGCCGTCGCGCTTATTAATTCATCACGTCTTCGCTCAATTTCCCGGTAAAAATCTTCCAGTAATTCGTTTTTCCACCTTGTCGGGTGGCACAGGTCGTCGAGAAGATCCCCCATTCTTTCTGGAAGTTGAGAATCTAATCTTTCGAGGACGAAGGAACGCATATGGCGATGAACAATCTTGGGGTTGTCAAGTCTTAAGCGTGGTGGGTCAAACTTTCCGGCCACAAACCATTCAGGCCTCTCAAAAGCATGACGGTCGTGCGCTCCTCCGGCGCAGAAGGTACTAACGAAACCGATTCTTAATCTTCTTCCCGTGCGGCCAACACGCTGGGTATAATTTGCCGGTGCAGGTGGGGCGTTCCTTAAAACAATCGTCAATAATGGTCCGATGTCCACTCCCAGCTCGAGCGTGGGAGTGCAAACCAGAACGTCCAGCCGGCCTTCCTTGAAATCTGTTTCTCGCTTAGCGCGTTCTTCTCCTGAAATCTGGGCGCTGTGCTCGGCCACTGCCAGCCGGCGGGGAGTTCGCTTCAGGTAGGAACGGACATAATGATTCTCTTCATCATATTTTGCTGGAATTAGCCGCCCGGACGAACATTTTGGTGCCGGACAGGCAGGCAAGTAATAAGGACGCCAGGTCTGACAGGCATTACACCTGAAGCCCTGTTCAGGGACATAAAGGCGAACAACGCGATGAGCAATTTGCAGTGGACGCAGACTTAATGTCTTTTCCCTCGGAGGGATGGGGAATTCTGGAACATGGACTAAGATTCCCAGTTCTTCAAGCAGGGGAATTACCATTCGGAGAAATAATTCTGAGGCCTCCCTGCTTTTGGTTAACCTGGCAATAATTTTTTGGGTGGCGGTGAGCTGTCCGGCTCTCGGGTTCTCCTGAACAAAGCCCATCAGGCGATGCGTCCGGCGAATGTGTTCCGGTCGGTCGAAGGCGAAGGCCCTGGGATGACGGTCGCGTTCTGGGAAACGTACATTATACGGCTCGGCCTCAATTTCGCGATACTTCCTCTTATTGCCGGGATCGATGAATTCCAAAAAGAAATCATAGTTAATGGCCCGGTTCTTTCTCATAACATCGAGGACAGCCCTTGTGGCCTTTAAGGCCGTTTCAACATCCATCTGGGCTTCCCGGGCTGCGCGCAAGAAGGTTTCATTCCTGCCAAGTTCCTCGAGAAACTCGTAATCCACGGCAATGAGGCCGAGGCTTTCGAGCGAGGCGCGCTGTCGACTGTAGCGTGTAAACTCATTAGCAGCATTATAGCTGAGGGTAAGAAGCCATTTATCGCGTTCAGGGCGAGTGGGCCGTCTCGGGATAATCCCCATCTCCCGGTAGGCATCAAAGATTCTTTCCGGAAGTTCATCCAGGTAAAGGCCGCGTTCAGGCTGATTACTGACTTCTTTGGCAATTATGTGTCGCAGAGCGAAATTCCTGTGTTTATCGGCGGTGTATCCAGCCTGATGGGCTGCATCTTGACGGTTGTCGGCGAAAACAAGAAGCTTCCTGTCCTGGCCGTTGAGCTTATCCAGGTGATGCTCGGCCAGTATGGCCACAGTCGATGCTGTGCCCGTTCGAAGGGGCGTGACTATATCGCCCCTTGGATAAGTATCGCCGCAGGCGGGACAGGTGCTGAGCTTTCCGCGATGCATAAACATGATGACCGAAGAGCGATTACAGGCCGGGCAGATTTCTTCTTCCCCGAGGATGCGACCACACCCGGGACAGAACCCCACGCGCTCCAGCCTGGCTTCCGCCTCGACCTGGCGGTCATCCCGGTCTCTCTTTATGTCTCTGCCACTAACCCCGCCCGGCTCTTCTGGTTCTTCTTCATTTTCAGACTCTGGCTTGTCGGGAAGCTCCCGAATCTGGTGGGTCAAGAAGGCTGTATTCTCATTGCTGAAAAAATCCTCTGTCCCTACGGGCAGATTATCGTCAGGCTTCTCAAAGCTGACTTTTATGAAATCCTGGCCGCAGGTCCGGCACAGGGCTGCCGGCCTGGCCACAGAGCCGCAGCGTTCGCACACCGTTCCGCCCTGCGGAACCAGGGTTCGACAATCAGGATTGGTGCACAGAGAGACATCATAGATTCCATGGAAAAAAGTGTGGAGCTTGGGCTGAAGCCGGGGAGGATGCTCATCGTCGCCGATACTTCCGACGAGAAGATAAGCTTCGATTTCGCGCCGGACAGCTTCGAGGTCGAGATGTTTCCTTTCTTCAAAGCGGCGCTGGATTGCCCTGGCCGCCTCTTCAAGGGTTCTCGGTTCAGCAAAGAATTCTTCGAGGGCCTTAACTATAAGGTTTCCAGCCAGGACTGCGGATATTCTATGAGCAATTGGCCCATCAGGCGGGCAGGATTTTCCCGTCAGACGTTCGACAAAAGAGATAACTGCCGACTCATCATCAACATTAAGGCTATCGATTTCATTTCCCGCCAGGCCTGGTGCCGGGGGTATCCATTCGGGTGATACATCCTTCTGTTCCACGTATGATTCTTTAATAACATCCGCGGTGTGCACTTTTTCGCCAAAAAGCGTTGAGGCAAAGGAAGCAAGGGCCTGCGTTCCATCCTCGCCCGAAGCCACGGTGGCCGATGTTCCGATGACAATAAGCTGACCAGGTTTCAAGCCGGCGTGCGCTTTCAGGCGACGAATCAGACAGGCAATTTCGGTGGCCAAAGCCCCCCTGTAACTGTGGAGTTCGTCGAGAACAAGATACCGAAGCGAAGGGGTGAATAACTGGCGGTCAATTTTTCGAATGAGTAAGAATTCAAGCTGCTTGTAGTTGGTCAGGATAATGTCAGGCGGATTTTGTCGAATTGTCTGGCGGGTCGTTCTTTCTGTTTCAGCCGGCGATTCTCTCAGGCTCTGGGCGGCCGCATCGCTATCCCCTGTATACAGGCCATAAGAAATATCAAGCTCTGACCCTCTTAGTAGTCGCCTCATCCTTTCGAGCTGGTCATTGGCCAGTGCATTCATAGGATACAGGAAAATGGCCTGGACCCCGGATAGGCCCTGTTGTTTCCGCTGGATAATTCCATCAAAAACAGGTAATAGAAATGCCTCTGTCTTCCCGGAACCGGTTCCTGTTGTAATTATGAATGACCGGCCAGCCTTCCCAACCTCGAGAGCTCTTTCCTGGTGGGCAAACAGTCGACCTTCGCCAAAGGGCCAGTTGGCCTTCAGAGGTGCCCTGTCGATAACTTCGTCGTCGGCTAATTCCTGGAGAGAACGTCCCCTGACGAAATCGCGAGCGAGCGTCACATATGGCCCTTTAACGATGACATCGGTCCGGGCCAGATGGTCTTCAAACTGTTTCCTCAGATGATCATCAAGAAATCGGTAAGAAGTTTTTAAGAACCGGCGATATTCCTGAATCAGGTCATTCACCGCTTGCGGAATATTAACGCTCATAAGCTAACCCCGCTATTTGTTTTCCTCTGTCCACGGCGCTAATGGATTAAGAAGCCAGATTGCGGCATCGTGGACCTGGATATTTTCGGGAATATTCCGGGCCGCTTCTGGAAAAAGAGTTACTATCTCCAGGGCGGCGCGGGGATATTCTTGCGCTGCCGACAGCAGACCCCGCACCTCTCTTTCCATCACGCCTGTCTCGGCGAGGTCGAGGCAAACCTGAATCAGCGCCTCATTGCCCTCCGGAGAGCGGGCCAGGAAATCAACCTCAAAGCCGTCTATTGTCCGCACATAAGAGCATTCGAGACCGCGGCGCTCGAGCTCTACCCTGACCGCTGTCTCCAGAGCGTGGCCCAGGTTACTCTTGCCGGAACGGTCGAATACAGGTATCAGGCCGGGGTCAACGGGATAAACCTTGCGCGGGTTGACCATTCGCCGCCTCTCGGAGGCCCCTTCTATCCAGGAAATTCTGATGAGAAAGCAGTCCTCAAGAAAGCCGAGGAGTTCGTGCAGGGTGTCTCGAGCCACCGCAAGCCCCTGGGATTTCAAGGCCGCATGAAACTTTTCGACACTGAAAAGCCCTCCCGGATTTCCCAGCAGATGCCGGACCAGCCAGCGAAGGCTTACCACATTGCTCACCCTGTGCCGTTCGACAACATCACGAAGCATGGCCACATCGACGTAATCCAGAAGGAGCTGATAGCGGGTTTTAGCATCCAGGCCCTGGGCTTCGGGGAATCCTCCGGCGACGAGGTATTCTCTGAGCGCGCCCTGTAAAGCAGACCGCTCGTTTGCCGAGAGCAGGTCGAACCTCTTCGGAACCTCCTTCTTGTGATGCCGCAGGTATTCCTCAAAGCTGAAAGGAAAGATGGTCACTTCCCAGGCCCTCCCGCGAAGAGCCGAGGCGATCTCCCGGGAAAGAAGAGCTGCCGACGACCCGCTGACAAAGACATCGACTTTCTCGCTGTCGAGCAGCCGGCGGACGAACCTTTCCCATCCAGGCACATTCTGAATCTCGTCAAAGCACCAGGCCACAGTCTCCTTTCCCCGCCAGGCGGGAAATCGCCGGTAATATTCCTCAATAAGAATTGATAATTCATTTGCTGTAAGGCCGGCGAGCCGTTCATCCTCAAAGTTTATGTATGGCAGACGTTCCCGGGGGAAGCCCTGGCCGATGAGCGTCTGCCTGACCTGATGGAGAAACGTGGTCTTGCCGGCGCGCCGCACGCCGACCACGGCAGTGGCCTTGCCCGGAAAAGCGATTTGACTGAAAACGCGCCTTTCAGTAGCTTCGGGAAAAGGGGCTGTTAAAGAATTGGCAAGTTGCTCTACAAGGCGAGACCGAAAAGCCGCATTATCCCGGACGAACGATGGTGGGTAATTTTTAGCGTTTTTCGCCCTGAGCACTAATTATCTCCTTCTCATAAGGAGAATTTATGGCTATTATCGCCTTTTGTCAAGGAGAAAATGGCTCTTCAGCTAAAAGTATGGTGAAAATAATGGGGGATTTGGTAGGAACTCCTTGATGAATAACATCTCAGGAAAGGAGTTAACCTACCACAATGAGCATCAGAGATTTTATGCTGAAATTCCTGAATTTACGAGGATATAAGTCAGGGGGGGTCTGGAGTGCAGGGGTGGAGGTATTAATCAGGGTAGAATTAAGGCGGAGGACAGGCAGCTGTCCTCACTGCGGCAAGAGGACCGGGTATCTACATCAATATCAAAAAGAGCGGAAGGTCTGGCCTGAGTTCAATGGTTAGGGATAGACGAACACAGTTTTCGTGGTCGGGATTTAGTGATAACTGTTACCAATCTGGGACGGAGGAAGGTAATTACGGTCTTACCGGATGAGCGGCAGGAGACACTGCGGCAGTTTTTGAGCCAGATACCTGGTTCTATAAGGGGAAAAATCGAGGAGGTCTGTATTGATATTAAGCCTGGATTTATCGCTGCGGTGGAGAAGGAGTTACCTGGTACCAGCATAGTTCTGGACCGGTTC
>JABLWX010000082.1 GCA_013178315.1 Candidatus Aminicenantota bacterium
TGGGATGGCTGTACGGCATTAAACTCCACCTTAATTATCACTTGACAGCCCTGGATAATTAAGGGATATAAGAAGGCAAGGGTCTTAGCTTAGAAAGGAGAGGTTATGAAAACCATTGCCATGGTCTGCCTCCTGCTGTGTGTCCTCCTGTTGCTGACCGGTTGTGCCCCGGGTCCAAATGACCTGGAAAAGACGCCCGGCGCCAAGGGCAAGGTAGCCGGGTTCTGGAAGGGACTCTGGCACGGGCTAATTTCGCCCATTACCTTCATCGTTTCCCTGTTCAGCAAGAATGTCAGGATTTACGAAGTCCACAACAACGGCAACTGGTATAACTTTGGTTTTGTCCTGGGAGCAGGCTTGTTCCTGCAGGGCGGTATCCTGGGCACACGCAAAGCCTGCCGGAGGTAGGCCCCCTTTAATTTTCAGGCAGGCTGGGGGGCTGGCCCGGATCCGGTTCTGCCAGGCATCGGGTTGCATGGGATGGACTTCGCAGGCCGGGCTATGGCCTCTGGAACGGATAAAGGTTTTTTATCCGGATGCTTAGTGTTAACTGTGCCCCGTGGTTAATAATAAACATCCTGGGTATTGTTATTCGTTTGTTGAGGTCCTTTTACTGAATTATTGTAAGGTGATTGATTTTTTTTTAATTTTCCGGGACTGGGAAATATTTTTTAGCCACACCTAAAAAATGTTAAAATCGGCCTGTTATAAAAACATGATCTCTTACCTTCATTGGAGGTGGTTGAAATGAAATGCAGGAATAATGCGTGGTCATACTTAACCAGACGCACCCGGACGTCCCTTTTGCTGGTCTTTGTTCTCTTAACCCTGGTCTCTGCCGGACTGCCGGCGCTGGCCCAGGGGACCAGGACTCCGCAGAAGGCAAGCCTGCCGCCTGACCTTGAAGCCACCGTGGCCCGGGTGATGAAGACCTTTGAAGTGCCTGGGCTGAGTTTGGCTATCGTCAAAGACGGCCAGGTGCTGCTGGCCAAAGGCTACGGAGTAAAAAAGCTGGGCGAACCGGACCCGGTTGATGCCCGGACTCTCTTCGGCATCGCCTCCAACAGCAAGGTCTTCACGGCTGTAGCTTTGGGCATGCTGGTGGACGAGGGGAAAATTCGCTGGGATGCCCCGGTCATAGATTACTTGCCTGATTTCCAGATGTATGACCCGGCCGTCAGCCGCGAAATTACGGTCCGCGACCTTCTCTGCCACCGCTGCGGCCTGGGCCTGGGAGCAGGCGACCTGATGCTCTGGCCGGCTTCAGACCTCAACCGGGAGGAGATTTTAAGGCGGGTTAGATACATCAGGCCCAGCAGCTCCTTCCGGACCCGCTATGCCTATAACAACATCATGTTCGTGGTGGCCGGTGAACTCCTGGAGCGGGTGAGCGGGTTGAGATGGGAAGACTTCGTCCGGGAAAAGATTCAGAAAAAAGTCGGAATGGAATTCAGCAACACCAGCTGTGCCCTGGTGGCTAAGGAAGAAAACAGGGCCTGGCCACACGTTCCGCTCGAAGGAAAGGCCGTACCCGTAAAGACACTCTATCTCACCGAAAACGTCAACCCGGCCGGCGGAATAAATTCCTGTGCCGAGGACATGGCCAGGTGGATGCTGGTTCTGCTTAATAACGGAAAACTGGCCGACGGCAGCCAGCTGGTTTCGGAAAGAGCGCTGAATGAGATAACCAACATCGCCACTCCCATACCTGTCTCCAAGCCGGCGCCGGAGCTGGAACCCGCGGCCATGAATTTCAACGGTTATGCTCTCGGGCTGAGGATTCGCGATTACCGGCGCTACAAAGTCCTCACTCATACCGGAGGCCTGGAGGGCTATGTTTCCCAGGTCTGGCTGATGCCGGAGATAGGACTGGGTGTTACCGTGCTAACCAACCAGGAGTCCACGGCGGCTTTTTCTTCCCTGACCTACCAGATTGTTGATTATTACCTGAAGGCCCCGAAATTTGACTGGGTTGAGGCCTACAGAAAATTTAACGAGAGAAATGCCCGGAGGTCGAAGGAAGAGCTGGATAAAATCTATGCTTCGAGGAAGAAAGACACCAGGCCTTCCCTGCCCCTCCAGGAATATGCCGGACTTTACCGGGATGCCTGGTACGGCGAGGTTGAGATTAAACTGGAAAACGGACAGCTGACCATGCAGTTCAAGCACAGCCCGGAACTTTATGGAAAGCTGGAGCACTGGCATTACGACACCTTTGTGGCCCGCTGGTTTGACCGGGAGCTGAGGGCCGATGCCTTCGTTACTTTCAATCTCGACCACGAGGGAAAAATTTCAGAAGTGAAGATGCTGCCCTTTTCCTCCGACGTGGACTTCAGCTACGACTACCAGGACCTGCTGCTGAAACCGGTTACTTTGAATAAGAAATAAACCATAGTTTTCAAAGCCGGTCGATTCTTTTTGAAGCCTTATTAACAGGCCTTAATTCTGGTATAATCTTAAATCAAAATGATAATCAGAAAAGCTTCTCCACAGGATATGCCCTACGTCGTCAGGATTGCCTGGCGGCTGGCCCTCGACTATGCCGGCATGGAAAACGACTCCTTCTTTGTGGCCGAAGAACGGGGAAAGATAGTCGCGATTCTGGGGATCCGGGACTTTGGCGAATTCCTGGAGCTGGTGGCCGTGGGCGTTCTGGAAGAGTACCGGGATATGGGTGTGGGGAAAAGGCTGGTGGAGGAAGCCCTGAAGAACCTGGCCGGAAGAAATGTCTATCTCCTGACCACTGTCCCGGGTTTCTACGAGAAGCTGGGTTTTGCCCGGGTGGAAGAAGTGCCGGAAGTCCTGAAAAAGGACCCGGCCTGGTGCGCGGGCTGTGACCGGGATAAGTGCGTGGTCCTGCTCCGGAAAGCAGACAAAAATGTTAATAATGGATAGCTGTTCCAATAATTCAGACCATCCGGCCTTGGAGGATTCGGAAATCAAGCCTTTCTTAATTCCTGAAAGAGGGTCTGCCCTTAAACCAAGTTTTTCTGAAAATCGGGCAATTACTCCATAACAGGTGCAACATGATTCCTTCCTTCCCCCAGATGAAACCGGTAGAGCTGGCCGACCTGGACGAAGTTAATAAGTATTTCGAAGCTTTCCAGCCTGAAATTTGCGAGCTGACCTTTGCCAACCTCTACATCTGGCGGCACTGGGAAAGGCCGCAGCTGACTCTGATCAACGGGAACCTCTGCCTTTTCTGCCAGCCGCCCGATGAGCCGGCCTACTTCCTGGAGCCGGTGGGGGACAGCCGCCTGGAAGAGACAGTCGAGGCCTGCCTGTCCGTGGCTCCGCGACTTTCCCGCGTTTCGGAAAAGTTCCTTAAGAAGATCGGGGCAAAGTACCAGGTCAGGGAAGACCGCGATAATTTTGACTATGTTTACCTGACCGAAGACCTGTGTAATCTGAAAGGTAAAAAATACGACGGCAAGAGAAATCAGATCAAGAAGTTTGAGAAAAATTTTCAGCCAGAGCTGAGGCCTCTGGCCCGATCAGAAATAGGTGGTTGCCTGAGGCTGGTTGATCGCTGGGAGGCCAACAGCCCCGAAGAAAACCGGGTTATGGATGAGCGTGGCCGGGCTGCCTCCCGGGCCATAAAGGAAGCCCTGGGAAATTTTGAAGCCATGGGGCTGTCCGGGATGGTGGCCATCATCAACGGCCAGGTCGAAGGCTTTTGTCTTGGCGAGAAGCTAAACGCTGAAACTGCGGTTGTGCACGTGGAGCTGGCCAGCCGCGAAATTGCCGGCCTACATCAATTCCTTAACCGGGAATGTGCCAGGACCATCTGGAAGGAATTCAAGTACATAAACCGGGAACAGGATGCCGGGATTCCGGGGTTACGCCAATCAAAGCTCTCCTACCACCCCCACCTCCTGGTAAAGAAATTCGACCTTTCCCGGCCTGCCTCGAGCTAAAAAAAATTAGTTTTCTACTTTTTTTCAGGGCTTTTTATCGTATATAATAGTTTTTCTTAAAACAGGCAAAACCTGAATTCCGCCAGAAGGTTATTTGCTTGGTAATCTTTAACTTTCTTACGGTTCGGCAATCATCGGGAGGTAATAATGTCGTGGAGAATTCTGGTCATCAACCCGGGTTCAACTTCAACCAAGATCGCTGTCTTTGACGATGAAAAAGAGATTCTCAAGGTCAACCTGTCCCATCCCCTGGAAGAAATCCAGAAATATCCCAAAATCATTGACCAGTTCGAATTCCGTAAAGAAGTCATCCTGAAAGAGCTGGCCAGGGCCGGCCTTCCAAAGGAATCGCTCCGGGCCGTGGTTGGCCGGGGCGGCCTATTGAGACCCATTCCGAGCGGGACCTATGCCGTGACGGAAAAAATGTTGGAAGACCTCAGGGCCGAGGTCCAGGGCGAGCATGCTTCAAACCTGGGGGCCATGATTGCCCACACCATTGCCAGCGAACTGAACATTCCAGCCTTCATCGTCGACCCGGTGGTGGTTGACGAGCTGGAGGAGGTGGCCAGGATAACCGGGCTGCCGATGATCAGGCGCCGGAGCATCCTGCATGCCCTTAACCAGAAGAAGGTGGCTCGCCAGGCGGCCAGGGACCTGGGCAAACCTTATGAAGAGCTGAACCTGGTTGTGGTCCATATGGGTGGCGGGATCAGTGTCGGCGCTCATAAAAAAGGAAAGGTCGTTGACGTCAATAATGCCCTCAATGGCGACGGGCCGTTTGCCCCGGAAAGAGCCGGAAGCCTGCCGGCCGCCGACCTGGTGGAGCTCTGTTTCTCCGGCCAGTATACCAAGCCCGAGATCAAGAAGATGCTGGCCGGGAAAGGCGGTATCGTCGCCCACCTCGGGACCAACGACATGAGAGCCGTGGAGGAAATGGTCAAGAACGGCGACCCGAAGGCCACCCTGATTATCCAGGCCATGGCCTACAACGTGGCCAAGTGGATCGGGGCCATGGCCACGGTGCTCGAAGGGAAAGTTGACGGCATAGTCCTGACCGGCGGCCTGGCTTACTACCGGGATTTCGTGGACATGGTCAGGGCTCGCTGCCAGTTTATCGCTCCCTTCTACCTCTATCCCGGTGAAGACGAGATGAGTGCCCTGCTGGAAGGGGCCCTTAGAGTCCTGAGAGGCGAGGAAAAGGCCAGGATATACGAAAATGAAATCAGGGAGGATAAACCATGATCAAGAAACTGGAAGATATCGTTTCAGAGGCCAAGGGGCTACCCGCCAGGAAGCTGGTGGTGGCCTGCGGGGAAGACCCCCACACCATCGAGGCCGTTTCCCGGGCCCAGGTCGAGGGCCTGGTCGAAGTCATCATGGTTGGGAACAAGAAGAAAATTGAAGAGGTGGCCGAAAAGCATGGCCTTTCCGCTTCCATTTTTAACATAATCAACCTGGCCGACAACAAGGCTGCCCTGAAACAGGCGGTCAAAATGGTCCGCGAAGGCCAGGGCGACATCCTGATGAAGGGCCTGGTGGGCACGCCGGATTACATGAAGGCCATCCTGGACAAGGAAAACGGGTTGCTTCCGCCCAACGGGCTTCTTTCCCATGTGACGGTGCTGGAGATTCCCGCTTACCACAAGCTGCTGATCGTTTCCGACGTGGCCATCCTGGTGCTGCCCGACCTGGAGCAGAAGGTTAAAATCCTGGGCTACGCCATCGAGGTGGCCCAGGCCCTGGGTATTGAAAACCCGTATGCCTATATCCTAAGCTCGGTAGAAACCGTCAGCCAGAAGGTTCCGTCGACGGTGGACGCCGCCATCATCAAGGTTATGGCCGAGCGTGGCCAGATTAAAGGGGCCCGGGTGGAAGGACCGGCCGCCCTGGACCTGGCCCTGTCCAAGGAAAGCGCTGCCATTAAAGGCTTTAAGGGAGAAGGGGCCGGCGATGCGGATATCCTGATTTTCCCGAACATTGAAGCCGGAAATGTCTTCTACAAGGCCTGCACCATCCTGGCCGGTGCCAGGCTGGCCGCCCTGGTGATGGGAACGACCGCTCCCTGTGTTCTGACATCCCGCGGCGATAGCGAGGAATCCAAGTTCTATGCCATCGGCCTGGCCGCCCTGGTCTCCGCCCGGCGAACCGGTAAGGCATAATTCTTATTTCCCGGGCCTCGATGGATGGGCTTTCAAGGCAAGGTTTGCTTCCGGCCTGGACTCTGGAGTTCCTGTCCGGGATGATGTAGATTCAGTCTAACTGAATACCAGGCCGAAAGTGACTAAAGCAGTCTCATACGCTACATTGAAACTCGATATTATGTCCATACCGGAAATAATGGTGCGTCTGACTGTGATATGCCTGAGTCCTTAAACCCCCGGCTTTAATCGACGGCAGGCTGACCAATTCAGGCCAGCAATAAAGCTTTGGCCATTACGCCCTTTTATGGACAGCCAAAAAATATGGTTTTTCTGTAATAGGGGGGAAGTATTTTGGGTGGAAAAAGTTCATTCCCAACTATGCTCCGACCCTATTTGGAGTTGGTCAGGAGGGTCGGATTTATTTCGTCCTGCCCTGTGTTGGTCTTGAAGAACATTACCTCGTTGAGTATCTGGATGAGTTTGAACGCAAGGCAGCCTTCTTGTTATTACCAGGGAAGAGGTAAGATCGGGTAATTAAAAAAAGGGGATTGGCCGGAGAGTCAATCCCCTCTATTTTCTGAATATAAATTTCTCAGGCCATCAGGCTGCAGATGGCGGCCACGTTGGCCATGTCGTCAGCCGAGCAGCCACGGCTGAGGTTGCATCAGTGGTCTGACAAGTTCTTCGGACTTTGCCGATGGCGTATAAGATAACATAATCCCGGTCAGATAAGGAAAAGACTTATATAATCATTTAATTGGGAAACAGGAGCTACCTGAAAAAAAGTACTTGACAAGGTGTTTTATTTTTTTTATTCTTAACAGTGGGGAGGAGAAGTTATAAAATCTATTAAAAGGGGGTTTGCTATGAAGCAAAAAGTCTTGACTTCGCTAAATACAATTTTAATTGTTTTTGGGATAATATTGAGTATTTTGAATTTCGTTACAAATGCCTATTCTGAACAGTACATTTGGGGGACAGTTGAAAGAGTGACAGGTATTCTTCACCAAGATTATTTGGCAAGGTTAGGCAGGCATCTCTATGGTGAGTATTATTGTGTTGGCGAGCCCAGTCCTTGCTGTATAGTTTTCGCAAACTAAGTACTTTTCTTTCTCCTCCCCAAAAGGGAAAACCATGAAAAAAACGATTCTTGTAACTCTAAGTATCATTCTTGTCCTCTCGGGTATCTGCTTTCCCATGCAAATTAAGCTCATCAAGGTAATTCAAATACCCAAGGAACTGTTATTCGTGTCTGGCTATTTCGCAGTTTTAGAAGACGGGAAGTTTATATTTGCAGATATCAGAGATAAAAATAATCAGATAAAAATATTTAATGAAAATGGCCAGCTTGAAAAGAGCTGGGGAAAAATGGGACCGGGACCAGAAGAATTTGATGGATTGGGTTATCTTGATTATCAACCCCCTTTTCTTGCCATAGCTGACGCGGGTAAACGTAAAATTTACCTGTTTGAGATATCTGGAAATGGAGAATTTCTAAAATTAGGCGAAATAGGGGCCTGGGAAATGAACGGTCCCATCAAGATATATGATAAAAATAAGTTATTGATAACAGGTTATATTGTTTCCTCAGATAATAGAGGTTATGCGGTCTTTATGAGAGATCTTTTAGGGAAGGATACCAGGTATGTCTTGCCAAATGAATATAAGTTTGGTGCCAAGTCAGAAGGCGAGCACAAAAGAATTTTTGAAGAGGTGCGGGGACTTTCCTGGCTTTCGTACCTTGAGGTCCTTGAGGATACTGCCTTTTATATAAGCAGTGTTAGATTAAAGGTAGTCAAGATAGACCTGAAATCAGGAAGAATAGAAAGCTTCGGCAAGACACCGAACAATTTTAGACCATTATCAATGGATAGAAGAACCAGAGAAGCCCTGGTTGATCCAAGAAAGGGGAAGGAAACTCAAGAAAAAATGTTTGACAGCTGTTCTTTTGTTAGCGGACTTTTTGCTGATAAAGAATTTGTAGGTATCATCTATGTAAATCGCGAGAAGAAGATAGGAAACGAGAAATATTTCGTGCCCTATGTTCAACTTTATAACCATTCGGGCAAACCGCTGCATACGCTGCCTCTGGCATCATTTTATTCAGAAGAAAATTTTATTCCGCTTTTTTATAATCGGAAAGATCGCCTCCTCTATTTATGTTCGATTTTATACAAGGAAGATGCAATCCAATACACGCTCTATAAATATAAAATCGAGCCATGAAAAGGTCTCCACTTGTTCTGATATTTGTGTTCTTAATATATCTATTTAGCGTGAATTACAAGGAGAGAACGAGCCCGGTTCTGGCCAGGTTCCCGGTGATTGAAAATGAGGATGTCTCAAAAGAAGGGCCGAGGCTTAACCTCTATCTATTTTTCTCCAGGAGAAGTTGTCCTCCCTGCCTAAGGGTAATTGATCTTCTGAATCAACCGCGGCCAGGGATATCAGTGGTCGGTATCATTCCTGAGGATGAAGGCGGTTCAATAGAGGAGGTTCGTAACTCGCTGGGCGTCGAGTTTCCCGTCAGAACTGTCAAAAAATGGAAAAAGTTTATTCCCAACTATGCTCCGACCCTATTTGGAGTTGGTCAGGATGGACGGGTTTATTTCGTCCTGCCCTGTGTTGGTCTTGAAGAACATTACCTCGTTGAGTATCTGGATGAATTTGAGCGCAAGGCAGCTTTCTTGTTATTACCAAGGAAGAGGTAAGATCGGGTAATTAAAAAAAGGGGATTGGCCGGCGGCCAATCCCCGCAATTTTCTAAGTATAAAGTTCTCAGGCCATCAGGCTGCAGATGGCGGCCACGTTGACCATGTCGTCAGCCGAGCAGCCACGGCTGAGGTTGCATCAGTGGTCTGACAAGTTCTTCGGACTTTGCTGATGGCGTATAAGATAACATAATCCCGGTCAGATAAGGAAAAGACTTATATAATCATTTAATTGGGTAACAGGAGCTACCTGAAAAAAAGTACTTGACAAGGTGTTTTTTTTTTTATTCTTAACAGCGGGGAGTAGAAGATATAAAATCTATTAAAAGGGGGTGCTATATGAAGCAAAAAATTTTGTCATTTGCCTATATGATTATAATCACCGCGGGCCTTTTGCTAAGTGTCTTGAATTTCGGTTCGAAAGGCTATGCCTCTGCTCCAACCACAATATGGGGAACCATAACGCCAGGAACTACGTATCTTGCCAGCTGGTGGGATTTAAGTGGTCGGTATCTGTATACAGCAGGAGGTATTCGATATTACTGCGTTTGGACTGAGTCTAACTGTTGTATAGTTGACCCTTAGGGAATCGAAATCTCTTCTTCTACTCCCCCAGGAGAAAATAAGATGAAAAAGCTTTTTTTCCTTATGGCGATTATGAGTTTATATTTATTTAATTATGGATGGAGCTGGGAGGCCAAGTATCTTTCGAAAATTAATATTGCCGAAGGCGCTCTTTATCAATCAGCTTCATTTGTTGTGCTTGAGAATGGAGATCTTCTTTTTACAGATATTAGAGACAAAAAGGCTCAGCTCAAAATATTTAACGAAGACGGTCAGGTTATCAGGGCCTGGGGCCAGTTGGGGCCTGGTCCCGAAGAATTTGGGGGTCTGGGGTTTCCCGATTACCAAAAACCATATCTTGCTGTTTCAGATGCGGGAAAACACAGGATTCACATTTTTGAAAAGCTTTCTAATTATGAATTCAAAAAAATAGCGGAAATTCTGGCCTGGGAACAGAACGGGAATATTAAAATTTATGATAAAAATATCCTGATCACAGGAGTCGCAATTTCATCGGAGGGGAAAAAATATCTGGTTTTTATGAGGGGCTTTTCGGGCCGAAACACCAGATACCTCTTGCCTGTCGAGTATACATATGGTCACCATTCGAAAGGTGAATACGAGAAGGTAAATAACGAAGTGTCTGGTATCTATTCTCTTTCGTTTATAGATGTTTGCGAAGACTTTGCCTATCATGTGAGTGATGTACGGTTAAAAGTCGCTAAGATTAATCTTAGGTCAGAAAAGATTGAGTTTTTCGGACAGGAACCTGAAAATTTTCGTCGTGTGGTATTGAATAAAAAATTAAGGGAAGACTTATTAAGAGCCCCTGAGATCGTTGAAGAAATAATGACAAAGAATTCTTTTGTCGGGGGGATCTTCGCAGACAGGGATTTTGTTGGAGTTATCTACCTTAACCGGGAGAAAAAGATAAGTGAAACTCTTTATTACGCTCCATATTTGCAAGTTTACGACCGCACGGGAAAACTGTTATATGAACAGCCTTTAACGCCATTTTATTCAGAAGAGAGAATCGTGCCTTTGTATTATCAGAAAGATAACCGTCTCCTTTATCTTTGCTCAATTATCTACGGAGTGGAGCACCCAAAATATGTGATATACAAATATCAAATTAAAACATGAATAGGCGGTTAGCTTTATGCCTGGTAGTTATAATGTTCTTGTTTAGTGTGATCTACAGGGAACAAGCCTCTCCGGTTCTGGCCAGGTTCCCGGTGATTGAAAATGAGGATGTCTCAAAAGAAGGGCCGAGGCTTAACCTCTATCTGTTTTTCTCCAGGAAAAGTTGTCCTCCCTGCCTAAGCGTAATTGATCTTCTGAATCAACCGCGGCCAGGGATATCAGTGGTCGGTATCATTCCTGAGGATGAAGGCGGTTCAATAGAGGAGGTTCGTAACTCGCTGGGCGTCGAGTTTCCCGTCAGGACTGTCAAAAAATGGAAAAAGTTTATTCCCAACTATGCTCCGACCCTATTTGGAGTTGGTCAGGATGGACGGGTTTATTTCGTCCTGCCGTGTGTTGGTCTTGAAGAACATTACCTCGTTGAGTATCTGGATGAATTTGAGCGCAAGGCAGCTTTCTTGTTATTACCAGGGAAGAGGTAAGATCGGGTAATTAAAAAAAGGGGATTGGCCGGAGGGCCAATCCCCGCAATTTTCTAAGTATAAAGTTCTCAGGCCATCAGGCTGCAGATGGCGGCCACGTTGACCATGTCGTCGGCCGAACACCCACGACTGAGGTCGCAGTAGGGCTTGCTCAGACCCTGGACGATGGGTCCGATGGCTTCGGCTCCGGCCAGGCGCTCGGTCAGCTTGTAACCGATGTTTCCGGCATCAAGGTCGGGGAAAATCAGCACGTTGGCCTTGCCGGCCACCGGAGAGCCCTTGCACTTTCTTTCGCCTACTGAAGGAACCAGGGCGGCGTCGGCCTGCATTTCGCCGTCAACGAGCAGGTCGGGAGCTTTTTCTTTAGCAATCTTGGTGGCGCTGATGACCTTGTCCACGTGCTCATGGGTGGCCGAACCCTTGGTGGAGAAGCTCAGCATGGCCACCTTGGGCTCAAGCCCGGTCACGGCCTGGAAGTTCTTGGCCGAAGTAATGGCGATATCGGCCAGCTGGGCATCGGTCGGGTTGGGGACCACGGCGCAGTCGGCATAGCACAGGAGCTTGTCCGGGAAGACCATGATGAAGTAGCTGGAAACGGTCTGGATACCGGGTGCAGTGCCCACGGTGTAAAGTGCTGCCCTTATGACGTCACCGGTAGAAGAAATATTGCCACCGACCACCGCGCCCACCTTATCCTTGGCCAGCATACAGCCGGCGAAATAGAGCGGGTTTTTCACCAGCTCTATGGCCTGGTCCAGGGTCAGACCCTTGGCCTTACGTCTTTCGTAAACGTGGTTGGCAAATTCTTCTTTCCAGGCTGAGGTCAACGGATCGATGATTTCGATGTCGTCGACCTTAACGTTATTTTCAGCGGCAATCTTCTTGATGTTGTCAGGGTTTCCGACCAGGATTGGCTGGCCGATTTTTTCGGCGATGATGGTCCGGGCTGCCCTGACGGTGCGGATGTCTTCGGCATCCGGGAAGGCAATTTTAAGAAACCTTTTAGCGGCTTTTTCCCTTATTTCTTTAACAAAATTGCTTCCGCTCATTCTATCCTCCTTGAAGTCTTGTTTATTCTTACCAAATCCGGGGCGCGTCCTTGACCACCCGGACCGTGTCCCTGGCCAGGAGCAACTCCTCGTTGGTCGGGATGACATAGACGGCCACCCGGCTGCTTTCCCTGGAAATCTTCATGCATTTTCCGCGAACAGCCTGCTTGTTGAGCTCATCATCCAGCTCGATTCCCAGGTTCTCCAGGCCCTCGCAGATCATTTTCCTGATGAGGACGCTGTTTTCGCCGATACCGGCGGTGAAGATGATGGCGTCGGTGCCGTTCATCTCGGCCATGTAGGCCCCGATGTATTTCTTGACCCTGAGGGCGAAAATCTTGAGGGCTAACTGGGCCCGGTGGTTGCCTTCGGCCGCGGCCTTTTCGATGTCCCTCATGTCGTTGCTGAAGCCGGAAACACCCAGCATGCCGCTCTTCTTGTTGAGGATGTTGAAGATATCTGTGACGCTGCCGATGCCCTTGTTGAACATGTACTCCACGATGGCCGCGTCGATGTCCCCGGACCTGGTGCCCATGACCAGACCTTCGAGTGGGGTCATGCCCATGGTGGTGTTGATGGACTGGCCCTTCTTGATGGCCGCGGCGGAACAGCCGTTACCGAGGTGCAGGGTGATGACGTTGACTTCTTCCCGCGGCTTTCCGACCAGCTTGCGGTAGCGGTAGGCAACGTAGCGGTGGGAGGTGCCGTGAAAGCCATAGCGACGGATCCGGTATTTCTCGTAGTACTCCATCGGGATGGCATAGAGATAGGCTTCTTCCGGCATGGTCGAATGGAAGGCCGTGTCGAACACCGCCACCTGCGGAATCCTGTCCCCGAAAATCTCGTAGCAGGCGTGGATGCCCTTGAGGTTGGCCGGGTTGTGCAGCGGGGCCAGGTCGGCGCACTCTTCGATCTGGGCCATGACTTCCTGGTCAATCTTGACTGACTTGGTGAACTTCTCCCCGCCGTGGACAACGCGGTGGCCGATGGCGTGGATGTCGTCCCAGCTGTGGATGCCGTTTATCTTGGTCTTGGGGTCTTCCATCCACTTCTTGATCCTGAGGATGGCTTCCCGGTGGTCATGGATGGGCTCGATGGTCTTAACCGGTTCCTGCCCTTCCGCTTCAAAGTTGATAATGGCGTCGTCCCTGCCAACCCTCTCGATAAGTCCCTTGGCCACCCGGCGGTCGCTGTCGGTTTCAAACATGTCCAAGTCGGTGTTGATGATCTGGAACTTGACTGATGAGCTGCCGCAATTTAAGACAAATACGTTCATGTTTAATTCCACTCCTTTTTAAATATTAGGAAAAGTAAATATACCAGAATAACCGCCTTAATTTCAATGATTTCGGGGAACCCGATCATTTCTTGACATCGTCCTTTGTCATCACATCGTTGACAGCTCAAAGTCTCTTGCCCCCGAACACTCAGGCTTTGTTGCATAATGTTTTGCACCCGTACCTGCCGGTTGATTATCTCCGGGTTTGGCTTTATCGGGCCGAACACAAGGGAAAGCCCTTTATTATCAGTAATTTAAAAAGCAGAGTGCTACGTCCAGATAATATCTTCTAGCACCTCTGCTCCGCCTGGTAAATCCGGCCTGGCTAAGTAAAAAAATTCAGCCTATCGAGGTTGACTTTTTTCCCGCAGGCTTGTAAATTTAGCTGAAGTTATAGAAAAAGCTATTGAAAGCTTAGGAGGCAAGCTGACCGATGAGCGAGGCGGATGGTAGCAATAGTACCTCGCCTGTATTTTCCTGGCTGCTTATGATTAGCGGTCGGGAGGGAAACTGCCTTCCGGTATTGGCCATCTGAACTGGCAGTTCGCCTCCCGGCCTTGCGAACGGGTAAGGAAAGCGGAGGCGAACGGTGGACCTGGAAAAGACTCAAAATTCTTCAGGAAAGTTCGAACTAACCGCTTTTTCTTTCTGGCTTAAAA